>CABVBV010000182.1 GCA_902496595.1 uncultured Eubacteriales bacterium | reverse complement strand
CTGAGCTCGTAAGCGTCCTCCTCGCCCATGTCGTAGAGCTTGTCCTCAAGGACGCCCTTGATGCCGTGCGCTGCACCGTAGACCTTCGTGATAGCCTCATTGTCCAGCGCAGTCCTGATAACGCCGTAGGCGCTGGAGTTGATAACAGAGGTCGGGCCGCCCGACTGGCCTATGATGCAGGCTCCTTTGAGTGTCTTTTCCATGTTGTACCCCCTAAATTCTTAAAAAGGTTGTATTGATTATATCATATGTTTGGGATATAATAAATAAGCAATAGCATAAATTTACCGCGAATAAAGGAGATAATTTTTATGAGCATCGTTACATCCAAGGAAATGTTCCGCAAAGCCTATGACGGCGGCTACGCCATCGGCGCATTCAACGTCAACAACATGGAGATCGTCCAGGGCATCACCGAGGCGGCCTCCGAGCTGCGCGCTCCGCTGATACTTCAGGTATCGAAGGGCGCGAGGGCCTACGCGAACCACACCTATCTGATGAAGCTCGTAGAAGCCGCGGTCATCGAGACCGGTCTGCCCATCTGCCTGCACCTCGACCATGGCGACAGTTTTGAGCTCTGCAAGAGCTGCATAGACGGCGGCTTCACCTCCGTCATGATCGACGCGAGCTCCAAGCCCTTTGAGGAAAATGTCGCTATCACGAGGCAGGTCGTCGAGTACGCGCATGACCACGGCGTGGTCGTTGAGGCGGAGCTGGGCACGCTGGCCGGCATTGAGGACGAAGTCAAGGTCGCCGAGGGCTGCGCGTCGTATACGAGACCCGAGGAGGTTCAGGAGTTTGTCGAGAGGACGGGCTGCGATTCTCTTGCCATCGCAATCGGTACCAGCCACGGCGCTTACAAGTTCAAGCCCGGCACGAAGCCGCAGCTGCGCTTTGACGTGCTCGAGGCGGTGGAGAAGAATTTGCCCGGTTTCCCGATAGTCCTGCACGGTTCCTCGTCCGTGCCTCAGAACTTCGTTGACGAGATAAACAAGTACGGCGGGAATATGCCCGGAGCGATCGGCGTGCCTGAGGATCAGCTGCGCCAGGCTGCCAGAAGCGCGGTCTGCAAGATCAACATTGACTCCGACCTGAGGCTTGCCATGACCGCCACGATAAGGAAATACTTTGCCGAGCACCCGGCCGACTTCGACCCGAGGCAGTACCTGAAGCCCGCTCGTGCCGCCATCAAGGAGATGGTGAAGCACAAGATAGTCGACGTCCTGGGCTGCGACGGCAAGGCCGACTGAGTTAGAAAAAAGCCAGGTCTTTAAGGAGGAGGTTCGATGACCTTTAGGGAATTGCTCGAACGTATAATCGGGAGGCGCTTCGGCTGCTCGGGCGGCTGCTGCGGAGAGGCTTATGCCAGATCCGCCTGCAAGTCCGGCTCGCCGGAATTCGACGTCTTGTTCGTCATAAGGCTCATCGTCTCCTGCGCCGCGTTCGCCGTGTCACTGCTCGTAAAGAGCATACCGGAGCCGTGGCCGCTTGTCCTGCTGATACTCTCAGTGATAATCGCGGGCTACGACATACTCGCGGGTGCTGTCCTGAGCGTTATTGAGGGCAAGTATCTGGACAGGACAGTCCTGCTGACCCTCTCGGCGGTCTTGGCGCTTTGCTTCGGCGCGACCGTCGAGGGAGTTGCGCTGGTTCTGCTGTACCAGATCGGCACTATTTTCATAGATTACGCCTACACCAGAACAAGGCACACTGTGCTGGATACCGTCTATTGCGAGCAGGACTACGCTAATGTGATAAACGAAAACGGCGAAGTCGAATCCGTGGACGTGGACAGCGTACAAGTGGGCGAGCGCATTGTGATCAGCGCGGGCGAGCGAGTTCCGTGCGACTGTATTGTCCTTGAGGGCCGTTCCAGCCTTGACCGGAGCGCTCTTGGCGACTTCGGAGGAGAGGTGCTGGCCAAGGAAGGGGACGAGCTCCTATCCGGCAGCCTGAATCTGAGTGGTGAGCTCAGATGTGAAGTGACCTCTACCGCAGCGGATTCGGCTGCCAGAGCGCTCTACAACAGCGTTGAAAACGGCGCCGGAAGGGGAGAGGTGATACCCAAAGCCCTATCCTCGCTGCAGATGTATTTTGCTCCGGCTGTCACGGTGCTTGCAATATTGCTCATAGTGCTCCTTCCGCTGCTTTCGGACACGACTCTGGGTGAGGCGGTGCGAAGGGCGGCGATGTTCCTTGTAATAGCGAACCCCTGCTCTCTGTTCATAGCCATACCTCTGATCAGACTCAGCAGCATGAGCGGTGCGGCGAAGGCCGGCATAGTGTTTGACGGATGCAGCGCCATGGATGAAGTCTCTTCCGTCGGTACCGTCGCTTTCAGCAAAGCGGGAACGCTGTCTGAGGGCAGCCCCAAGGTAGTAGCCATCAAGGCCCAGCGCATGGAGCCGGAAGTGCTGCTGAAGATCGCCGCGCACGCTCTGGCATATTCCAACACCGCGCAGGCGAGGTCAGTGATCGCTGCCTATGGAGAGACGATATACATAGACCTCATCGAGAACTTCGTCGAGATCCCCGGCAGCGGGGTGGAGGTCAGGGTGGACGGCATCAGGATATGCGTCGGCAGCAAGGATCTAATGACCATTAAGGGCATCTCAGTCCCGGATTCCGACGTGAGCGACGACTACTCTCTGTACCTGTCGATAGGCGACGAGTATGCCGGACGAATAGTCATGAGCGATTCTCTGCGTCAAGACGCGGAGTTCGGAGTTGCAGAGCTGAAGCAGGGAGGAGTAGACAGCATAATCCTGTTTACGGACGAGACGAGGGACTCAGCGGCGAGGACGGCCTCCGCGCTGGGCATACCGGAGTATTACTCGGAATGCGACCGTGAGAAGGTTCGCTCGCTTCTGGCTGATGTCAAGCAGGGCTGCGTCAAGGGCCGCGAGCTTATGTATGTCGGCAGCGCAGAGAGCTTTGTCGGCTCGCATACTGCGGCGGATATAGACGTTGCGATGGCCGGACTTGAGGCGCTGACAATGCCGGTCGGCACTGACGTGACGATTTTCGGTGGAAATGTGGACAGGATCGCGCTTTCGATAGCGATATCCAGATATTCAAAGATGCTCATTGGAGCTGTGCTTGCCGGAGCAGGCGCAGTCAAGCTGGTGCTCCTCATCATCGCCGGACTCGGCTTCTCGACGCTGTGGTTCTCAGCCTTCATCGACGCCATCGCGGCAGTCGGCGCGGCCCTGGTCTCTATCCTGGCCTACAACGGAGAGATAAGGCAGCCCAAGGGCAGGCACGAGGCGAAATGACATGAAATGCGCGATCTGCGGCGGAGAGCTGGTGGAAGGAGTGCTGTGCAGCAACTATCCAATTTGGTTTTACCCGCTTGACTCTAAAGGCCGCCCTGATGATGAGGGCAAGTTCCGTCTGCGCAGCCTTGCAAACAGACCTATAGCTGATATGTTTACGGTTGCCAAGGCTCGCGCACAGTATTGCCCGTCCTGCAAAATGGTGTTTACCCCGGCGGACTGAAAAGGCATGAATAAAACAAACGGCACGGCCCAATTCGGGTCGTGCCGTTATTCTTTCACTCACAGTGAGTAATTACAGCCCAAGAAGGAAGATATTCGAGTCAGTGCTGAAGTTGTAGACGCTGTAGCAGACGAGAACCTGGTCGAAGTCGTACTGCTCGATGTAGTTCTTGAGACTGGCGCGGTAGTAGCGCAGGTCGAGGACGTGGATCTCGGAATAGTCGTCCAGCAGGAAGGGAATGAGGCTGTCGGTGTAGGAGTCGCGGATGATGAGCAGGCTCGGCTTGCCCTCGGCGCCGGTGACTATCTCGTGCAGCGGGCAGTTGCCGCCCATGAACATCGAGTACTTGTCCTTTTTCTC
>CABVBV010000181.1 GCA_902496595.1 uncultured Eubacteriales bacterium | reverse complement strand
CTATACTATATAAGTAAAATTATGCAATTTTGCGCTACAACATATTGATAATGTGAGGGAAAAACTGCAAATGGCAAGAAACACTCCCGAGTCCTACGGGAACGAGAGCATATCCCAGCTCAAGGGCGAGGACAGGGTGCGCAAGCGCCCGGCCGTCATCTTCGGCTCTGACGGGCTGGAGGGCTGCGAGCACGCTGTGTTCGAGATACTGTCGAACTCCATCGACGAGGCGAGAGCGGGAAACGGCAGCATTATAACACTTACGCGCTTTCTCGACAAGAGCATAGAGTGCGAGGACTTCGGCCGCGGCTGCCCCGTGGACTGGAACCCGGCGGAGAAGAAATACAACTGGGAGCTGGTCTTCTGCGAGCTCTACGCCGGCGGAAAGTACCGCAACAACGAGGGCGGCGACTACGAGTATTCGCTGGGCCTCAACGGCCTCGGCACCTGCGCGACGCAGTACTCGTCCGAGTACATGGACGTCACCGTCCGGCGCGACGGGAAGAAATACACGCTCCACTTTGAAAAGGGCCGCATCAAAGGCAAGCTCGAGGAGGAGCCTGCCGACAGGAAGAAGACCGGCACCACGATAAAATGGCGGCCCGACCTCGAGGTCTTCACGGACATAGATATCCCGCTCGAATACTACACCGAGACGCTGAAACGCCAGGCCGTAGTCAACGCGGGCGTCACCTTCCGGCTCAAAAACGAGGTCGCACAGGGGAAGTTCGAGACCACGGACTTCGTCTACGAGAACGGCATCCTGGATTACGTGGGCGAGATAGCGGGGGAGGACACGCTCTCGACCCCTGCCTTCATCCAGGCTGAGCGCAAAGGGCGCGACAGGGCGGACAAGCCGGAGTACAAGGTCAAGCTCTCGGCGGCCTTCTGTTTTTCAAACAAGGTCAATGCGATAGAGTATTACCACAACAGCTCCTTCCTGGAGCACGGCGGTGCGCCGGAGAAGGCAGCAAGGAGCGCCTTCGTGAGCGCGGTCGACAGCTACATCAAAAAGACCGGCAAGTACCAGAAGAATGAGTCGAAGATCAGCTTCCAGGACGTGGCCGACTGCCTGGTGCTCGTGACGAACTGCTTTTCGACCCAGACCTCGTATGAGAACCAGACGAAGAAGGCGATAACGAACCGGTTCATACAGGAGGCCATGACGGACTTTCTGCGCTCGCAGCTCGAGGTGTATTTCATCGAGCACAAGGCCGAGGCGGACAGGGTGGCCGACCAGGTGCTGGTGAACAAGCGCAGCCGCGAGCAGGCGGAGAAGGCCCGGCTGACCATCAAGAAGAAGCTCACGGGCAGCATGGACATCTCGAACCGGGTGCAGAAGTTCGTGGACTGCCGCAGCCGCGACGTGTCGAAGCGCGAGATATATATCGTCGAGGGCGACTCGGCCCTGGGCGCCTGCAAGCTCTCGCGGGACGCGGAGTTCCAGGGCATCATGCCCGTGCGCGGCAAGATACTCAACTGCCTGAAAGCCGATTACGGGCGCATCTTCAAGAGCGAGATAATAACGGATCTCATAAAGGTGCTCGGCTGCGGCGTGGAGGTGCAGAAGCACATAAAGGAGCTGCCGGCGTTTGAGCTGGACAGCCTCCGGTGGAGCAAGATCATCATCTGCACCGACGCGGATGTGGACGGTTTTCAGATACGCACGCTCATCCTGACGATGCTCTACCGGCTCGCGCCGACGCTGATACGCGAGGGCTATGTGTACATAGCCGAATCGCCGCTGTACGAGATAGAGTCGGGCGGCAAGACCTGGTTTGCGTACTCTGAGCGTGAGAAGGCCGAGATATTGGACGGCATAGGCCGGGCGAAGGTTTCAATTAGCCGCTCGAAGGGCCTGGGCGAGAACGACCCGGACATGATGTGGCTGACGACGATGAACCCTGAGACGCGGCGGCTCATCCGGGTGATGCCGGAGGACGCGGAGCGCACGAGCGAGATGTTCGACCTGCTGCTGGGGGACAATCTTGCGGGCAGAAAGCAGCACATATCCGACTTCGGCAGTCAGTATCTTGACCTTGCCGACATATCCTGAGGGGGTTAGGGAATGAGTTTCAAGACAGTCAAAAAGGTCGCGATAGTGGGCCTGTTGCTCTCGCTTGCGCTGTGCTTCATCGGAATTTTCGGAATGGATCCGTCAACGGAGCAGGCTGGGAGCATGGCGATATGGGCGATAGTCGTGCTGCTGTTCACGATGGCCATAGTGCTCAAGTGGAGCCGCTGCCCCTGGTGCGGCGAGCTTATAATCAAGAAGCTGTTCTCGATAAAGGAGTGTCCGCACTGCGGCCGCGACCTCGAGACGGGCAAGAAGAAAAAAGGCAAAGGCGGAAGAAAATAAATGGCGCGAAAAAAACCGGCGCAGGAGCCGGAGAACAAGAGGAAGACGAACGAGAACATCATGGGCCTGCGGGCCGAGGTGCTCGAGCAGCCCATAACCGAGACGCTCGAGACGAACTATATGCCCTACGCCATGAGCGTCATCGTCTCGAGGGCGATACCGGAGATAGACGGCTTCAAGCCGAGCCACAGGAAGCTGCTGTATACGATGTACAAGATGGGTCTGCTCACCGGCGCACGGACGAAGTCGGCGAACATCGTGGGGCAGACCATGCGGCTGAACCCTCACGGAGACGCCGCGATATACGAGACGATGGTGAGGCTCGCGAAGGGCTGCGAGGCGCTAAACACCCCCTTTGTGGACTCGAAGGGCAACTTCGGCAAGGTCTACTCGAGGGATATGTCCTACGCCGCTTCGAGATATACGGAGGCGAAGCTCGCGCCCATCTGCGCCGAGGTGTTCCGGGACATAGACAAGGACACGGTGGACTTCGTGGACAACTACGACGGCAGCATGAAGGAGCCGGCGCTGCTGCCGACCGCGTTCCCTAACGTGCTGGTGTCCGCCAACACGGGCATCGCCGTCGGCATGGCGAGCCAGATATGCGGTTTCAATCTCACCGAGGTCTGCGAGACGGCGATAAGCTATATCCGCGACCCGGACTGTGAGCTCATGGCCACGCTGCCGGCGCCGGACTTCCCCACGGGCGGGGAGATCATCATGGAGCCGGGCGTCATGGAGGAGATATACAGGACTGGCCGCGGCAGCTTCAAGGTGCGCTCCCGCTGGCGCTATGACGCGAAGGAGAACGTCATAGAGATCTACGAGATCCCCTACACCGCCACGGCGGAGGCCGTCATGGACAAGGTCGCGGAGCTGGTGAAAGCCGGCAAGGCCAGGGAGATCTCGGATATGCGCGACGAGACAGATCTGGGCGGCCTGAAGCTCGCCATCGACCTGAAGCGCGGGGCCGACCCGGAAAAGCTCATGGCGAAGCTCTTCAAGTCGACGCCGCTCATGGATTCCTTCGCCTGCAACTTCAACATCCTCATCGCGGGCACTCCCAAAGTCATGGGAGTGCGGGAGATACTCTCGGAGTGGACGGCCTGGCGGCTCGACTGCGTGAAGCGGCGCATCTGGTTCGACATGAGCCGCAAGAAGGAGAAGCTGCATCTGCTGCAGGGCCTTGGGAAGATACTTCTCGACATAGACAAGGCCATCGCCATCATAAGAAATACCGAGCGCGAGGCCGACGTCGTGCCGAACCTCATGGCGGGCTTCGGCATCGACAAAGTCCAGGCCGAGTACGTGGCGGAGATAAAGCTGCGGAACATAAACCGTGAGTACATCCTGAAGCGCACGGCGGAGACGGAAGAGCTCGAGCGGGACATAGCCGAGCTGGAAGCCACGTTGAACAGCCGCCGGAAGCTCCAGAACGTCATCGTAAAGGAGCTCGAGCGGATAATAAAGGACTACCCCTCGCCGCGGCGCACGGGCATAG
>CABVBV010000180.1 GCA_902496595.1 uncultured Eubacteriales bacterium | reverse complement strand
GTGCAAGAAACTTCTTCATTCTTTTAACATCTCCTATTAATATTTATTTCCTCGGTATTTTACCGGAAAATACGAACTAAACGGCTCTCACCGAGCCCCCGGGCCGAAGCTCCGTCTCTAGCATCACCTGGCGGTTGCCGCCGCGGCCCTCTATCATATCCATAAGTATGCGGACGCTCTCCGCGCCCATGCGCTCCCTCGGCTGCACCAGGGTCGTCAAAGTCGGCCTCGTGTATTCGGAAAACTCCAGCCCGTCTATGCCTATGACCGAGCAGTCGCCCGGCACGCTGAGGCCCCTGTCCTCCAGCGCCTTTATGGCCGCTATCGCCATCATGTCCGAGATGCAGAATATCGCCGAAAACTCCGCTCCGGAGTCTATGAGCCGCAGCGCCGCCTCGTAGGCGTCCCTCATGCCGAAGCTGCCCGCGCAGGCCGCCAGCGCCTCGTCCGGCTCTATGCCGCAGCCGCGCAGCGCCTCCACATAGCCCCGGTACCTCAGCTCGCTTATCGAGCGGTCGTCCCGCTCCGAGATGAGCGCCGCTATCCTCCTGTGCCCCAGCCGGTAAAGCTCGCGCACCGCACGCGCCGCCGTCTCCCCGTCCTCTATCGACACCGACGAATACTCGCCCCTCGAGAGGGTGCCGAAGCTGTTCGTGAACGAGCAGCACACAAAGGGCACCGTGATGATCCCCAGCTCCTCCGGGGAATAGTCCGAGCGCCCGCCGAGGAAAATTATGCCCCGGAGCTTCTTCTCGCGCTCCATCACCGCGCCGCGGTTCACCTCGTCCTCCGAGATGTCTATCTGCTGCATAACCATCGTGCAGCCCGCCGCGTCTATCTCCCGCTCCACGGCCTTGATAATGTCCGCATAGAAGGGGTTCGACACGCCCTTCACGACCAGGCCCACGGCGTCCGAGCTTATCTTGACGAGGTCTCTTGCGCTGTTGTTCGGCACATAGTTGCTGCTCCTCACAGCCTCGAGCACCGCCGCCCTCACCATGGGGCTCACGTCCGGCCTGTCGTTCAGCACCCGCGAGACCGTGCTCACCGAAACTCCGCACTGCCTTGCGATGTCCTTGATAGTCATTTTCCCACACTCTCCCCGGGCCATAGTGAAAACGTTCCCGGTAACGTTACCAGCACTGGTACCACTTTAGCACATTTGTCCCATTTGTCAACGGCCGTCCAGCCTCATTTGCATTTTTTGGCGTTTTGGACAATTTCTGCACCCTCATCTTTGAGCACTTCGCGGAGAGCGGTTTTTTTCACGGCAGGCCTTGACAAACGCGGTTAGTTGTATTAAACTAACCGTTGTTAGATAAAGCTAACCGAGAAAGGGGTGGAGCGGGTATGCTGCCGCTTTCCATGGCAGACCTGGGCGAGGCCCATTCGATATTCAAGATAACCGGCAAGGACGAGGTGAGGCGTCATCTCGCGGAGCTGGGCCTTGTGGTCGGGGAGGAGATCGTCGTGGTGAACAGGCTCGGCGGGAACCTGATACTCCAGGTGAAGGACAGCCGCATCGCCCTCGACCGCGGTCTGGCGAACCGGATAATGCTTGCGTGAAAAGGGGAGGTAAAATGAAAACACTGAGGGAAGCGAAGGTGGGCGAGACTTTGAGGGTCGTGAAGCTGAACGGCTCCGGGCCGCTCAAGCGCCGCATCATGGACATGGGCATCACCAAGGGCGTCGAGCTCTACATCCGAAAGGTCGCCCCGCTCGGCGACCCCATCGAGACCACCGTCCGCGGCTACGAGCTCTCCATCCGCCGCGCCGACGCCGAGATGATCGAGGTCGAATAGCGTATTTCTTTTTCCCATATAGTTAGTCGAGACTATCTGCAAATTGAGAGAGGAGAACAGCAATGAGCGTGAAAATTGCGCTTGCCGGCAATCCCAACTCCGGCAAGACGACGATGTTCAACGACCTGACGGGTTCCAACCAGCGTGTCGGCAACTGGCCGGGCGTCACGGTGGAGAAGAAGGAGGGCCGGCTCAAGGGCCGCTCCGACGTGGTCATCCAGGACTTGCCGGGCATCTATTCGCTCTCGCCCTACACGCTCGAGGAGGTCGTGGCGAGGAGCTATCTGGTCGGGGAGAAGCCCGACGCCATCATAGACATCGTGGACGGCACGAACATAGAGCGCAACCTCTACCTCACGACGCAGCTCATAGAGCTGGGCATCCCCACGGTCGTGGCGGTGAACATGATAGACGTGGTGCGGAAAAACGGCGACGTCATCGACCTCAAAAAGCTGGGCGCGGCGCTCGGCTGCGAGGTAGTGGCGACCTCGGCGCTCAAGGGCGAGGGCTCGAAGGAGGCCGCGGCCCGCGCGGCGGCCCTGGCGGAGGAAAAGCGCGGCTTTTCCGCGCCCTCGGTCTTCGAGGGCAGCGTGGAGCACGCCATAGCGCACATCGAGGAGAGCATCGAGGGCATGGTGGAGCCGCGCTTCCTGCGCTGGTATGCCATAAAGCTCTTCGAGCGCGACGGCAAGGTCATGGAGGAGCTGCATCTCGACCGCTCTCTCGCGGAGCACATCGAGGAGCACATCTCCGACTGCGAGGCCGAGCTCGACGACGACGCGGAGAGCATCATCACGAACCAGCGCTACGCCTACATAGCGAAGGTCGTCTCCCAGGCCGTTAAGAAAAAGCAGACGGGCCGGAAGATGAACGTCTCCGACAGGATAGACCGCATCGTGACGAACCGCATCCTGGCCCTGCCCATCTTCGTCGCGGTGATGGCGGCGGTGTATTACATCTCCATCGGCAGCGTGGGCGACTGGACGGTAAACTTCATGAACGAGACGCTCTTCGGCGAGTGGATAACGGGCGGGCTCACGACACTCTTCGAGGGCTGGAACGTGGCGCCCTGGCTCTCGGGCCTTGTGATCGAGGGCATAGTCGGAGGCGTGGGCGCGGTGCTCGGCTTCGTGCCGCAGATGCTCATACTGTTCCTGCTGCTGTCCATACTCGAGGACATAGGCTACATGGCCCGCGTGGCCTTCATCATGGACAGGATCTTCCGGAAGTTCGGGCTCTCGGGCAAGAGCTTTATCCCGATGCTCATAGGCTCCGGCTGCGGCGTGCCGGGCGTCATGGCGAGCCGCACCATCGAGAACGAGCGCGACAGGCGCATGACGGTCATGACGACCTGCTTCATCCCCTGCGGCGCGAAGCTGCCGATCATCGGCATGATCTCCGGCGCCTTCTTCGGCAACGCCTGGTGGGTGGCGACGAGCGCCTACTTCGTCGGCGTGGCGGCTATCATCGTCTCCGGCATCATCCTCAAGAAGCTCCGCGCCTTTGCGGGCGACGCGGCGCCCTTCGTCATGGAGCTGCCGCCCTACCACGCGCCCGCGCCCTCGAACATTTTCCGCTCGACCTGGGAGCGCGGCTGGAGCTTCATAAAGAGGGCGGGCACGCTCATACTCCTTAGCGCCGTGGTCATCTGGTTCCTGCAGGCCTTCGGCGTCACCTCTGCTGGCTTCGGCATGGTGGAGGACAACAACGACTCCCTGCTCGCGGCCATCGGCGGGGCTGTGGCCTTCATCTTCGCGCCCCTGGGCTTCGGCATCTGGCAGGCGACGGTGGGCGTCGTGGGCGGCCTTGTGGCGAAGGAGAACCTCGTCACCATCATGGCGGTCTGCTACGGCTTCGCCGAGGTCGGCGAGACGGGCGAGGAGATCTGGGGCATACTGAACACCACCTTCACTCCCATCGCCGGCTACAGCTTCATGGTCTTCAACCTCCTGTGCGCCCCCTGCTTTGCGGCCATGGGCGCGATAAAGCGCGAGATGAACAGCCCCAAGTGGACGGTAGGAGCCATAGGCTACATGTGCGGCTTCGCCTACCTCGTGAGCCTCATGA
>CABVBV010000179.1 GCA_902496595.1 uncultured Eubacteriales bacterium | reverse complement strand
AAGGCGGCCGAGGTCATAATCGCCGCCTGCGCCTGATGGGAGGTATTATCTGATGGATTTCAAGGGCAAGGATTTTCTCAAGCTGCTCGACTTCTCCACGGAGGACATAGTCGCCCTGCTCGACCTCGCCGCCGAGCTCAAGGCCAAGAAAAAGGCGGGCATACCCCATAAGCTCTGCGAGGGCAAGAGCGTCGCGCTCATTTTTGAGAAGACCAGCACCAGGACGAGGTGCAGTTTCGAGGTCGCGGCCTACGACCTGGGTATGCACCCGGTCTACCTTGACCCCTCTGGCTCGCAGATAGGCAAAAAGGAGTCCATCGCGGACACGGCGAGGGTGCTCTCGAGGATGTTCGACGGCATCGAGTACCGCGGCTTCGGCCAGAGCATCGTCGAGGAGCTGGCCCAGTACGCCGACGTGCCCGTCTGGAACGGCCTGACGAACGAGTTCCACCCCACGCAGATCCTGGCCGATATGCTCACCATCAGGGAGCACTTCGGCACGCTCAAGGGCATCAAGCTCGTCTACATGGGCGACGCTCGCTACAACATGGGCAACTCGCTCATGATAGGCTGCGCCAAACTGGGTATGCACTTCGTGGCCTGCGGGCCGATCGAGTACTTCCCGGATGAGAAGCTCATAGACCAGGCGCAGGAGATAGCCGCCGAGACCGGCGCCATCCTCGAGTTCTGGACGGAGCCGGAGACCGCGCTCAGGGACGCCGACGTGGTCTACACCGACATCTGGGTCTCGATGGGCGAGCCGCCCGAGGCCTGGGCCGAGCGCATCGGCGCCATGCTGCCCTACCAGGTGAACGCGAAGGCCATGAGCTACGCCAAGCCCACGGCCGTCTTCATGCACTGCCTGCCCTCCTTCCACGACCTCAAGACGACTATCGGCAAGCAGGTCGGAGAGCAATACGGCCTCGACGCGCTCGAGGTGACGGACGAGGTCTTCGAGGGCCCGCAGTCCATCGTCTTCGACGAGGCCGAAAACCGTATGCACACCATAAAAGCCGTCATGGCCGCGACCCTTGCCGGGCTGGAAACTTGACATTTGTTAAAGAATATGTTAGACTCAAGGCGTCCGATCCTGACATCGGACGCCTTAGTTTTATTATTGGAGTTTTGCATATGATACCGGCTGACAAGCGGATAGAGCGGCTGACGCAGGTCGCTAGGATGTATTACGAGCAGGACATGAACCAGAGTGAGATAGCTAAGGAGCTGGGTGTCTCGCGCCCGCTGGTGAGCGTGCTGCTGTCGGAGGCGCGGGAGTGCGGCATAGTGACGATAACGATAAACAATGTCGAGAGTGCGCACGAGCTGCTGGCGAGGAGGCTGGAATCCAGGTTCGGGCTCAGGAAAGCCGAGGTCGTGGAAGACGCAGCGAGCGCGGAGGCGACGAACGATCTGGTCGCCGCCCGGGCCTATGAGCTCTGCTTTCGGTCGGGGGAGCGGCCTCGGAGCGTGGGCCTGGGCTGGGGCTCCATGCTGGGCAGGATGGCGGACTATGCGGAGACCCTTCCGGAATACAGCGGCGCTGTAAAGGGTCGTCTCTTCCCTCTCATCGGCGGCATCGGGGCATCGTACAGGGGCTACCACACGAACGAACTGGCGCGGATAGTGTCGGGAAAGGCGGGTTTTGAGGCAGAATACCTGTATTTACCCGCGTTTTTCGACTCAGAGGCGGAGCTGGACTTCGCCCGGAGGCTCGAGACCTGGGCCGCCGTTCAAAACGGCTGGGACACGATGGAGCTGGCGCTCGTCAACATCTCGAACTATCCGTCCTACCCCGACCTCGGCGTCGAATACAGATTCGGCGGCCTGCTCACCGAACGCAAAGCCGTCGGCCGCCTGCTCGCGCACTATTACGACGAGGCCGGCTGCGCCATCGAGGCAAAAGTCAGCAACGCCCTTCAGGCGAGCGTCGAGCAGCTCAGAAGGGCGCCGCGCACCGTCGCCGTCTGCTCCACGCTGCTCAGGCCGCAGAGCGTCATAGGCGCCCTGGGCCTCGGCGTCATAGATACGCTCTGCCTTCCCCAGTCGCTGGCGGACAAGGTGCTCGAAATGGCCTGACTAAAATAACTAAAAACGACTCGGCCGATTTGTACAGAGCTATGAAAACTCTGGCAGATCGGCCTTTTTGCGCCCCGGATGACAAAAAGCCCTTGCGCACAGCGTCTTACATATGTTACGATATCTCCAGCAATTAGGCTGTATTTATTGACATTCGTTAATTTGAAAACGGGGGTGCATCTACCTTGAACAAGGACGAGCTGGCCTCGAGGCTGAAGGGGGCCTGCGAGGCGGTCATCGAGGCTCGGGACGAGCTGACGGAGATCGATTCAAAGTTCGGGGACGCCGACCACGGCGTGACGATGGCGAAGATCGCGCAGGCGGTCATGGGCTCCGCGGCGGCGGCTCAGGGCGGCGTCAAGTCCATGCTGGAGGACGCGGCGATGGAGGTCATGATGATAAACGGCGGCAGCGCGGTGCCGCTGTGGAACACCTGGCTGGACGGTCTGGCCGAGGCCGCGCCCGAGGGGGACGAGCTGGATGCGGAGGGCCTCAAGCGGATGCTCGGCCACGCGCTTGAGAGCCTTTCGGAGATATCGAAGGCAAAGGTCGGGGACAAGACGATGATGGACGCGCTCATACCGGCGACGGAGGCCGCGCTCGCCTGCGAGGGCACGGAGGCGGAGATACTCGCGGCGGCGGCTCAGGCTGCGGCGGATGGCGCGGAGGCGAGCCGGGGCTTCGTCTCGAAGTTCGGCAGAGCCCGGAGCTACGGAGAGGCAACGATCGGCACCCCTGACGCTGGGGCCGTGTCCATGAGCCGGTTCTTCAAAGGACTGGCTGAATAAAAAAGGAGGAAACGACAATGCAGATGAAGAAGTTCATAAACGACCCCAACACCCTGACTGACGAGCTGCTGGAGGGCCTCGCCCTCGCGCACGGGGACACCGTGGACGTGCAGGGCCACCTCGTCATCAGCCGCGCGCTGGAGAAGGCCGACCGCGTCACCATCGTGACCTTCGGCGGCTCCGGCCACGAGCCCGCCCAGTGCGGCTTTGTGGGCGAGGGCATGGTGGACATCCAGGTCGTGGGCGACATCTTCGCCGCGCCGAACCCGCAGCTGGTGTTCGAGGCCGTCAAGATGGCCGACAAGGGCCACGGCGTGCTGCTGCTGGTGCTCAACCACGCCGGCGACATGCTCTGCGGCAACATGGTGATGAAGATGGCCGGCAAGGCGGGCCTGAACGTCCGCAAGGTCGTGACGCAGGAGGACATCTCGAACGCGCCGCGCTCCAACTCCGACGACAGGCGCGGCCTGGCCGGCGCCATCCCGCTGTACCATATCGCTGCTGCCGCCGCCCGCGAGGGCAGGACGCTCGACGAGGTCGCGGCGCTGGCGCAGAGCTATGCCGACAGCATGGCGACCATTGCGGTCGCGGCCCGCTGCGCCACGCACCCGGCGACCGGAGCGGAGTTCGGCGACCTGGGCGACGTGGACATGGAGATAGGCATGGGCCAGCACGGAGAGGGCGGCGGCGGCCGCCAGCCCATGAAGACCGCAAAGGAGACCATCGAGATCATGGCCAACGCCCTCGTGAAGGATATCCCGCTCGCCGCGGGCGACAAGGCCTTCGTCATGATAAACGGCTCCGGCGCGACGACGCTCATGGAGATGTTCATACTCTACAAGGACTGCGTGCACTATCTCGAGGGCCTCGGCATAGAGGTCGTGGCGAACATGGTGGGCGAGATACTGACCGTGCAGGAGCAGGCGGGCTTCCAGCTGAACATAGCCAAGTGGAACGACGAGTTCCTGCGGCTCTGGAACACCCCGGCGCACACCCCGGCCTTCTTCAAGG
>CABVBV010000178.1 GCA_902496595.1 uncultured Eubacteriales bacterium | reverse complement strand
CGGGCTACTGCTGCATCTCCATGCGGCACGAGCCGAGCTACGACGTCATAGACGGAAAGTGGCTCACGGATGGCGACAACTACGCCGTCGTACACCGGGCGATGATCTCGGACAGGTACCGGGGCACGAGGCTCGCGAGGGATATGTTTTCCCTGGCTTTCGACCTCGCGGCGGGCATGGGCAAGGCGTCGGTGCGGGTCGACACGCACAGGGACAATAAGGCCATGAACCGGCTCGCGGAAAAGAAGCTGGGCTTCACCTACTGCGGCGAGGTGGACGTCAGCCTCATGGATCCCGGCCACGACGCGAGGCGCAACGCCTATGAGAAGCTCATCTGAGGGGGTCATCCAATGATAATCGGCGTCGATATGGGCGCTTCAGCGGTCAAGATATGCTCCCTCGAGGGGGACAAGGTCGCCTTCACGCACTATGAGCACGGCAGAGGCGGGGACATACCGAAGCTGCTCGAGAAACTCGGGCTCGACGTGAAGTCGGCTGAGCTCATCGCGCTCACGGGCCTCTCGGCCAAGAACTCGGGCCTCGAGCGGCTCGGTTTGCCGGTGAAGTACATAGCCGAGCCGGAGGCCATTGGCGAGGGCGCCTGCTCCCTCACGGGGCGCGACGACCTCATCGTCGCGAGCATAGGTACGGGCACGGCCTTCGTCCACGCGAAGGGCGGGGTATATACGCACCTGTGCGGCACGGGCGTCGGCGGCGGCACGCTCAAAGGCCTCGCGGTGAAGGTGTTGGACGTTGCGAATATGCGCGAGTTCGACGCACTGGCCATGGCCGGCGACTGCGGGAAGGTGGACCTGCTCATCGGCGACTTCGTCGAGAGCTACGGCATCCTCGACCCGGAGATAACCGCCTCGAACCTCGCGCGCTTAAACCCCGACGCGGGCCGCGAGGACTGGGCGGCGGGGCTTGCGAATCTGGTGCTGCAGATAATCGGCACGATGAGCCTGCTGGCCTGCACGAGCAGCGGGGCGCCGGCCATCGCGGTCATAGGGGCGTTAGCGGGCACGGAGCCCTCACGGCGGAATTTCAGGCGCTTTGAGGAGGTCTACAAGACGCAGTTCCTCATCCCGGAGCACAGCGCCTGCGCCACCGCCATCGGGGCGGCAAGGAGGGCAAGGTGCGTCTGACGAGCCCGAACGAGATAAGGGAGCTCATGGAGCGGCACGGGGTGAGATTCTCAAAGGGCCTCGGCCAGAACTTCCTCATAGAGCCCTCCGTGCCCCGGCGCATAGCCGAGGCCGGCTGCGAGGGCGGGAACCGGGAAGACCTCGCGGTGCTGGAGATAGGCCCCGGAGTCGGCTGCCTCACGTCAGAGCTCGCGCAGCGGGCCGGGCGCGTGGTGGCCGTGGAGCTGGATAGGCTGCTCCTGCCCCTGCTCGACGAAACGCTCGCGGAATACCCGAACGCCGAAGTCGTGCCCGGAGACGCGCTGAAACTCGACCTCGCGGCGCTCATGCGGGAAAGGTGCCCCGGCATGAGATACCGGGTCTGCGCCAACCTGCCCTATAACGTGACTACACCGCTTCTGGCAAAGTTCGTCGAGGCGGGGATATTCGAGCGGATAACGGTGATGATACAGCGTGAGGTGGCGCTGCGGCTCGCCGCCGCGCCGGGCACGGCGGACTACGGGGCCTTCACGGTGTTCCTCGATTGGCACTGCGAGACAGAGCGGCTCTTCGACGTGCCGCCGGAGTGCTTCATGCCGAGGCCGAAGGTGACGTCCTCCGTCGTGAGGCTCAGGCCGCGGGCGGAGAAGCTCTGCCCGGTACAGGACGAGGCGCTCATGTTCCGGCTGGTGAAGGCGGCCTTCGCGCAGAGGCGCAAGACCCTCCAGAACGCGCTCGGAAACGCGCTCCCGGAACTGCGCACGAAGGTGCCGGAAGCGCTCGAAAGAGCGCATATCGACGGCCGTGTCAGGGGCGAAACGCTCTCCTGCGCCGACTTCGCCGGACTGGCGGACGCATTCGCCGGGATTTTAACTGAAACTTAACAAAAACGCCGAAAGAGGGCACAAAAATACTGCAATATTCTACTTGAACTGCGCGGAAAATGATGTTATACTTTCCACGGGTTGTACGATACGTCTGAATCGTGTCAAAACAGTTCGTTTAGGTCAAATCTTCATATATATCTGAAAGGACGTTGAAGGATGAGCAAAAAGTACGTTTACCTGTTTTCCGAGGGCAACGCCAATATGCGCGAGCTGCTGGGCGGCAAGGGCGCGAACCTGGCTGAGATGACCAACATCGGTATGCCGGTTCCCCAGGGCTTCACCATCAGCACCGAGGCCTGCACCCGCTACTATGAAGACGGCGAGAAGATCGCCCCCGAGATCGAGGCAGAGATCTTTGAGTATCTGGAGAAGATGGAAGCGCTCGTCGGCAAGAAGTTCGGCGACAAGGAGAACCCGCTGCTGGTCTCTGTCCGCTCCGGCGCCAGGGCGTCCATGCCCGGCATGATGGACACCATCCTGAACCTCGGCATCAACGACGATGTCGCCGCCACCCTGGCTGCGAAGAGCGGCAACGTCCGCTGGGCTTACGACAGCTACAGGCGCTTCATCATGATGTTCTCCGACGTCGCGATGGGCTACGACAGGCTGAAGTTCGAGGCCATTATGGACGAGCTCAAGGAGAGGCGCGGGGTCGCGACCGACGCCGGCCTTACCGCCGAGGATATGCAGGAGATGGTCGCCCGCTTCAAGGTGCTCTACAAGGAGCTCGCGGGCGAGGAGTTCCCGACCGACCCGAAGGTACAGCTCATGGCCGCCGTCCGCGCCGTGTTCGGCAGCTGGATGAACGAGCGCGCCATCGCCTACCGCCGCATGAACGACATCCCGAGCAGCTGGGGCACCGCCGTCAACGTCCAGATGATGGTCTTCGGCAACATGGGCGACGACTGCGGCACGGGCGTTGCCTTCTCCCGTGACCCCGCCACCGGCGAGAACAAGCTCTACGGCGAGTTCCTGATGAACGCCCAGGGCGAGGACGTCGTGGCCGGCATCCGCACCCCGCAGACCATCGACCAGCTGCACGAGACCAACGCCGCGGCCTACGACCAGTTCGCCGCCGTCGCGAAGAACCTCGAGCGTCACTACAAGGATATGCAGGACATGGAGTTCACGATAGAGCAGGGCAAGCTCTATATGCTCCAGACCCGCAACGGCAAGCGCACCGCCCAGGCCGCTCTGAAGGTCGCCGTCGACATGGTGAACGAGGGCCTGTGCACGAAGGAAGAGGCGCTGCTGAAGATAGACCCGAACTCGATAAACGCCCTTCTGCACCCGCGCTTCGACGAGGCCGCGCTGAAGAAGGCGAAGCCTGTTGCCACCGGCCTGGCCGCCAGCCCCGGCGCCGGCTGCGGCGCTGTGTACTTCACCGCTGAGGACGTGAAGAAGCACGCGAAGAACGGCCCGACCCTGCTCGTCCGCAGTTTCACCAGCCCTGAGGACATCGAGGGCATGGCCGCTGCCAAGGGCATCCTGACCGCCACCGGCGGCCGCACCTCTCACGCGGCTGTCGTCGCCCGCGGCATGGGCGCCTGCTGCGTCGCCGGCTGCGGTGCGCTGCGCATCCACGAGGAGGAGAAGTACCTCACCATCGGCGACATCCGCGTCAACGAGGGCGAGGTCATGAGCATAGACGGCAACACCGGCAACGTGTACGTCGGCGCCATCCCGACGGTCGACGCCACCATCAGCGGCGACTTCGCGGTGGTCATGGGCTGGGCGGACAGCATCCGCAAGCTCGACGTGCGCACCAATGCCGACACCCCGCGCGACGCGGCGAACGCCGTGCGCCTGGGCGCTGAGGGCATCGGCCTGACCCGTACCGAGCACATGTTCTTTGACGCTGACCGCATCCCGGCGATGCGCGAGAT
>CABVBV010000177.1 GCA_902496595.1 uncultured Eubacteriales bacterium | reverse complement strand
TCCATGGCCGTCTCCATGCTCGGTATCCAGTTGAGCGAGTCGAAGACGCGGAAGACGTCTATACCCGCCTTCGCCGACTCGTCGATGAAGGCGTTCACGAGGTTGTCCGGGTAGCTGGCGTAGCCGACGAGGTTAGACCCGCGCAGGAGCATCTGGAAGGGTATGTTCGGTATCTTCTCCCTGAGCATGACGAGGCGCTCCCAGGGCGACTCGTAGAGGAAGCGGTAGGCCGTGTCGAAGGTCGCGCCGCCCCACATCTCGAGCGAGAAGCAGTCGGCGAGGAAATCCGCCGTGCCCTCCGCGCCCTTGACCATGTCCCTCGTGCGCATACGGGTCGAGAGCAGGCTCTGGTGCGCGTCGCGCATGGTCGTGTCCGTGACTAAGAGCTTCTTCTGCGAGAGCACCCACTTTGAGACCGCCTCTGGGCCCTCGGTGTCGAGCAGTCGCTTGAGGCCCATGTCCGCCCTTATCTCCCGCGTGGGCTGCGGATACCTCGGCGCGGGGTACTCGCGGCGCTCCGCATCCGGGTTCTGCACCTGGATATTGGCGATGTAGCGCAGCACCCGCGTGGCCCTGTCCCTGGAGTCGGTGATGTCGAAGAGCTCCGGCGTCTCGTCGATGAACTTCGTGTGGCAGCCGCCCGAGATGAAGGTCGGGTGGTTCAAAATGTTCGTTACAAAGGAGATGTTGGTCTTGACGCCGCGGACGTGTTCCTCGTTTATCGCCCTTCTGGCCTTGCGGCAGACGGCCTCAAAGGTGCGATCCCAGCTCGTGACCTTGACGAGCAGGCTGTCGTAGTAGGGGCTTATCTCCGCGCCCGCGGCCGCGTTGCCGCCGTCGAGACGCACGCCGAAACCGCCGCCCGAGCGGTAGGAGACTATCTTGCCGTTGTCCGGAGCGAAGTTGTTCTTCGGGTCTTCGGTCGTGACCCGGCACTGGATGGAGTAGCCGTCGACCTTGAGGTCTGACTGCTCGGCCAGCCCTATCTCCGGGTGTGAGAGCGGCGCACCGCCCGCAATGAGTATCTGCGCCCTTACGATGTCTATGCCCGTCACCATCTCGGTGACGGTGTGCTCGACCTGGATGCGCGGGTTCATCTCGATGAAGTAGTGGTTGCCGGACTTGTCCACGAGGAACTCGACCGTGCCGGCGTTCACATAGTGAACGGCCTCGGCTATCTTCACGGCGTCACGGTGCAGCCTCTCGCGTATCTCGGGCGCGACGCTCCAGGCGGGGGCGAACTCCACGACCTTCTGGTAGCGCCGCTGCAGCGAGCAGTCGCGCTCGCCCAGGTGCCGGACGCAGCCGTGCTCGTCGGCGAGGATCTGCACCTCGATGTGCTTGGGCTCGACGAGGTACTTCTCCATGAAGATGCTGTCGTCGCCGAAGGCCTTGCGCGCCTCGTTCGACACGAGCTCGAAGGCCGGGGCGACGTCCTCCGGCTTCTCGCAGAGCCTCATGCCGCGTCCGCCGCCGCCTGCTGCGGCCTTGAGGATGACGGGGAAGCCGAACTCCTCGGCCTTGGCGAGAGCCTCGTCCGCGTTTTTGAGCGGCTCCCTCGTGCCGGGTATGACTGGCACGCCGCAGGCGACGGCGATCTTCTTGGCCTCGAGCTTGTCGCCCATCTTGGCCAGCACCTCGCTCGGCGGGCCTATGAACTTTATCCCGGCCTCCTCGCAGGCCCGGGCGAAGGCGGCGTTCTCGGAGAGGAAACCGTAGCCCGGATGTATGGCGTCCACGCCGCGCTTTTTCGCCAGCGCGATTATCTCGTCTATGGCGAGATAGGCGCCGAGCGGGCTGAGGTGTTCGCCTATCATGTAGGCCTCGTCCGCCTTCGTGCGGAAGAGGTTCATCATGTCCTCCTTGGAGTAGATGGCGAGGGTGCGGATGTCGAGGTCGTAGCAGGCGCGGAAGATGCGGATGGCGATCTCGCCCCTGTTCGCGGCCATGATCTTCTCGAAAGGTCTGTGCTCCATTGGTCGTCTCCTTGTGTCCAGATTTATTTGCCCTCGGCGAGCTCTTTCGAGCGCCGCTTGTTCGCTCGGAAGCCGGCCTTGACCGCCTCGGGCAGGCCGAGCTCGCACATCTTGTTTATCGCGGCCTCGGTCGTGCCCTTCTTCGAGGTTATGCGCCGACGCAGCTCCTCGGGCGGCACGTCCTCGGCCTCGAGCTGCCGCGCTGCGCCGATGAGGGTCTGCTTTGCAAGCATCGCGGCCTTGCCCGGCTCCATGCCGTCCTCTATCGCCGCGTCGCGCAGGGCCTCTATGAGCAGGTACACATAGGCCGCGCCGCTGCCCGAGAGCGCCGCCACCTCGTCTATCTCCGCCTCGTCTATCTCAACGGCCGCGCCGCCGCACTCGAAGATGCCGACGACCCTGTCCACGTCCGCCTCCGTCGCGGTCTTTCCCGGCGCGACGCCGGAGGCCCCGCAGCCCACGGACATGGCTATGTTCGGCATGACGCGCACCACCCGCGCCTGCGGGAAGGCCGCCTCCACCGTCTGCGTGCCGATGCCGGCCATGATGGTCACGACGAGCGTCCCCGGCGCAATGAAGTCCCGGTACACCGGCGCGGCCTCGGGAAAGCTCTGGGGCTTCACGGCGATGACCACGGTGTCGGCCTCCCGTATCGCCTCGGGCTCCGACGGCACGGCGCCGTACGTGGCCTGCACCTCGCCCGTGCTCTTCGGATTTCGCGGGTTCACGACGAGTATGTCCCCGCCCGGCGCCCCGTGCCGCACCAGCCCGCCGATGATGGCCCGGGCCATGCTCCCGCTGCCTATGAAAGCTGTTTTCGACATTGCTTTTCACCTCTGGATCGTGTGTGTTATACGCTGGGGTGTATATGCCGCCCCAAAGAAAGGCGGCTTTTGGGCAGGGATGGAACCCCGCCCCTACAACGCTGGGGGTACGTTTACCGCCCAACCGTAGGGGTCGGCGTCCTCGACGACCCTTGCCCCGGATTACCACGCGGTAACGTATTCCGCACCATGTCACCCGTAGGGCGCATCGACCCCGATGCGCCACCCTACGACGCTGGGGGTACCTTTACGGCCGCACTTGGCCCGTGCCGAGCACCAGGTATTTATAGCTCGTTATCTCCTCGAGACCCAGCGGGCCCCTTGCGTGGAGCTTCTGGGTCGAGATGCCCAGCTCCGCTCCGAAGCCGAACTCGAAGCCGTCCGTGAAGCGGGTCGAGGCGTTCCAGTCCACCACCGCCGCGTCCACGTTTTTGAGGAAGTAGTCCGCATTCGCCGCGTCCGCCGTGACGATGCACTCCGTGTGCTTCGTGCCGTAGCGGTTTATATGCTCCACGGCCTCCTTCACGCCGGAGACGACCTTCACCGCCATCGCCAGCCGCAGGTACTCGTCCGCCCAGTCGGTCTCGGTGGCCGGTATCATGCCCTCGGCGTAGGCCGCCGCGGCCTCGTCGCCGTGGAGCTCGACGTTTTTATCTGTGAGCGCCTTCAAAAGCTCTTTCAGATGCGCCTCGGCCCACGACTTCTCCACCAGCAGGGTCTCGGCCGCGTTGCACACGCCCGTGCGCTGGGTCTTGGCGTTTATGACTATGGCCTCGGCCATGCCGTAGTCCGCCGTGGCGTCCACGTACACGTGGCAGTTGCCGGTGCCGGTCTGCAGTACGGGTACGGTGGAGTTCATGACGGCGTTGTTTATGAGCCTCGCGCCTCCTCTCGGGACGATGAGGTCTATATATTCCCTCAGCTTCAGCATCCTGTCCACGGTCTCGTGGCTCGGGTCTTCGACGAGGCAGACCGCGTCCGGCGTGACGCCGCTTTTCTCCAGCGACTCGCGCATGACGCGCACGAGCGCCGCGTTCGACTCGTAAGCGGACGAGCTGCCGCGCAGGAGCATGGCGCTGCCCGCCTTGAAGGCCAGGGCCGCCGCGTCCACCGTCACG
>CABVBV010000176.1 GCA_902496595.1 uncultured Eubacteriales bacterium | reverse complement strand
GTTACCTTCTGGCGCGAGTGCCGCTCCATGCCCTCCATGAGAGAGATGAGCTTGTCCGCAGTCCCGGCCATGGGACGGCGCGTATTTACCACGTTGAGCACCTTCAGACTGCCCTCCGGCAGCTCCGCAAAGTCCTCGTGATAGCGCCCCAGGGCGGTGGCTCCGGCAGGGTCGCCGCCAACGTCGAAGATGACGGTGTCCCAGTCAAGCGCAAAGGCGGAGGCAACCTCCGCCGGGAGGGAGAGCGTCTCCACGCTCGAGTGTACAAAGTTGGGGGAGACCAGCCGTATTTCCCGCGACTTTATCAGGTTGCCCCTGTCCGTCAGCCGGAAATAGGTGTTCACCATGTCGAGGTCTATGAGCTCGACCTTCTTGCCGGCACGCGCCGCCTGGAAGGCAAAGTTCAGCGCCAGCTCGGTCTTGCCGCTGCCGTAGTTGCCTATGAGAACTATGACCTCTTTCATCTTCACAGACCTCCGTACTTATGCGCCGGTTCCAGATATACCGAAACCGGCGCATATTCTTTACTCACTGATCCTTATACTGGTTGTCGTAGTTGTTCTGTATGCAGCGTATTACAGTCGAAAGTACGTCGCAGGTGGGCGTGGGTATGCCGAACTGCTTGCCATAGTCGGATATGGCGCCGTTGAGGGTGTCGATCTCGGTGCGGTACTTCTTCCAAAGCACGTCCTGGGCCATGGAGGGGTAGTAGTCGCTGATGTTGTCGATGATGTGCTGATGGTCTACCTTTATGAACTCGTCAGCGTCGAGCGCGACGCCCTTGGCGTTGGCGACGGCGCAGCACTCGCGTATTACGTCGTGGAACAGCTTCTGGCCGTTGGGGTCAGCCTCGACATAGCCTATCTTCAGGCGCAGCACAGCGCACACGGTGTTGACCGTGCAGTTTACAACGACCTTCTTCCACAGGAAGGGCAGCACGTCCTCGCGGAACACGGCTTCGCAGCCGCCCTTGTTGAAGCACTCTTCCATGTGCTTGCCGGCGGCGATGGTGAGCTCGTTGTTCTCGAGCGCGCCGAAGTTCATGATGACGCCCTCGCTCGGGGTGGAGATGCAGCCCCCGGGGCCGTCCAGAGCCGTGCCGATGACGCCGGAGCCTATCATGCAGCGGGAGGCCGGATAGTATTTGAGCAGCTTGTCGTCGTTGCCGAGACCGTTGATAAGGGATACGAGGACGGTGTTCGGGCCTATGCAGGGCTTCGCGCCGACTATGGCATTCTCAAGCTGGTTGGCTTTCGTCATGAATATTACGATATCCATGGTGCCGATGTCGTCCGCACTGTAAGCGGTCTTGAAGCCGGTGAGCTGGGTGGTCTTGTCGGGATAGATGGTAAACTTCATGCCGTCTCTCGCGACCTTGTCCATGTGCTCCTTGTAGGGATCGACCAGGGTCATGTCCGCGCCGCCTGCGCGCAGATAGCTGGCGAACACGCTGCCGGCCGCGCCGGAACCCACCATTGCAATTTTCACAGTTACTCTTCCTCCTCGTTTATAAGATGCCTGTATTTAAAGCCCCACCGGGGCGGGATGGCTTACTGAGCCTTGTACTGGTTGGCGTAGTTTGCCTGCATCGCGGATATCACACGGGCCGCGACCTCGTTATACGGCGTCGCTATCCCCAGCCTGCCGCCGTACATCGCTATCGCTCCGTTGAGCACAGATACCTCGGTCTGACGGTGGTGGATTATCGCGTCCTGTGCCATGGACGGATAGTAGTCGCCCAGGTTCTGACGCAGATTCTCGATGTCCGACTCGATGAGCGGCCAGATATCGCCTACGCCCATGGCCTTGGCTACGGCGCAGCCCTCCAGCCAGATGTTCTTCATGAGCATGAAGCCGAATTCGTCGTCCATGACCTCGCGCACGCGCAGCCGGGTAAGGGTGCAGGCGGCGTTGTAGCCGCTGTTCGTCACGGCCTTTTTCCAGAGCAGGATGCGCACGTCGTCCTCGAAGCTGGTGCGGCAGCCGCCGGCCTCAAAGGTCTCGGCCAGGTATTTCCCGGCCCTGTCGGTCTCCGGCGACTTCTCGACCGCGCCGAAGAACATCTGTATGCCGTCCTCGGGCTTGGCCACACAGCAGCCGGGCCCCTTGAGCTCCGTGCCGATGACGCCCGCTCCGTACATGATGCGGTTCGCTGGGACGTACTTGCCCAGTATCTCGTCGTTCCCCAGGCCGTTCTGCAGGGAGACCAGCACCGTATCCGGGCCGACACAGTGCATCACGTCCGGCATGACGCCGTCAGTCTGCGTGGCCTTGACCATCAGGATGACTATGTCCATGACGGGCAGGTTCGCCGCGCTGTCCGTCGTGCTGAAGCCCTTGAGGCAGCACTCCTCGCCGCGGCACCTGAAGATGAGCCCGTCGGCGGCTATCTTGTCCATGTGCGCCTTGTACCTGTCGACAAGGTACATATCCGCGCCGCCCTTTTTCAAAAACGCGGCAAAGACGCTGCCAGCAGCGCCTGAACCGATCATCGCTATTTTCATGCTTACACCCGCTTACTTGCCCTGATTTTTATCCGACTTTTCGGAAGAACGCTTGACTATCCAGAATGGGTCGTCCGTGTTGTCCGAATACGCCACGAAGTTCAGGCTGGACTTGATGTGCTCCGCCATGGCCTGCCTCGCCAGCGCAGGTATGTGCAGCTTGATGGAGGACACGATAGCCCCGTGCTGGTGAACGACCTGGCTCGACCAGGGATTCGACTGCTCCGGGCTTATGAACTTCGACCAGGAGCCCTGATACATCGTCAGGTTGGGCAGCAGCTCGTTGTAGCTGCGGATGAGGTACTTGTTGCCCGATGACTCGACGATCAGCTTGTGAAAGGGCATATCCGTCTCCTTGAGCCTTTTGCCGTCCATCCTGGGCACGGCCTTTTTGAACTCGGTGGCAAGGCTGTCCAGCTGCGCGATCGCCTCCGGGCTCGCCTTGTCGGCGCACAGAGCCGCAGCCTCGCATTCTATCGCAGTCCTCGCGTCGTATAGGTCGATCATGTCCAGCAGGTTCATGTCCGTGACGTAAAAACCGCTCGCCCTGGGCTTCGTTTCCACAAAGCCGATGGCCTGGAGCCTGTTTATCGCCTCGACGACCGGGGTGCGCGAGATGCCGAGATCAGTCGCTATCTGGTTGATATTCAGCTTCGACGCAGGAGGTATGTCGAGTACGACGATCTGGTCGTAAAGTATCTGCGTGACGACCTCGCTGAGCTTGGCGAAGGGGTTCTTTTCAAGATAGCTTTCCAATTTCTCCCGGTTCATTGTTAAAAAATCACCTCAGACGCAATTTCGCCTAGATTGCCGTCCTTTTGCACAAAAAACAATTCCAAATCCCACTCTCAATTTACCACATCCCCATCCGATTATCAAGATGTGCGCATTATTTTCCCAAACGCACGGATATTGAGCTAAAAAGAATGCTTTTCAAAAATGCAAAACACGGGGGAGAAAGGCAGGTTAAGAAATTAACTTAGCCCTCGGGAGGCCGCGGAAAGCCCTGATATCCTGTGGACTTTTTAACTATTCACCGCAGGGGGAACATTTGCCTCGCTAAAGTGTTAACGATGCTTTGAAATAGATGCAAAATACTTTTTTAACAGCCAGAAATTTATTAAAATTGATACAAGTATC
Source organism: uncultured Eubacteriales bacterium (assembly GCA_902496595.1). Taxonomy (GTDB): domain Bacteria; phylum Bacillota; class Clostridia; order Oscillospirales; family Oscillospiraceae; genus Scatomorpha. Next base: position 293 of record CABVBV010000176.1, on the reverse strand, counting down.
GGTCACGGTCTATAATCTCGCCATATTGGCTCGGCCAGTATAAATAGAGGGAGAAAAATCAAAAAAGGGAAGGAGCACCGAAAAATGAACGAAAAATCAGCAGTGACCAAGGGAACCTGGGCGGCTGGCTTTTCAGTTGCGTCCGTCTGGTTCGGCACTCATGTCGGCGCAGGCTTTGCAACGGGCAATCAGGTACTGAGCTACTACGTCAAATATGGCTGGACTGCCATACTATTTCCGCTTATATCCATGGGCATACTTGCCTATGTTATCTATGTGATCATGAAGTTTGC
>CABVBV010000175.1 GCA_902496595.1 uncultured Eubacteriales bacterium | reverse complement strand
TTGAGCAGCTCGCCGACGATCTCGGGCGCGACGTAGCGCTTGAAGGTGTTCGAGATCTTCCGCTTCTCGACCGCGGCCTGGACGTAATTGAAGGCCACGGCTGCGACGAAGAAGACCGTCACCGTCAGGGGCAGCCAGAGCGGGTGCAGGACATAGCCCGCGCCGTAGAGCGCGACGCAGAGGCCGAGGCTCCCTCCGGCGGCGACGAGCCAGACTATGAGCGCCCAGCGCAGCTTCCTGCCGATGAAGAAGTAGAGGCAGGCCGCCGAGAGCACGAAGAGTATGAGCGCCTGCAGGTAGTTCGAGACCTCGAGCTTGAAGCTCTGGTTGATGAGCTGGTTTATGACGTTCGCCTGGAACTCCACCCCGTACATGAGCGAGGCCCGGTCGACGGCCGTGGTCACGTAGTCGGAGAGGCCCGCGGCGTAGGGGCCGATGAGCACGACCGCGTCCTTGAACTGCTCCGCCGGGAACTCGCCCGCGAGCAGGTCGGAGACGGAGATGCCCTCGTAGTAGCCGCCCGGCAGGGCCGAGAAATCGACGTAGAAGCGGTAGAGCTCGTCGGTCGGCACGTCCAGCTCAGTGGGCAGGCCGTTTGCCTCGGCGTATTTCTGGTAGATGGCGTAGTTGAAGGAGGGCACGCTGCGGCCGTCCGGCAGGTCTATCTTCAGGATTGCATGGCGCAGCACGCCGTCGGCGTCGTACATGGCGTTTATGTGCCCCTGGGTAGTGACGGCCCGGAGCGCCTCGAACGGCTCCTCATAGGAGAGGACGGAGTAGTCCTCGAGGTAGAAGCTGCCGGTGTCCTCGGTGACGAGCTCCGTGCCGAAGTTGGCGACGGAGGCGACGACGACGTTGCCGCACTCTCCCGCGGCCTCGGCGAGCCAGCTGTCGAGCTCGGGGTCGGTCTCGCCGGTGTAGAGCACGTCGATGCCTATGACGGCGGGGCGGTTTTCGGGGTCGGCGTTGAGCGCCTCGATGGCCATGGCCATGACGTCCCGGCCCCAGGTCTGGTAGGGGCCGATGTCGTCGATGGCGCGGTCGTCTATGCCGATGACGAAGATGTTGCCGTCGAGGGCCTTTGGCTTCTGATAGAGCGCGTCGGCAAGCATCTGGTCGGGGCTGTAAAACAGCCCCAGCAGCTCTGCGAGCGTGAATACCAGCGCGCAGACAAGCGCAACGGCCGCCTTGGTAAAGCGTTTTTTCAGCATGTCTCAGACATCCTCAGCCTGAGACCGGTGACGAAGCCACAGGAACATTGGTGCCGTCGATCTTGCCATTGCCTGTTATTGCTACAGTGTAGGGATCGTCTTCTGTCGTGATCCATCCATTGTTCGTGATGGTGCCGTTGTTAGTGATCCTGCAGTCTTTCCTGACCATTATGGTGCATTGCTCTGTATTTACGATCGTACCGTTGTTCGTGATGGTGCCGGCTGTCTGCGCATCGTCCTTTTTCAGTTCAATGTAACCGTTGTTCGTGAGCGTGGCGCCGCTGTCAATGACGAGTGTTCCGCCGCTGATCTCAACCTTGCCTTCAAAAGTGATATCGCCGTGTATGTTAGCTGTTCCGTTAAAGGTAATAGTGGCACCGTCCGAGGTCGCCAGTGTGCCGCCGCCGTCTATCGTAAAGTCTGCTATGTCGAGTGTCAGGTTGCTTGAAATAGTCAGGGTCGCGTCCTGCTTGATTGTAATGGTGCTTCCACTGCTCAAGAACGTATCAAATTGCGCAGCCGTCATCGTTGTGTCGACGCTTATGGTACCAAGCGGATCGCTTTCTTGAGCCCCGGAATCAGTTGTACTTGGCACGGGATCGGTAGACGGTTCGGCAGTCGGCTCATCCGTCGGGTCATCCGACGGATCGGTAGATGGGTCGGTAGATGGGTCGGCAGTCGGCGTATCCGTCGGGCTGGGCGCATCTGTAAAGTCGGGTATTATCACCGGTATCGAGGGCAGCGTCTGTTCTATGCCGGGCAGCTGCGTGCTGCCGCCGTTCAGCTCGCCCGCGGCCTCCTCGAGGGCGGCCTGGGCCGCTTCGGCCTCGGCCTCGTCGGAGGCCAGCTTCTCCTCCGCGCCGCTCACGACTGCGCCGACGTCCAGGCCGGAGGCCGACTCGATGCGCTCCTGCAGGCTCTCGCTCCCCGCTATCTCCACGGCCGCGAAGCCGGGGATATCCGCCGCGGTCAGCTCGGAGCTTGTCACGCCGGCGGAGGAAACGCTCAGGCTCTCTCCCGCCGACACCGTGAAGCTCTCGCCTCCCGAGACGGTATTCACCGTCACCGTGCCGTCGTAGATATCCACGCTGGAGTCCGAGCCGTTTGTGCTCACCACGCCAGAGGTGCCGCGCACGCCCGTGACCATTGTCGAGGTGCGGATATTGAGCGTCTCGCTCGAGGAGAGCGGGGCGGAGACGTTGAAAAACAGCTTGCCGGAGGAGACGAGCAGCTCGAGCTTGGAGCCGCTCTTTTTGACCTGCACCGTGGTCGAGGCGTCGAGCTTCACGACCTTGGAGCTGTCGAGGCTGACGTAGGCGTAGCTTTTGGACGAGGTGCTGAGCGTATAGCCGCTGTAGAGCTTCATGCCCTCGCGTATGGAGACGCTCTTGCCGCTGGCGTTCTTGAGGCTGACCGTACCGGTGGTGCTCTGGAGCCGCATATCCGCGGCCGTGGCGGTCTCGGCGAATATGGCGGCCGAGAGCAGGCCGAACACCAGCGCAAAGGCCAGGACAAAGCCCAGCAGCATCCTGAGCGTCCCACGGTTCAGGGCAGCATATCCTTCGGTATTTTTCAAAGTATGACCTCCTCTCCCTCGCGCCCGAAGCGCAGGCCGGGGACGTTCAGGCCGGATTCAAGCTCCAGCAGCTGAGCGTCCGTCCTGCCCGGGTCGTGGTGGACAAAAATCGTCTGTTCCGCGCCGCAGTTCCGGGCGATGGCGGCGCTTCTGTCTATCGTGGAGTGGCCGAAGCCCTTCGTGCGCAGGTAATCTTCGCCGGTGTACTGCGCGTCGAGCAGCAGCAGAGTGCAGCCGCCGGCGAAGCTCAGAAAATCCTCCGGCGCGTCGCTCAGAGGCTCGTAGTCCGTGGCGTAGACCAGCGATTTCCCGAAGGCGCTGAGCTTATATATTGTCGAGCCGCCGGGGTGGTTCGATTCCATTGTGTCCACCCGGATCTGCCCGATGCTGAAGCCGTCCTCCACGTCGCGAAACTCCACCCGCGCCCTGAATGCCCCGGTCTTCACCGGCCAGAGCGGCGGCGACATGAGCGCCTCTACCTGTGCGCGGGCGTCCCGGCCCTCTCGCGTTTTCAGGAACACCTCGCCCTCGCAGGCGGGGTCGAAGAGCGGCGGGAAGGCCGGAAAGCCCATGATATGGTCGACGTGCGAGTGGGTGAGCAGCAGCGAAAAGCGTTTCGCGCCGCCGAAGAACTCCCGGTATGCGTTCCCGGAAAGCCCCGTGCCCGCGTCGAGGATGACCGACTCCCCGGCCGCCTTCACGAAGACGCAGCTCGTGGCCCCGCCGAACGCCCGGCAGCCTTCCCCATGCACCGGCATCGTGCCGCGCACGCCCATGAGTTTTACACGGATATCGTTGTCCATGGCAGACCTCTCAGTTCGAGCTGACGTTCGTGAGGTTGAGCTTGTCGATGCGCCTCAAGGCGATGATGTTCACAATGACGGCGAACACGCCCACGATGGCGATGGATTCGAGGCAGGCGAGCAGGTTCGGGTCGCGGACATAGTGCTCCGCGCCGGCCTCGACGATATGGGTGTCTATGTAGCCTAGGCCCATGCCGGCCAGGCAGCCGAGCAGCAGGCCCAGTACGGTGAGCACGACGTTGTCACGCGAGACGTAGGCCCTGGTCTGCGAGAGGGTGTAGCCGTTCACGCGCATGACCGCGAGCTCCCTGGCCTTGTGGTCGATGTGCATGGTTATCTGGTTGAGCAGCAC
>CABVBV010000174.1 GCA_902496595.1 uncultured Eubacteriales bacterium | reverse complement strand
GCGATGAAGTGGGCGGCTTCCACGGGCCTCATCGAAGGAGACGAGACCGGAGCGCTGAACCCGGCGTCGAACTCGACCAGGGCCCACGCGGCGACCTTCTTCATGCGCTTCTGCAAGTGAATAACAAAAAGGGGAGAGGCGGCACGCCTCTCCCCGATCTGCTTCCAAGCCTCGCAGGGTTTCTCAGCCGCGGCCGCGAGGTAAAATGCTTCTCGCGGAGCGCAGCGCTATCAACTTTGTCAAAAAAAGCGGAGATTTCTTGGACGAGCCGACCGGAAGGGCCGATGCGCCCTTCCGGCTTTTCGTTTTTACGCCAGCTTCAGCACTTTGAGCTCGGCTTCGGCAGCTTCGTCCAGGCCGGAGAAGTCTACATATGGCAGGTACACTGCCTCCAGGTCGTCGTGGAGCCTTTTTGCGCCTGCAAGGCTGTCTATTGCCAGCTCCGTCAGCTCACGGGCCAGTTTGGCCTCGGTCTTGAACTTTTTCCCGGCCTCTTTTCCGAAGGCCGGCCCGGGTATTGAGTCCAGTCTGAGGCAGCGGCGCGTATCGGGGAGTTCAGCCCCGTCGTTGTTGTCCGCGATGAAGCCGAGACCCAGCTCTGGTATCGCAAGCGCCTCGTTTTTAGATGTGTCGAGCCAATACGGGCAGAGCGTGACGTCGAGACCGCGTGAGACCGCCTCCTCCTGCATCGCTGAGATAAATACGGAGCCGAGGCCGAGCCCGTTTTCCAGCAGGTAAAGTCGCTCGCAGATATGCGGCAGCGTTTCCTTCAGGAATATGCGGCCGCGGCAGGTCGCGCCGCCGAGAAACCGTTTCGTGACGCGGCCTCTTGGCGTCGACTTTTTTGCTCTGGGCAGCGCCCTGGCGGCCATTGCAGAAGCCCTCTTTGCAGCGGCAGCCCGGTCGGACTCGCCTGTGAAGGCTCTGGTGATTGCGGGAGAAGCGCCGGCTGCGGCGTTGAGAAGGGAATATGCCTCGGCATAGCGCTTTCGGTAGCTGAGCGTCAGAAGCTCGAGTTCCAGCGCCCTCTCTCGAAGAAGGCGCGTGTTGCAGAACCTGCCGAGGTTCAGATAATCTCCGCTTGCTCCGAAGCATTCCGGATCCATGATGTGCGGCGCAGTGCCGTCCGCATAGCCTATGCCAAGCGAGGGCAGGTATATCCCGTCCAGCGATGCCGGGTCGCCGGAGCAGAGGATATATTCGACTTCGATGCCGCTGCGCTCCGCCGCCTCTCCTATTCTCCGCATAAAACTGGACTTTCCACAGCCCGGCCCACCCTTTATCACCCTTAGGAAATCGCCGTCCGACCGGCAGAATCCACCGTAGAGCGAGCTGAAGCCCGAGCCCGAGTTGGCGCCCAGGAACCAACTGAGATTTTGCTGTTTTTCCATGTATCGATACCCCTCAGTCGACGTTTTCCCTATACAATATGCCGCTGCCGGCTCGATTGACAACGGAGCGGGCAGGCGTTATAATCCCATCCATGAGGTGAGACAAGTGTATAAGAATATCCTTTTCGATTTTGACGGCACCGTGTTCGATACTGGAGAGGGCATACTTAAAAGCGTCCAGTATGCAGCCGAGGCCTTCGGATACGACGAGCCGGAATTGGAAGCCCTGCGCTGCTTCGTGGGCCCGCCTCTTGTGGAGAGCTTTATGAAGAGATACGGCGTCGACAGGGACAAGGCGAAACTCATGACGGCGAAATACAGGGAACGCTACTCGAAAGAAGGACTGCTGGAGTGCTCGGTGTACGACGGAGTTCCGGAACTCGTGAAGGAGCTGAAGGCAAGCGGCAGGAAATGCCTCGTCGCCACCGGGAAACCCACCAAATTCACCGTCGATATCCTCGAGCAGCACGGCCTCGGCAGCCTTTTCGACGACGTGCTCGGCAGTGAGTTCGACGGTACGAGGAGCCAGAAATGGGAGGTCATATCCGAGCTGCTCAAACGCCACGGCGCAGACGGCGCTGTGATGGTCGGAGACAGAGATAACGACGTGAACGGAGCCAGGGCCTGCGGCATCCCATGTATAGGCGTCTCCTGGGGCTACGCTGAACCCGGAGAATTGCTCACCGCCGGCGCAGTATGTCTTGTAGATACAGTGGTTGAGCTGAAAAATATCCTGTTAAGATAAAATATGCTTGACCCTATCCATATAAGATAGTATAATGTCTTATATGGATAGGGTCATATTGCATTCGGATATAAACGCCTGCTATGCGAGCGTCGAGCTGCTGTTCAGACCTGAGCTGAAGGGCAGGCCCGTAGCCGTAGGAGGGGACGAAGAGAAGCGTCACGGCATAATCCTGGCCAAGTCTGAGGAGGCAAAGAGAGCCGGGGTAAAAACGGGCCAGACGCTGTGGGAGGCCCGGAACCTCTGCCCGGAGCTCGTCGTCATCCCGCCGCACTTCGAGAGATATATCTATTACTCGAAGGAGGTGCAGCGCATATACTCTGATTATACCGACAGACGCGAGCCATTCGGTATAGACGAGAGCTGGCTGGACATAACGGGTTGTGTCCGGGCCGGAGAGGGCGAGCGCTGCGCAAAGGAGATAAACCGGAGGGTGAAGCAGGAGCTGGGCCTGACTGTGAGCGTGGGCGTGTCATGGAATAAAGTCTTCGCAAAGCTGGGCTCGGATTACCGGAAGCCGGACGCCGTTACGGTGATAAGCCGGGAGAATTACCGGGAACGCATATGGCCGCTGCCGGTGGAGGAACTGCTGTATGTCGGCCGGGCTACCAGGGTGAAGCTGGCAGCCCTGGGTATATGGACTATCGGGGATCTTGCCCGGGCCGACGAACGAATGCTGAAACTCAGGCTTGGAAAAATGGGTTCCGTGCTGCACGAGTATGCAAACGGACTGGATAGATCTCCCGTCCTTCGCGAAAGTGAGTACGCACCGGCAAAGAGCGTCGGAAACGGCACCACCACACCGAGGGATATGCGGAGCATGGAGGACGCCATGCCGGTGGTCGTGAGCCTGTGCGAATGCGTGGGAGCAAGGCTGAGAAAAATCGGGGCCAGAGCCGGAGTCCTCACCCTAGAGCTCCGGTCGGCACAGCTAAACTGGATAAGTCACAGGAGAAGGCTCACCCGGCCTACGGACTGCGACCGGGAACTGCTCCGCACCGCGCTCGGCCTTCTCCACGAAGCGCACGAGTGGCCCGCACCGCTGAGGAGTCTCGCCGTCAGGGCCGAGGAACTCATACCGGCCTCTTCACCCGAACAGCTGGATGTGTTCACCGATTACGGACAGCTTGAAAAACAGATGAAGCTCGACAGGACGGTCGACAGGCTGAGGAACCGCTACGGCCTCAATACTATCCGCCGCGGCGCTGTCTTCGCCGACCCGACCATGGCCGTGCCGCCATCACAGGAGGAGTTCGCTTTCGTTAGAAAATTGGATTGACATCTGGAGCCGGATGTGGTATTGTTATGATATCATTATGATATCAAAGGAGAAGATCATGAAAAATACCGACATAGAGGAGCGGGTGCTTCAGCCCGCGAACGGGATACCGGTACTTATACTTGAACTGGTACTAATCGTGGTGTCAATACTGCTTATGGTTGGCGGCGTAGTTCTGATGGAGTCGAGTGCGCTGTTCGGAGTCCTGGCAATGGTCGTCGGGCCTGTGCTGCTCATTGCGGATATCATCTGCTTTGCCGGGCTCAAGTCGGTGCGGCCGAACGAGGCGCTGGTGCTGACGCTCTTCGGCAGCTACCACGGCACGGTGAAGGAGCCGGGCTTTTACTTCGTGAACCCCTTCTGCTCGGCGGTCAGCCCGGCCTACGACAAGGCTGCGGCGGAGGCGATGAAGAAGGCGAAGGAGGCCGACTCGCACAATTCCGGCTCGACGCCTGTGGCGGTATCGACGAGAAAGCGCGTGTCGCTCAAGACGATGACGCTGGACAACGGCCGGCAGAAGGTGAACGACGTGCTGGGCAATCC
>CABVBV010000173.1 GCA_902496595.1 uncultured Eubacteriales bacterium | reverse complement strand
GAGGCGAAGGTGGTCTCGCCCATTGCGGTCATCGTCGTGGCGCTTGCGGGCATCTGCGGCTACGTCATGCCGAGCCGCGACCTGGGCTCCGCCGTCAGGCTGTGCAGGCTGCTCTTTGTGCTCGCGGCGGTGCTGCTGGGGCTTTACGGCCTGATGGCGGCGCTGGCGCTGCTCATACTGCACCTGTCTTCGCTCGAGAGCTATGGCGCGCCCTACACCGCGCCCTTCACCGACCGGGAGGGCCCCGGCGCGCTCACGGGCCTGATAAAGCGTCCGAACTCGTCGGACAAGTTCCGCTCCCCGCATCTTGCGGGCCGGAACAGAAGGAGGCAGAAATGAGGCGGATATCGGCCGTTTTGCTCGTATTATCGCTCTTTTTGCCGCTCTCGGGCTGCACGCTCTCGGTGTACAACAACTACCGGGAGCTGGAGCGGCTCCAGGTCATCGAGACGGTGGGCTTCGACGCGGCGGAGGGCGGCGGGGTGACGCTGTCCATCTCCGCGGGCCGCGACGCCTCCGGCCGCGAGCCTGTCCGCGCCTCGGCGACGGCGCCGTCCGTGACGGAGGCCATGCAGGAGCTGCAGGATCTCTCCCGCAGCGACGAGCTGTTTTTCTCCGGCACGGGCTGCATCCTCATAGGCGAGGCGGCGGCCTCGGAGACCGCCCGCTGTCTGGAGCTGGTGGCGCGTTCCGATTCGCTCAGGCTCGACACTCCAATTTTCGCCGTTCGCTCGGGAGAGGCGGCGAAGCTCGTCACCGAGGCCGGGGGAGAGGAGGGCGACATCACGCAGATAATGCAGGCGCTCATCAGCTTTGCCGAGAAAAGCGGCCCGGCCCGTATCTACACCTGCGCCGACGCGGCCCGCTCCCTCGTCGAGAACGGCGCGGCGCTCATAGGCTCCGTGCGCGAGGCGGAGGACGCCTCGAAGGAGGGCTCCCTTACCGCCGAGCTGGACGGCTATGCCGTCCTCGGCTCCGGCGGGAGGCTCATGGGCTGCATAGAGGGAGAGGACGCGCTGGGCGTGGGGCTATTCTACGGCGAGCCGGGCAGGGCGGCGCTGACGCTCGAGTCCGGCGCAACCGCCGAACTCGCGGGCGGCTCGGTCGAGCTTGTGCCCGTCTGGGACGGGGCCGGGAACATCTCGGGCCTCAAGGCCGAGGTCACGGTGGAGGCCATCGTCATGGAGACCGCGCCCTCGCTGGATCTCTCGACCGAATCGGCGCGGGCGCAGGTCGAGGACGAGCTGGCCGGGCGCTGCGGGGCCTGGGTATACAATATATTAGATAAGAGCATCGCGCTCGGGCTGGACTTCCTCGGCCTGGGCCAGAGGCTGGAGCGGGAGGCCCCGGACAGCTGGCACTCTCTGCCCGAGCCGTGGCCGGAGCAGCTCCCGGGGCTGGAGCTTGAAGTCACAGCCTCTGCGAAGATACTGAATGTGCGCGAATTTGCCGACGCGCCGGACTGGGGCAGGTGAACACCGTGGACAACAAAACACCCGCCGGGCTCACGTCCCGGCAGGCTGCCGCCATATGCTTTTTAGCGCTGCTGCCTCCGGCAACCAGGCTGCTGCCGGGACTGTGCGCGAACATCTCCGGGCGGGCCGCCTGGCTCTGTCCCGTCGCGGCGCTGCCCTTCCTGCTGCTCACGGCATGGCTCGTGAAAAAGCTCTCCTCAAACGCGGCGGAAGATGAAAATCTCGGCTCGCTCATAAGGCGCGGCCTCGGCCCGTATGCAGGCGCCGCCGTGCTCGTGCTATACTCTCTCTGGCTGGCCTTTTACGCGGGCTTCTCGCTCAGGAGCTCGGCCTCGCGCTTCATCTACACCATCTATCCCGGAGCGCCGCCCTGGCCCTTCGTCGTCTCGGGCCTCGTGATGGGCCTCGCCGCCGCGCTGTCGAAGGTCAGGGCGCTCGCCCGGGCCTCCGAGCTTTTCCGCTGGCTGCTGCTCCTCGCGCTCGTGCCCATCCTGCTGCTCGGGGTGCTGGAGATGGATGTGAAGAGCCTCGGGCCCATATATCTCTCCGACGCCCTGCCCGTGCTCGAGGGCTCGCTGCCCGCGCTCGGAGCCGGGGCCTTCCTTATCGTGAACATCGGCTTTCTCGACAGGGGCCGGGGCGGCTTCAGGAGGGGGCGCTTCAGCGTGTTCGCCTGTCTGCTCATGGCGCTCATAGTGGCGGTCACGGTCGGGCGCTTCGGCCACGCGCTGACAGGGCGGCTCACCTATCCCTTCTTCGCCCTCGTCAGGAACACCAGCGTCTTCGGCGTCACGGAGCGCATAGAGGCCCTCGTGACGGCCCTGTGGGTCTTTTCAGACTTTGTGCTCTTCACCTTTTCGCTCTCGGCCTCGTCCGGCTGTCTCGGGCTCGCCCTGGGCCGCAGGGACGCCAAGTGGACGATCTGGCTCTGCGCCCTGCTCTCTGCCGTCACCGCGCTGCTGATCGCCCCAGACTCGGCCGTGCTCAGGCTCGTCTCTGAACTCGTCGCCCCCGGCCTCAACCTTATCATGCTCTACGGTCTTGTCCTCCCCGCCCTGCTGATCGGCCGGATACGCGGCAGGATCTAGATCCCCAGCACGCCCTTGGCGCAGTCTATCATCCTGCGCATGGCAGGAGACGCCGCTCGACCCGACCGTATCGCCATGCCCAGGGTGCGCTTAAGCGGAGGGTCTAGCGGTATCGCCGCCACGTCCGCCGTGCTGCCCTCCAGGATGAGTTTCGGCATGATGGTGACGCCCAGGTTGTGCTCCACCATCGAGAGTATCGTCACGTCGAAGTTCGACGAGAGCTTCGCCTTCTTTGGAATGTCCGCGATCCGCATCGCCCTGGCGAGATCTTCGTCAGGCACATTCGACGAGGTCATGTACACCAGAAAGGGCTCGCCCTTGAAGCGGCCTATCGGGAAAACCTCCGCATTCGCCATGGGATGAGTCCTGGGCAGGACGGCCATCATCGGGTCGTCCTGTATTTTTATCATGTCGAAGTTGAAATGCGGCTGCAGGCTGGTGAAGGCTATGTCTATCCTGCCCGTCGTCAGCCACTCCTCTATCTCGGGGCCGTTGCCCTCGAGCAGCTCGACCGAGATGCCCGGATACTGCTCCTGGAAGGCCTCGAGTATCCTGGGTATCCAGCGCATGGAGATGCTCGAATAGGTGCCTATCCTCACCGTGCCGCGCTCTAGGCCCCGGGTCAGAGCGACCTCCTGGGTCAAGTTGGCCGCCGCCTGCACCACCTCGCGGATAAAGGGCGCGAGGCGCTCGCCCTCCGCAGTGAACTGGACGCCCCGGTTGCCGCGCACAAGCAGCGGAAACCCGGCCGCGTCCTCGAGCGAGCTGATTATGTGCGTCACTCCCGACTGGGTATAGCCCAGCGCCTCCGCCGCCTTTGAGATGCTCCCCATCTCCGCCGCCGCCAGCAGCGCCGCCAGTTTTACCGTGTCCATTTCAGGCCCTCCCTCTGATATTAATACCTTTCATATCTGATATTATAATGTCTCTCTTTACTAATATCAATACATATGTTACTTTTTAAACGAAAGCTACGGCACTTCTTATAAGTGCGCATATATATTATTGATTTTCCTCTTCCAAACTCCCATATCCACAAAAACGCCGCCATATTCTGGCGGCGTTTTTGTTTCTTTGCAAAATGCCTCTCTGCGAGGCTATTTACTTTGTTAAAGCTGAAATCGAGCCCGGCGCGTGGAGCGCCGGGCTCGATTCTGCACTCTTATTTTACTGCGATGGCCTCGATCTCGACCTTCGCACCCTTGGGCAGATCCTTGACCGCGAAGGCGGCGCGGGCCGGGCAGGCGCCGGTGAAGAACTTGGCGTAGACCTCGTTCATGGGGCCGAAGTCCGCGATGTCGGCGAGCAGCACGGTGGTCTTGACGACGTCCTCATAGCCGTAACCGGCTTCGGCGAGGATGGCGCCGACGTTCTTGAGGCTCTGCTCGGTCTGGCCCTGGATGTC
>CABVBV010000172.1 GCA_902496595.1 uncultured Eubacteriales bacterium | reverse complement strand
GCCCGGGCCACAGCGGAGGGGGAGCGGGTGCTCCCGGCGATACGCGGTATGCTCAACTCCAGGGAGCAGCTGGAGCAGACGGCGGCGGCCATCCGGGGCCTGGACTGCGGCACGGTGAGGATAGGCACCTTCACGAGCGTGGCGGTACACTGGCTGCCGGGCATGATAAAAAAATTTCAGGCGGACTACCCCAATGTGGAGCTCAAGCTCATGAACGGGGACTACCACGACGTGGAGCAGTGGCTCTCGGATGGCAGCTGCGACCTGGGCTTCATCGCGCTGCCGACGAAGCAGAAGGGGAAGGTCACGGCGCTTCTGGAGGACAGGCTCCTCGCGGTGGTGCCCCGGGATCACAGGCTGGCCTCGCTGCCCCGGTTCCCGATAAAGGAGGTGGAGCACGAGCCCTTCATCAGCCTGCTCGAGACTTCAGACCACGACGCGAGGCGGGCGCTCGAGGCCGCGGGGGTCAAGCCCAACATACGGTATACGACGAAGGACGACTACGCTATAATTGCCATGGTGGAGCAGGGGCTCGGCGTCAGCATCATGCCGGAACTGCTGCTCTCGGGAAGCAGCGACAACGTCAGGGTGATGGAGCTGACTCCTCCGGCGAGCCGCACGATCGGCCTCTGTCTGCCGGACGCGGACAGGGCCGGCCCGGCCACCGTCAGGTTCGCCCTCTGCGTCTCGGAATGGGTCAGGGAACATTATTCCAAGGCATCAAATTCTTCATCATGAATTAGCGCGTGAAATCTTTTGCAACATTTTTCCCGGCAAATTCATTTTAAGGCTTGAAATCGGGGCGTTGATGGCGTATACTGTGTTTGTCTTGAAATTTGTTGAAGTAGAAAATGCAATTTAATTGTCAAAGGGAGGAACTCAGAATGAAAAAGAGAATAGCTGCGCTGGTACTGTGCCTGGCGCTCGTGTTCGCGCTTGCCGCCTGCGGCAGCAGCGGCGGCGGGAACCTGACCTTCGGCACCGGCGGAGAGACCGGCACCTACTTTGCCTTCGGCGGCGTACTGGCCCAGTATGTCACCAGCAACACGGACACTTCCGTGACCGCCGTTTCGTCCAAGGGCTCGCAGGCCAACATCGAGGATCTTGACGCCAACGCCATCCAGCTCGGCTTTGTCCAGTCCGACGTCATGAGCTACGCCTACAACGGAGAGAGGCTCTTTGAGGATCCGGTCACCAGCTTCTCCGTCGTCGCGGCCCTGTACATGGAGCAGGTGCAGATAGTCACCCTCGACCCCGAGATAAAGACCGTCGCCGACCTGGCGGGCAAGACCGTTTCCATCGGCGCGGCCGGTTCCGGCGTGTACTACAACGCTCTGGACGTGCTCGAGTGCTACGGCCTTGACGCCGAGACCGACATCACCGCTGTCAAGCAGGACTTCGCGGACAGCACCGAGAGCCTGCAGGACGGCAAGATAGACGCCGCCTTCATAGTCTCCGGCGCCCCGACGAACGCCATCACCTCCCTGGCCGCGACCCAGGACGTCTACCTGGTCAGCCTGGATGAGGAGCACATCGCGGCCCTGCGCGAGTCCAGCCCGTACTACAGCCCCAACACCATAGCGGCCGACGTGTACGGCACCCCCGAGGACTGCACCACCGTCGCCGTCGGCGCCATAGTCATCGCGCGTGACGACGCCTCCGAGGACGACATCTACAACTTCGTCTCCGCCGTCTTCGACAACATAGGCGAGCTCTCGCACGCGAAGGCAGAGGAGCTGAGCCTCGAGTTTGCGGCCTCCGTCACGGACGTCCCGTATCACCCGGGCGCCGCGAAGTACTTCACCGAGAAGGGCTTTGAGGTACCCACCAAGTAAGTATAAAGAATACATAAAGGCTGCGGCGTTCATCCGGGCGCCGCAGCCAAACTCACTATACGGGACGGAGGAGAGCAATTGAGCGAAAAAGAGAAGAAAAAACTTGAGACTGAAGAGCACACCTACGACGGAGCCTCCGTCATGGACAACGAGGGCGTGGAGGACGAGGCCGCATCGATGCAGGCCGACCTCGACGCGGTCATGCGCAAGTACGACAGGGAATCCAACACGAGGATCTGGACGGGAAAGTACAAGCTGACGGTTGACCTCATCATGGCCGCCTTTTCGCTCTACTGCATCCTGTCCACGCTGTTTTCCAAGGCACAGCTGGAGCAGAGGCTTTTCATCTTCCTGGGTTTCGTGGCCATCATAGGCTTCATGACCTATCCCATCAGCAAGCACCATGTGCGTCCGAACTACCTGCCCTGGTACGACATCATCATCATGGTCATCGGCGCGGCCTGCTTCTTCTACTGCGCGGCCGAGAACGAGATGCTCATGAACACCATCACCAGCGGCTCCAAGGTGACGCCCTTTTTTGCGGTCATAGGCATACTGGGCATACTGACATATGTCGAGCTCTGCCGAAGATGCGTCGGCATACCGATACTCTGCGTCGCCGGCGTACTCATAATCTACACCTTTGCCAGCGGCGTCAACGTGGGCAGGGCCATCTACAACCTGTTTTACGCCACCTCGGGCATCATGTCCACACCCATCCAGGTCTGCGCGAAGTACATCGTCGTCTTCGTCATCTTCGGCGCGTTCCTGGAGCGGACGGGCATTGCGGCCTTCTTCATAGATCTGGCGAACTCCATTGCGGGCGCGTCCTCCGGCGGCCCGGCGAAGGTGGCCGTCATCTCCTCCGCGCTCTGCGGCATGGTCTCCGGCTCCTCTGTCGGCAACACGGTCACTACGGGTTCCGTCACCATCCCGATGATGAAGAAGACGGGCTACGCGCCCGAGTTCGCCGGCGCGGTCGAGGCGGCGGCTTCGACCGGCGGCCAGATAATGCCGCCCATCATGGGCGCGGCGGCCTTCCTCATGGCGGAGTACATCGGAGAGCCCTACGGCAAGGTCGCGCTCAGGGCCATCCTGCCCGCGGTGCTCTACTTCCTCGGCATCTTCATCGCCGTCCACCTCGAGGCCAAGAAGCTGGGGCTCAAGGGCATCCCGCGTGAACAGCTGCCGAAGTTCGGCAGGCTCATCAGGAAGATCTACCTGCTGGCCC
Organism: uncultured Eubacteriales bacterium; assembly: GCA_902496595.1. Classification (GTDB taxonomy): domain Bacteria; phylum Bacillota; class Clostridia; order Oscillospirales; family Oscillospiraceae; genus Scatomorpha. The sequence continues at coordinate 951 of CABVBV010000172.1, read as the reverse complement.
CGCTGGTCGTGCTGGTCTGGCTCGTGAGCACCAACACCAGGACGATGCAGTTCTCGGCCTCCATCGCCATCCTGGTCACCATCGCCGTGAGCCTCTTCGACAAGGAGCACAGGATAACCCCGAGGAAGTTCATGGACGCCCTTGCGGCGGGCGGACGCGGAGTCATAACGGTCGCGGCGGCCTGCTCCATTGCGGGCATCATCGCCGGCTGCATCACCGTCACCGGCCTCGCCTCCAGGCTCATCGGCGGCATCGTGGCGCTCTCCGGCGGCATCCCGATGATAGGCATGGTGCTGACCATGATCTGCTGCATCATCCTCGGCATGGGCGTGCCCACGACGGCGAACTACTGCATCATGGCCACGACCTGCGCCCCCATCCTCGAGCAGCTGGGCATCCCCCGCGTCGCGGCGCACTTCTTCGTCTTCTACTTCGGCATCGTGGCCGACATCACCCCGCCCGTGGCCCTCGCGGCCTACGCCGGCAGCGCAATCGCCAAGGGCAACCCCATGAAGACGGGAATAAACGCCACAAAACTTGCGATAGCGGCCTTCATCGTGCCGTACATCTTCGCAAACGACGCCTCGATGCTCTTTGTGAACACGGAGGTCATAGACGTCATCACGATCTGCATCAGCGCGGTCATCGGCATCTTCGGAGTGGCGGCCGCGATGAACGGCTTCCTGTTCAAGAAGATCATCTGGCCTTTCCGAATACTCTTTGCCATCGGCGGCCTGACGCTGCTCATACCCGGCATCGTCACGGACATCATCGGCCTGGTGCTCGTCGGCGGCCTGACGACGTATCAGTATATATCAAGGCGGAACGATATGTCGTCCGACCTGTTCGCACAATGACGCTGAACAGAATAGAGATATAATAAAAGAGGCCCCGGTTTGAACAGCCCCAAGTTGTGCGGACAGTACAAAAAAGAGCCCTGGTAGGAAATAT
>CABVBV010000171.1 GCA_902496595.1 uncultured Eubacteriales bacterium | reverse complement strand
CGCCCGTGGGCTACCTCATAAGCCGGGTGATGAACGACACGAACAAGATAGCCGGTATGCTCGCCTGGAACCTTGCGGATATGCTCTGGGCCCTGTGCTACCTCATCTTCGTGCTCATATCCATGCTGCTGCTCAACTGGAAACTGGCTCTCGTGGTCATCCTGGTGGTGCCCGTCGTGGCGCTGCTGACGGGCTATTTCCAGAACCGGATCCTGCATTGGAACCGGAAGGTTCGGAAGCTGAGCTCCAGGATAACCGGAGCCTTCAACGAAGGCATCACGGGCGCCAAGACTTCAAAGACGCTGGTAATCGAGGCGGCGAACGACGAGGAGTTCCGCGATCTCACCGGCGAGACGAAAGCGGCTGGGGTCAAGGCTGCAAAGCTCGGCGCCGTGTATATACCGCTGGTGCTGTTCTGCTCCACCCTGGCCGTGGCCATAGTGCTCTGGCGGGGCGGGCGCATGAGCCTGGACGGGCTGCTGGGCCTTAGCACGCTCTCGGCCTTTGTCACCTACGCCGTGGGCATCTTCGAACCTGTTCAGATACTGGCCGAGGATATGGCAGAGTTCATCTCGCTCCAGGCCAGCATTGAAAGGGTCACGGGCCTGCTCGACACGGAGCCCAACGTCCGCGACTCCGAGGCCGTGCTTGAAAAATACGGCGACGCCTTCCACCCGAAGCGCGAGAACTGGGAGCCCATACGCGGCGACATAGAGTTCAGGGATGTGACCTTCCGCTACCCTGACGGAGGCGAAGACGTGCTCTCACACTTCAACCTGCACATCCCCGCGGGCACGACGGTAGCCATCGTGGGCGAGACGGGCGCGGGGAAATCGACGCTCGTGAACCTCGCCTGCCGCTTCTTCGAGCCGACTGGAGGGCAGATACTCATAGACGGCGTGGACTATCGGGAGCGCAGCCAGCTGTGGCTGCACTCGAGCCTCGGATACGTGCTGCAGAGCCCTCACCTCTTCTCCGGCACCCTCCGTGAGAACATACGCTACGGAAGGCTGGATGCCACGGACGCCGAGGTTGAAGCTGCGGCAAAGGCCGTATCCGCCGACGTCGTGGCCGAGCGGCTCGAAAACGGCTGGGACAGCGAGGTCGGCGAGGGCGGCGACAGGCTCTCGACAGGCGAAAAACAGCTCGTCTCCTTTGCCCGGGCAGTGCTCGCCGACCCGCGCATCTTCGTGCTCGACGAGGCCACAAGCTCCATCGACACGCAGACGGAACAGCTAATACAGGACGCCATCGAGCACATACTCAAGGATCGAACGAGCTTCCTGATCGCCCACAGGCTCTCCACCATCCGACGCGCCGACCTCATCCTCGTCGTGAAGGACGGCAAGATCGTGGAGCAGGGCACGCACCGTGAACTGCTGCTCCAACGCGGATACTATCACGAGTTGTACAGCAAACAGTTTGCCGAGGAGTCTTCAGCCAGGCTTTTGAGGGCGGATTAAAGCAGAAAAAAACTTCGCCGGTATCGAGTAGGATACCGGCGAAGTTTCTGCTTGTCTGCCTCTGTTTGCCGTAGGTCAGAGGCCGAAGCCTCGAAGCCAGGTCTCGATCTCGGGCCCGGCCTCTGCTGCGGCGCTGCCCTTTACGGACAGGCCCTTCTCCACCTCCGCCTCCGGGCAGAGCCGCTTGATATCGGCCTCGCTTCTGCCCATGCCGCTGCCCTCGTTCGTACAAAGAGGAAGTATCCTTTTGCCCGAGAGCCCGCAGTTCTCAAGAAAAGTCCACACCGGCATCGGCATCGTCCCGCACCAGCAGGGATAGCACAGCACCACGGTGCCGAAATCCGCCATATCCCCGGGCAGCTCGGCAAGCTCGGGTCTGGCATTCTCCGTGAGCTCCTTCTTCGAGCGCTCCACGCATTCGCGGTAGTCAAAAGTATAATCCTCAGCACAGCGAATCTCAAAGAGCTCTCCACCGCAGGACTTCGCCGCCAGCTTTGCAGCGACCTCTGAATTTCCCACCTTCAGCTCCTGCATCTTGCCCGCAACGAAGTTGATGCCTCGTCTCGAAAAATATGCTACAAGCGTCCTCATTCGTTTACCTCCCCTGGCAGCGAGTCGTCTCCGAACACCCAGTCGCGGACGTGGATCACGCGGCTGCTCTCCGAGCCCGTGCGCACTACGACCTGGGTTATGCCGGCGTTTATGATGAGCCTCTTGCACATCGAGCAGGGCATCGTCTCCTCGAGCAGCTCGTGCGTCTTGGCGTCGCGCCCTACCAGGTATAGAGTGCCGCCCAGCATATCCCGCCTTGCGGCGGAGATTATCGCGTTCGCCTCCGCGTGGACGCTGCGGCACAGCTCGTACCGCTGCCCCGAGGGTATGCCCAGATTTTCACGTGTGCATATGCCGAGATCCGTGCAGTTGCGCCTGCCCCTTGGGGCCCCGTTGTAGCCCGTCGAGAGTATCTCGTCGTTGCGCACGATTATCGCGCCGTACTTGCGGCGCATGCAGGTCGAGCGGTTGAGCACCGCGTCGGCGATGTCGAGATAGTAGTCCTCCTTGCCTCGTCTTGTATCCATTGCACATACCTCGCGTTCTCAGTTTACTCAAGTTTAGCGTCTGCACTCTTTTAAGTCAAGACAAAATGTGCTATACTGTGGCGCATGGAGAACTATCAGAAAAAACTGGACAGGCTGCTTGAGACGCTCGGAGATGCGAGGCCGGGCCTGCTGCTGCACAGCTGCTGCGGCCCCTGCTCGAGCTACGTGCTCGAGTACCTCTCGAAATACTTCCGGCTGGGGCTTTTGTACTACGACCCGAATATCCAGCCCGAGGCGGAGTACGAGCTGCGGCTTGAAAACCAGCGGAAGGTGCTGGAGCATCACCCGGATATCGCCCTGCACGAGTACGGCTGGCGCGGCGAGGAGTACGAGGCCGCGGTGCGCGGGCTCGAGTCCGAGCCGGAGGGCGGCGCGAGATGCACTGTCTGCTTCCGGCTGAGGCTGGAGGAGACGGCGAGGCTGGCGAAGGAGCTGGGCTATGAGTACTTCTGCACGACCCTTTCCGTCTCGCCGCACAAGGACGCGGAGCGGCTGAACAGGATCGGCGCGGAGCTTGCGGAGAGATACGGCGTGAAATGGCTGCCCTCGGACTTCAAAAAGCGCGAGGGCTATAAGCGGAGCATCGAGCTTTCGAGGGAATACGGGCTGTACCGGCAGGATTACTGCGGCTGCCTGTACTCGAAGCCGACGGAAAAATAAGTTGACTGGGCGGGTTTCCACACCCCGCCGGGTTATAAAAACCTGAATCAAAATGGGAGGAACAGAAAAAATGAAGATCAGCACGAGAAAACTCGCCTCCGCCGCGGTGGTCGGCGCAGCCTATGCCGCCCTGACCCTGGTACTTGCACCGATATCCTTCGGACTGGTGCAGTTCCGCGTGTCGGAGGCGCTTTGTATTTTACCGGCCTTCCTGCCCTGCACGGCCTGGGGCCTGTGGGCGGGCTGCGCCATCGCGAACTTTGCGGGCGGCTACGGGCTGCCGGACATCGTGTTCGGCTCGCTGGCGACGCTGGGCGCCTCGCTGTGCATGGCCGGGCTGGCAAAGGGGCACGGGCAGCCCCTGGGCCTTGGCCGGGCGATAGCCGTGTGCCTGATGCCGGTGGTCTGGAACGGGCCCATCGTGGGCGCGGTCATAGCCTATAGCACGGGGGCGTTCTGGGCGGCGCTGCCGATAAACGCGGTGCAGATAGCGGCGGAGGAGGCGCTGGTCATGTATATCATAGGCCTGCCGCTTCTGAAGCTGCTGCCGAGGTCGGCGGCCTTCCGCCATACGCTGGAGAACGCCGCGCGGTGGTAATAGAAAGGCTCCCCTGCGCAAGGGGTTCCCAGTTAACCGACGTCCGTAGGGCGCATCGACCCCGATGCGCCGCGTTTCCGATACCGGGCACGTTGATTTGAACGCGGCGGAAACCATGAGGCAACGGGTCGTCGAGGACGCCGACCCCTACGAGGCGGGTGGTTGGTTTTACCCTGTGCGGATCCGGTACGTCCGGGCGGGGATGGAACCCCGCCCCTACGG
>CABVBV010000170.1 GCA_902496595.1 uncultured Eubacteriales bacterium | reverse complement strand
GGGCGAGAGCACCAGATTGAGGCCGAACTCTATGAGGAAGTTTATGCCAGCCAGCACGAGCAGGATATACATGATGGGGTTTGCCGCGTTGCCGGTCTCGGCCACCCAGCCGCTCATCCACTCGTTGAACATGTCGTTGTAGAACAGATAGAGGCCCGCGCAGAAGATGCCCGTGTTCGCCACGGGGCTTATTATCGCCGCGCAGACGACGCCCAGGGTCTCGCTCTTTTTGGCCAGTGCCCTGTACATCAGCCCCGCGAGCCAGCCGGCCGCCGCGCCTTTGAGCAGGCAGAGCACGACCGTGACGAGGGGGTTCGCGTTCCAGACTATCTGCCCGGAGAAGTCCGCGCCCGTGATGCAGGCGATGAGCACCACCGCGCCGAAGACGAGGCCCAGCCACGCGCCCGCCCGGGGCCCGTAGAGCGCCGCGCCGACCACGATGGGCACCAGCGTCAGCGTCACCGGGAAGGTGCCGATCTTCACGAAGGTCGCCACCAGCTGCAAAACGATGACCAGAGCCGTGAAGATGGATAGTCCCACAAGGCGTCTGGTCTTTTCAGTGTTGTTCGACATATTAAATTACCTCCTGCTGCCGTTCCGGTTCCAGCCCGGATATAGCGCAGGCTCATTATACAGCATTGCCGCCGATTTGCAAGCACATTCTGAACTTTCAGAACGAATTTCTGACTATATTGAAGATCGCCAGCGCCAGCACCAGCAGCTGCACGGCGTTGAAAGCCTTTTCCACGGCCTTTTCCGAGAATCTCTTGTTGAGGCTCGCGCCGAGGAAGCCGCCCGCGACGGCTCCTATCACCATGACCGGGGCGATCGACAGGTCGTATACCGCGAAGCCCGTGGTGAAGGCCACGCTGCACAGCTTTGAGACCTGGGCCAGCAGTATGGTCACGAGCGAGCAAATCGTCGCCGTCTTCGTGTCGTAGGAGAACAGATAGATAATGAGCGCAACGTTGATCGGCCCTCCGCCGATGCCCAGGAACGACGAGCAGATCCCGAGGAAGCCGCCCGCAAGCAGCGAGGGTACAAGTCCGCGCAGCTCCTTGCCCTTTATCCGGCTCTTGTTTCTCATGTACAGATAGACGCCCAGAATGAGCAGGGAGAGGACGACGTTCTGAACCACAGTGACCAGCTCGTTCGCATCGAGCGCCTCAACGATCGCGTCCAGCATCCACTCCCCCGCCAGGCCGCCAATGACGGAGCCGATGCCGAGAGGGAGCGCCATGTCGAAGGGGATCTTCGACTTGGAGAGCATCTGCTTCCCAATGGACACGACCGCCATCGAGAAAACTGTAATAGAGCTGAGGACGCCGATAGTGCGCACATCGAAGCCCTGGAGCAGATCCATGAGCGGCTTGATGATGACGCCGCCGCCCATACCTGTGAGGGAGCCGACCGTAGTGGCGCCGAGAGCGATGAGAAAATAGAGAACATAGAGCAAGGGAACCGCGCCTCCTGAATAAATTCCGCATCTTTCGACACGAACCAAATAATTATACCATATTCGGTATTTGGAGTAAAGGCACTTAATTTTCCTATTTTCCCGATTTTCCCGTCTTCAGCTTGACCGGGGGCATGAGAGCGGAACTGAGAGCCGCGACCAGCGGCACGGTAAGGATGATGCCGATAGAGCCCGCGATGCCGCGGATGAGCTCGACGGCCATGGCGTCGGAGTTGAAGATCTGTATCATGGGATATCCGTAGATCCGGAAAAGCAACAGCGTGTTCAGCGAAGCGCCCGCGAAAGCCAGGATGAGCGTGTTCGCCATCGTACCCATCGCGTCCCGTCCGATGTTCATGCCCGAGCGGAAGAGCGCCGCCTTTGGAAGCCCGGGGTTCAGCCGGCGGAGCTCCCAGCAGGAGGAGGAGATGGACATGGCCACGTCCATTACCGCGCCGAGAGAAGCTACGAGTATGCCGCTGACCAGCAGGCCGCTTATCCTAATCGTGTCCTGCGTTGCCCGGAGCACAAGATCCTCGGCCTCGGGGAGATTAAAGCCGTTGAGCTGGGATATGGAGCCCGAGACCGCAGCGAATACGCCCGCCACTCCCACGCCGCAGACGCAGCCGAGCACCGCGCAGAGCGTTTTTCGGCTGAGCCCGGTCAAGAACAGCAGCGAGGCCGCCGTTGTCAGCGCAACGATGACGATAGAGACGAAGATGGGCTCCGCCCCTCTGAGTATCATCGGAACCTGAATGAACCAGATGCAGGCGAGGGTGTATATCAGGCCGATAAGCGCCATGATCCCCTTTTTCCTGCCGATAATTACGAGCAGCGCCGCGAATATCAGAGCCAGCCCCAGCAGTATCGGCGCCCTGTTGTATGCCGGGACTGAAACGACGTAGGGTTCTCCCGCCTCGTCCGTGTCGAGCCTCACGATGACTTTTGAGCCCAACTTAGCGTCGACGTTGGCATAGGCGCTCAAGAAGTTGGTCGCTTCGAGCACCTCTCCCTTGAACACCCCGGTGAGCACTTCGATCTCCAGCAGCTGCTGGCCTATCCTCCGTCCCTCCGTCCAGGTATCCGGCGAAGCGTTGTCCGCAAGCACATCCGTGACCTTTGCCACGGCGTACTGGCGCTTCTGCGCGGCGGTCAGCTCCCTGTCCCCCGCGCTCAGGCCCAGCGCGAGGGCCCAGGCTATGAGAATTGCGAAGATGAGGGCCGATGCCAGTATTTCATACAGCCGCAGCTTATTCCCGGTGCTGTCGCTCTTTCTCATTGGCGGCTCCTTTCAAAAATCATTTCAGGGGATTTCAGAAGCCCAGAAATCCCCCGGTCTGCCTCCAAGCCTCGCAGAGTTTGCGGCCGCAGCCGCAAATAAAATGCAATAAGTTTTTCCCGGGGGCGTGTACCTCGGGAAAAACACTTCTCGCGGAGCGCAGTGTCGCAGCAAAGCGAGGCGCGGAGCGAAGCGCAATCCCTTTTGTCGAAGGAGGCGAAGCCCTCTTCGACAAGCTGAGGGGATTTCAGAAGCCCTGAAATCCCCTGAAAGCCGTATTGATTTTACCATACCGCGTCAAGCGCGGCCACTGTTATTTTTCGAGATACCTGTGGATGATCGCCGCGACCTGGGCTCTGGTCGCGCCGCTCTGGGGCTGGAGCCCGCTGTCGCTGCCCTCAATGAGCCCCGCGTAGACCGCCCAGCGCATCGCCTCGAGCGCGTAGTCGGAGACGTTCGCCGCGTCGGCAAAGCCTGCGAGCGCATCGGCAGGAGCATAGGCGCCCTCTCCGCACCATTTTGCGTAGCGGTAGAGTATGGTCGCAAGCTGCTCTCTGGTCAGGCTGTTGTAGGGGCCGAACATATCCTCCCCATAGCCGTCGACTATTCCGCAGCTGCTGGCCCAGATCACTGCATCGGTGAACCAAGTTCCTGCGGGCACATCCTTGAACGCCTCAGCCTGCTTGACAGCCGGCTCTCCCGCGGCCCTGTACAGCATCGTTACGAACATTGCGCGGTTGAGAGTCGTGTTCGGGCTGAACGCCCTGTCGTCGACTCCGTCCATTATGCCCTTCTCGTAGACATACACCACGTCGTTGTAGAACCAGTCTCCAGGCTTCACGTCGTCAAACGGGAACTCGGGCGTCGGTGTCGGCGTCACCGGCGGCAGCGGGATGTCGGGAATGTCCGGAGTATCGGGCTCGTCTCCGCCCTCGGAGCAGATTATCTCCGCCCTGTCGCGCACCCTGATGCGCGGATAGAGGCTCGAGTCGCCGGAATAGGTGTTGTCGTAGCTCGCAAGGCCGGTGGCCGAGATCTTGCAGCCCACCTCAAGGCCCTGCACGTCGGCTCCGGTGGTGATATAGCCGTCGATGAACACGCGGCCGACGTTGCCTGCGGCGTCCTTCACAAGGATGTCCTGAACCAGACCGTTCGCGTAGCTCACATCCGTGACCGTGCCCTCGAGCGTCACGAGGCTGCCGAGATAGCTGAGGTCGTTGAGCTGCGCCGCCGTTATCTTCGTCGGCTGCACGGGAGCAACCTCTCCTATCTTGTCAATGGAGCCGAGGGACAGCGACAGCTGCCGCTCGCCCTGGTAGGACG
>CABVBV010000169.1 GCA_902496595.1 uncultured Eubacteriales bacterium | reverse complement strand
GACGGCAATATCCGTCCCGCGGCCTCAACTTGTCTAAGAAGGCTCCGCCTTCTTAGACAAAGGAGACAGCACTGCGCTCCGCGAGAAGTATTTTCGGCGACGTACACGCCGCCTCCAAGCCTCGCTTTATTTTTTGTCAAACTCTATGGCTCCGTTCCTGACCGTGGCTTCGAGCCTGTCTCCGGCGGAGACTCGGCCGCTCAGGATCGCGTCCGCTGCGGGGTCTTCCAGAAGGGAGCTGATCTGCCTGCGGAGCGGCCTTGCGCCGTAGGCCGGGTCGAAGCCGCGCTCGGCCAGGAGCGAGAGCGCCTCGTCTCCGACGTGCAGCTCCACCCCGAGCGCCTGCATACGCCCGCATACCGCGTCTGTCATGCCGCGAGCTATCTTCAGCACGTCCTCACGGCCCAGGCGGCGGAAGACTATCGTGTCGTCCACGCGGTTCAGAAACTCCGGCCTGAAGGTCTGGCGCAGCTGGGTCATCACCTCCTCGCGAACCGCCGCATCTCCGTTCGCGGAGCCGCTGCAGAAGCCCAGAGCAGGCCGGTTTTCCGTTATCGCCTTTGCCCCGATATTCGAGGTCATGACCACGATGGTGCTCCGGAAGTCCGCCCTGCGTCCCGACGAGTCCGTGAGCCTCCCGTCCTCCATTATTTGCAGCAGCAGGTTGTACACGTCCTCGTGCGCCTTCTCTATCTCGTCGAAGAGCACGACAGACCAGGGCCTGCGGCGCACACGTTCGGTGAGCTGGCCGCCCTCGCCGTAACCCACATAGCCCGGGGGAGAGCCTATGAGCTTGGAGACGGCGTGTTTTTCCATATATTCGGACATATCCAGCCTTATAAGCGCCTCGCGGTCGCCGTAGACGGCCTCGGCCAGAGCCCGGCAGAGTTCGGTCTTGCCCACGCCGGTGGGCCCGAGAAAAATGAAACTGCCCATGGGCCGCCTCGGGTCTGAGAGGCCGACACGGCCCCGGCGTATGGCCCGGGCTACGGCCGATACGGCCTCGTCCTGGCCTATGACCCTCCGGTGCAGCGCTTCCTCCAGCCGGAGCAGACGTTCGCTCTCAGACTCGGTGATGGATGAGGCGGGTACGCCAGTCCAGGCCGAGACCACGTCGGCCACGTCAGAGGCCTCCACCGTCCTCCGGGCCTGGGCGCCGGATACAAGCCTCACCCGGGAGGCCGCCTCGTCAAGCAGGTCGATGGCTTTGTCGGGCAGGTAGCGGTCGCAGATATATCTCGTCGAGAGCCGGACGGCGGCGCTCACCGCCTCGTCCGTTATCACGAGACCGTGGTGGCTCTCGAGCGACGCCCGGAGCGCCCGGAGCATTCGCTCGCAGTTCTGCTCGTCGGGCTCCGGGACATCCACGGGCTGGAAGCGGCGCTCGAGCGCGGCGTCCTTTTCGATGTGCTTTCGGTACTCCTCCGGTGTGGTGGCGCCGATGACCTGGATCTCACCGCGGCCCAGCGCGGGCTTGAGGATGTTCGCCGCGTCTATCGCGCCCTCGGCAGAGCCCGCTCCTACGATGGTATGCAGCTCGTCGATGAAGACGATGACGTCCCCGGCGCGCTGGACTTCCTTTATGATGCACTTGACCCTGTCCTCAAAGTCGCCCCGGTATTTTGTGCCGGCGAGCATGGACGCGAGGTCGAGGGTGACGATGCGGCGGTTCTTGAGCGTATCCGGAACCTCGCCCCTTGCGACCTTGCGGGCGAGGCCCTCGGCCACGGCGGTCTTGCCCACGCCCGGCTCCCCGACGAGGACGGGGTTGTTCTTGGTGCGCCTGGAGAGGATCTGTATGACCCGGCTGATCTCGCGCTCCCGGCCCACGACCGGGTCTGTGCCGCCGCCTCCGGCGATGAGGGTGAGGTCGCGGCTGAACTGGTCGAGCACTCTGGTCTCGGTGCGTCGGTAAGGCGGCCTGAGCGGGGTCTGGCTGCTCCGGCCCTGCTCCTGGCGGCCGGGTTTGCTGTCGGGGGAGCCGAAAATATTCAGGATGTCGGTGTAGAGCGCATCGGGTTCGCAGCCCGCCGACGCCAGCAGCCTCACGGCGGAGCAATCCTGGCGCCGGAGCAGACCGAGCAGCAGGTGCTCTGTCCCGACGTAGCCGTGGCCCAGCCTGCGGGCCTCGTCTGCGGCGCGTTCTATGGCCGAGAGGGCGTTTTCGGTCAGGCCCTGCTCCGGGGCCCCGGGCATACCCGAGCCCTCCTCAGCGGCGACGAGCCTGGTGAGCACGGCCAGGCCGAGTCCCCGACCGTCCAGCAGCTTTGCGCCCAGACTCTCGGTCTCCGCGGCAATGCCGAGCAGCAGGTGCTCGGTGCCGACGTAGCTGTGACCGAGCGAGGCCGCCGCGTCCCTCGAGGCCGATATCGCGCCGGAGGCGCGTTCCGTGAACCTTGCGCTGTTTTTCATACCTTCATTGCCTCCCTGAGCGATCATACCACGACCCATGCGCCGATGCGGGCGAATGGGCGCGACAGTGAAAGTATTTCCAGCCAAAGGCGCTTATAACCGGTCAGGGAGCAAATCGCTATTGATTTTCGCAGACATTGTGATAAAATGCTCATGTACTCAATCCTGTAAAAAGGGATGTATAAAATACAGATCGAACGGAGGTAACAAAATGGCATACGTTATCACTGACAGCTGTGTCTCCTGCGGCACCTGCGCTGCCAACTGTCCTGCCGAGGCCATCGACATGGGCGATGACAAGTACGTCATCGATCAGGACAAGTGCGTCTCCTGCGGCACCTGCAAGGAGAATTGCCCCGCCGACGCCATCGTCGAGGAGTGATCGCAAAAAATCAGAGGGTCGCGTAAGCCGCGGCCCTCTATTTTTATGCCCTCCGGGCTTCAACTGGGGCGAAAAATCTGGTATACTGAAAGCAGGAACGGCCTGGGAGGGAAAACGAATGAAACGAGCCTTAGCCCTTATCCTCGCCCTTTCCCTGCTCTTGGGGACGTCAGGCTGCTCGTCGGCCACGGCGCAGCCGGACTGCACGAGCTCGCGCACGCTCTGACGATAGACGAGCTCTGCGGCGAGGCGGGCTGGGTGTTCGAGGGCGTTGCGATGCATTGCTCCGAGTGGTGGATAAGCTATGAGGACTACGAGGTCTTCTTCGACCTGGCAGAGGATATAGACACGATGGAGGGCGCGTCTGAGGATGAGCGCTTCATATTCGGAGAGATACGCCGCATATTCAAGGAGCTCTCCGGTGTGGACGTGAGCGAGGCGCAGACTCTCGAGTCGCCTGCGATACCGCTGGTGAAGGCCATGACCTGCGCCATGCTCCTGCACCCGGAGCGCGACGTGTTCATAAAGATGGTGTCCAAGCCGTCGGCCGACGTGGTGAGCTCGTTTTACAAGCCCAGGTACCCCGCCACCGTGCTCAGCCACGCGAAGTCCTACGCCTTCTGCGAATACCTGCTCGACCAGGGGCGCCTGACGCTCGACCAGCTCGTCGCGGCCTCGCTGGATCTCGAGGGATATAGGGCGGCCTTCCCGACGGACGAATACTTTGACGAACTCTATGCGGAATATCTCAACTGGCTCAGGGAGGAGTACGGCTCATGACGGAGCTGTGGAAGAACGGGCCTCTGTACGAGGCCGGAGGGGCTTTCCCCATAACTACGGACTCAGTTCTGCTTGCGGATTTCGTGAGGGCGAAACCGGGCAGGGCGGTGGAGCTCTGCTCCGGGGCCGGGCTGATCTCTCTCCTTCTCCTCTCGAGAGAGCCTGGGCTCAGCCTCGACTGCGCCGAAATAGACCCCGGCGCCTCCTCCGCGGCGGAGCGGAACTTCGAGGCGAACGGGCTCTCGGACAGGGCGAGGGCGCTCTGCATCGATATACGCGAGCACAGGACTGCTCTGGCTCACGCGGCGTACGGCCTCGCCGTCTGCAATCCGCCGTATTTCCCCGAGAACAGCGGCATGGCCTCGGAGAGCAGGGCCAGAGCGGTGGCCAGGTCTGAGTGCGGCTGCACTCTCGCTGAGGTGATCTCTGCGGCGGCCTGGTGCCTGAAGACCGGCGGGGCCTTCTGCCTCGTTCACAGGCCTGAGCGGCTGGCGGAGCTCTTTACGCTCATGAGCGG
>CABVBV010000168.1 GCA_902496595.1 uncultured Eubacteriales bacterium | reverse complement strand
CCGCCGGCGAGGATGCCGACGAAGAGGGAGGAATAGACCTCCTTCGTTATGAGCGCGAGGACGATGGCGGACGATGGCGATGACGGGCGGCAGCAGCGACCAGGCCGTGCCGTAAAACCGGCTCGCGGCCTCCGCCGTGTCGCCTCCGTCGGCGAGCACGCCCACGACAAGCGTGCATACGATGGCCGCCAGCACGGCGATGAGCGCCGGCAGCGCACGGACTTTTCTTCTCTTGTGCATATTTTTCTCCCACTCTCTGAATGTTTTATAACAGCCTGATATCCACAGACAGAGACTGCCTGTGGATATCGGTTCCGTTTCAGTTTTCCATGAACCTCGATAGGAAATCCCTCGTCTCGGGGCACTGAGGGTTCCTGAAGAGCTTCTCCGGCGCACCGCGCTCCCAGATGACGCCGTCCTTCATGAAGACGGCCTCGGTGGAGACATCCCGGGCAAAGGCCATCTCGTGCGTGACGACCAGCATGGTCATGCCGCCCGCGGCGAGCTCCCGCATGACGGAGAGCACCTCGCCGACCATCTCGGGGTCGAGTGCGCTCGTCGGCTCGTCAAAGAGCAGCACCTCCGGCTCCATGGCGAGCGCCCGGGCTATCGCCACGCGCTGCTTCTGCCCGCCGGATATCTGCCGGGGCCTTGCGTTTATGTACGGGGCCATGCCCACCTGCTCGAGGTATTTCATGGCGTTCGCCCGGGCCTCGGCCTTGCTCTTTTTGAGCACCTTGACCTGGCCTATCATGCAGTTTTCCAAAACGCTCATGTTGGCGAAGAGGTTGAAGCTCTGGAACACCATGCCCACCTTCGACCGATAAGACGAGGGATTCACCTTGCCGGATACGACGCTCTCGCCGTGGAAGAGCACGTCGCCGCTCGTCGGCGTCTCGAGGAGGTTTATGCACCTCAGCAGCGTGCTCTTGCCGGAGCCGGAGGCCCCTATGATGCTCGTCACGTCTCCCTTGGAGACCGTGAAATCTATGTCGCGGAGCACCTCGTTCTTGCCGAAGCTCTTGGAGAGGTGCCGCACCTCAAGTATCGTGTCCATTCAGCGGCCCTCCCTTGCGCTTCCGTTGCTGTTTTGCAGGTTCTGGCGCACGCGCTCCCGGTATTCGGGGCTACGCTCGTCGAAGGGCGTGCCGTGGCTGGGATGGCTGTAGGTGCCCGCCGCCATGGTGAGCTGGTCGGCCTGGGCGAGCTCGTAGCTGTCCGCGCCGTCCATGAGCCTCTCCACCCAGCGCAGGAGGAACGAGGCCGTGAGCGTCACGGCGAGGTAGCCGACCATCTCTATCGTCGCGCTCGGGAAGTACATATTGTTCAGACCCACGATCTGACGGTGGAAGGCGAAGAACTCCATGAAGCCGATAATGAACATGACCGAGGTGTCCTTCACGTTGATTATAAAGTTGTTGCCGATTTGAGGCATGATGTTGCGCAGCGCCTGGGGCAGGATGATGCTCGTCATGGTCTGGTAGTGATTCATGCCTATGGCCTTGGCGCCCTCGGTCTGACCGGGGTCAATTGAGATGATGCCGCCGCGCACCGACTCGGCCATGTATGCGCCGGTGTTGATAGAGACGATGAGTATCGCCGCGGCCCAGAGGCTGTCGAACCTGTACTGGTTGTTCGAGAAATAGGGCAGGCCGTAGAAGATGAACACCGCCTGCAGCACCATGGGCGTGCCGCGGAAGACCTCCACATAGATGCGCACGATGACCCGGATCAGCTTCAGGATGAAGCGCTTGAACCAGTTGTCGTTCTTGGTGTACGGTATCGTGTTCAGGATGCCGCAGATGAGGCCTATGAGGCAGCCTATGGCCGTCGCCACCAGGGCGAGCAGCAGAGTGTTGCCCAGGTTCACGAGATAGGACTTCCAGTAGACGTCAAGCAGCTTCCCTATATCTGTTATCAGCGCGGAAAATCTGTCCATTTGGCGGTGTTCCCTTCCTCAGTTTGAGCCTCAGGCTCAGATCTCGGGCTGGACGGAGATGGCGTAGGCCATGATGGTGTTGAAGTCGTCGGCGTCCATCTGGCTGAGGACGGCGTCCATGGCCTCAAGCAGGGTGGTGTTGCCCTTCTGGACGGAGATGCCGATGTTGACGTTCTCAGCGCGCTCTTCCTCGGTGGCGAACTGGAAGTCGCCCTCGGTGCCGGCGAAGTTCAGAATGACGAGGCTGTCGTCCTTCTGGGCGGCGGCGGTGGCGGTGGGCACGTCAGTGCAAATGTAATCGACCTGGCCGGTGGTGAGGGCCATTATCATGCTCGGCGCGGTCTCGGCCGGGGCGATGAGGTCGACGTCGGGTATCTGCGGCAGGCAGGAGTCGTACCAGATGGTGCCGCTCTGCGCGGTGGCGGTGCCGCCCGCGAGGTCGGCTATGCTCGTCGCATCGGCGAACTCGGAGTCCTTCGTCGTGACCACGACGATGTCGGCGTAGTAGTAGGGGCCGGCCATGTCGACCTGGGCCATGCGGTCGGCGGTCATGCTCTGGCCGGCGATGACGGCGTCATAGATGCCGCTCTGCACGCCGGGAACCAGGCTGTCCCACGCGCTGGAGACGACCTCGAGCTCCCAGCCGTAGATGTCGCAGATGATCTGGGAGATCATGACGTCATAGCCGTTGGCGTAGCTGCCGGACATATTGGAGATGGTCACGCCGCCGTTGGAGTCGTCGACCTGAGTCCAGTTGTAGGGCGCGTAGGCGCATTCCATGGCGACGGTCAGCACGCCGTCCTCCACGCCCTGGACGGCGGCGGGGTCTATGCCCTCGGGGACGGTGAGGGCGGCGATGACGGCCTCGGCGGCCTCCTTGGGGTCGACCTCGGGGGCTTCGCTTTCGGTGACGGCCTCGCTGCCGCAGGCGGCGAGGGCGAATACCATGCAGAGCGCAAGGACGAGCGACAGGATCTTTCTCATTTTGTTTTACCTCTCTTTTTTCAATTTTGCCGGGATACGCTGGGTCATGCTGGGGCCTCGGCCCGGGCAAAATCAAATGCCCTGAGCCTCGCTGTGTGAAGGCTCAGGGCAATGCAAAAGACAGTCTCGCGTTTTCGATAGCTCTCCACAACAGTGACAGTCCGGCGGATATTCTCCGACGGCCCGGCGGCTGAAAGGCCAGACAGCCTTCTCAGTCCCTCGGCGGCATCCCCTTTCGCCCCCACGGTGTCTGCCGTGTCTCCGGGAGCTACTCTTGTCAGCCGCGCCTCTATCTTCCATATGAAATTGTGTCCCATTATACCCTCAAAACCCCGTTTGTCAAGGGCCAATGTTAAGTCAAGGTAAAAAAACTGTTATAATTTCGGTCTGAAGCTCCCCAGGAGGGGGAAAACGTGTTATCATCGACGTATGATATAGAACTTGTAATGGGGTGTAGGTGTGGATATATTCGGCGTCATAACCATGTTCGGCGGCCTGGCCATGTTCCTCTACGGCATGGAGGTAATGGGCGAGGGCCTCAAGAAGAGCTCGGGCGACACCTTGCGCGTCCTGCTGCAGAAGCTGACGAAGAACACGTTCACGGGGCTTCTGACCGGTATGCTGGTCACGGCCATAATCCAGGCCTCCTCGGCCACCATCGTCCTCACCGTCGGCCTTCTGGCCGCGGGCATACTGACGCTCAGGCAGGCCATCAGCATCGTCATGGGCGCTAACATAGGCACGACCATCACGGCGCAGATCATAAGGCTCATGGACATAGAGTCCGGCGGCAACATCGTGCTCGAGATCTTCAAACCCTCTACCCTCGCCCCGGCGGCGCTCATAATCGGCATCATCCTCATCATGTTCGTCAAAAAGAGCAGCGTCAAAGGCCCCGGAGAGATCTGCATGGGTTTCGGCATCCTCTTCACCGGCATGATGACCATGACGAACGCCGTCGCGCCCCTGGCCGAGTCCGAGACCTTCGTGAACCTGCTCACCCAGTTTTCCGAGATGCCCGTGCTCGAGATCATCGTCGGCATCGCAGTAACCGTCATAGTCCAGAGCAGCTCGGCCGTCGTCGGTATGCTGCAGGCCCTGTCGGTGACGGGGGCGATGACCTTTCAGCTCGTCTACCCGCTCATCATGGGCATCAACATCGGCACCTGCATCGTGACGGCCTTCCTCTGCTCGCTGGGCACCTCGAGGGACGCCAAGCGCACGGGCATGGCGCACATCCTCTTCAACGTCAT
>CABVBV010000167.1 GCA_902496595.1 uncultured Eubacteriales bacterium | reverse complement strand
GCGTCCTTGAGGACAAGCTCTACGACATGGGCGAGGAGGACGCTTACGAGCTCAGTCTGCTCATGAACACACCGTCTTCGGAGCTCGGCTCCTGCCGCTACAAGATGGCCGACCCGGAAAAGGACGACACCGATTACAAGCGCATCCTCGAGATATTCAAGAAATACGATGTCCGCTACTTCTTCTACAACGGCGGCAACGACTCGATGGACACCTGCGATAAGATAAGCCGCTTCATGGAGAAGTCCGGCTACGAGTGCCGGGTCATGGGCGTGCCCAAGACCATCGACAACGACCTGTACAACACCGACCACTGCCCCGGCTTCGGCAGCGCCGCGAAGTACATCGCCACCTCCTGCGCCGAGGTCTACAAGGACGCGCACGTCTATGACACGGGCATGATCGTCGTCATCGAGATCATGGGACGTCACGCGGGCTGGCTCGCGGCAAGCGCCGCCCTGGCGAACCTCACCGGCTGCGGCCCCGACCTCATCTACCTGCCCGAGACCGACTTCGACATGGACAAGTTCGTCGCAGAGGCCTCCCGCATCTATAATGAAAAGGGCAACTGCATCGTCGCGGTCTCCGAGGGCATCCACTACTCCGACGGCAGCTTTGTCTCCGAGGCCAAGACCAGCGCGACGGACGGTTTCGGCCACGCCCAGCTGGGCGGCCTGGCCTCCATGCTCGCCTCCGTCATCAAAGAGAAGACCGGCGCCAAGGTTCGCGGCATAGAGCTCAGCCTGCTGCAGCGCTGCGGAGCCCACATCGCTTCCAAAACCGACGTGGACGAGGCTTTCATGGCCGGCGAGGTCGCGGTGCTCTCCGCCGTCGGCGGCGAGACCGGCAAGATGGTCGCCTTCGCGAGAGAATATGTTGACGGCAAGTACACCTGTGTACCGAAGCTCGTTCCGCTCACCAGCGTCGCAAACTTCGAGAAGAAAGTCCCTACCGAGTGGATAACTCCCGACGGCTGCGGCGTGACGCAGGACTTCATCGACTATGCCCTCCCCCTCATCCAGGGCGAGCCCGAGCGTCCGACCGAGAACTCCCTACCCAGGTACGCGAGGCTTAAAAAGGTGCTTGCAAAGTAAAAGACACTATATTGACTCAGGCCGTTCCCGGCATATTTGGACGGGAACGGCCTTTTTCACAGCATGGTGCCTCCTAGCATAACATGGTTTGAGGGTCTTGACCCTTTGACGACGATATAGGAGGCACTAGATTTGGAAAATATGGATACTCAGACCGGTTGCAGCTACAAACAGGGCGCACTGCCCGAATGTGCGCCGCTGGCTCTGTCGCAGATACCGCCGCAGCAGAGCAGCGAGCCTGCATACAAGAGCGGTGAAGCGCTGACAAGGGGCACGCTTTTCCCAGGGCTCGACCTGCCGTTCAAAAATATCGTCAATCAGATGCCGGCGGACACGACCGAGCTGCGTGAGCTGATGGCTCTGGACTTCGTAACGGCGGAGCTGAACCTGTACCTTGATACACATCCGGAAGACAGCCAGGCGTTTGCAACGTTCCAGACCTTCCTGAAGCTGTTTGATGAGGGAAAAAAGGAGTATACTGCGAGATTCGGGCCTCTCTGCCTCACAGACCTGGCCTCGGCCAAGAGCTATACCTGGTTGAACGACCCCTGGCCATGGGACTATGCGAGCGCTAAGGAGGACTGACCATGTTTGTATATGAGAAAAAGCTGCAATACCCGGTCAAGATCAAAAACACCAACCCTGCATTGGCAAAGTTTGTTATTAGTCAGTATGGTGGCCCAGACGGGGAATTAGGTGCCAGTATTAGGTATCTAAGTCAGAGATTTACAATGCCCTATCCTGAGCTCAAGGGCCTGCTTACGGATATCGGCACTGAAGAGCTTGGGCATCTCGAGATGATCGGCGCCATCGTCCACCAGCTCACCAGGAGCATGACGCCGGAGCAGATAAAAAAAGCCGGATACGACGCCTACTTCGTCGACCACACTGCCGGGGTCTACCCCACCGCCGCTTCCGGAACTCCCTGGAGCGCCGGCGGCATAGGCGTCAAAGGCGACGTCATCGCCGATCTGACAGAGGACATGGCCGCAGAACAGAAGGCCCGCGTCACATACGACAACATCCTGCGCCTCTGTGACGACCCGGATGTCAGCGACGTCATTCGCTTCCTGCGTGAGCGCGAGATCATCCACTATCAGAGATTCGGTGAAGCCCTGAGACTCGCTTCCGAGAAGCTGGATCAGAAAAATGTCTACGCCATAAACCCCGCTTTTGATAAATAAGCAGCTGAGGACGCCGCAAGATCGGCGTCCTCACTGTTTTATGTTATTCCCTCTATCCAGTCGCAGACCTCGCCATAATAATCGGCTTCGGCGTGGGGAATGTCCCATACCATGGCGTAGTCCGTGTCAAGTCCCTGGTTTTGCAGCGCAACGGCTAAAGTCAGGCCTATTATGCCTGCGGTGTCGGCGTCTCTGGCTCCCACCCTTATGCGATAGTATGACGCCTGCCTGCTTCCGGAACATCCGATGAAGGTATAGGGGTCTATTAGCCTTATCCTGCTGTCCAGCTCAGGGTCGGAGAGGTCTAGCCTGAAGCGTTCATACAGGCCTTGGCATTCCTCGGGCCAATCACGACCCAGGCTCAGGACAGCTTCGTATAGCTCCTCAGAGAAGTGCATATAGTCCTGCTCAGGCGAGCCGAACTCCTGATTCTCGCCGCTGTCGCAGCCCAGTTTGTCGAAGCTCGTGCAGGGCTTCATCCTTCTGCGGTGGTTCAGCACATAGTCGTCGAGGCCCGTGATGTGCGCCCGCTCGCCGTCCCAGCTGAGCCAGGAGCGCTTATTCCTCCCTTTCACCGGCGCCATCGGCGGTTCCATGAACGGGAACGGGCTGTCCCGCCGCACCAGCGTGCCCAGATTGGGCAGCGGCGGCGCGTCCGGCGGCATCGGCGGCGGCGGCACGGGCGCGAGCTCGGTGTAATTGCCGTCCAGATAGTCGTCCACGCTGCATCTGAGCTCCAGCGTCCCGGCCTCGAGGCGGCGCAGGAAGTCCGTCGCCGAGTCTTCGAGCGCACGCATGAGCAGCTCATAGGCTCTGCCGCTCCTGCCGTCCTCGCCCAGCTCGAGCGCTTCGCCAGTTTCAGGATGCCGCAGGCCAAGGCTGTTGAAATAGTCCACATACCTGCGCGAGAGCTCCTTCGACAGCGCCTCCTTGAAGGGCGTCATCGTCTCCGCAGGGCCGGCGGGCGAGTCCTCGCAGCTCTTGTCGGAGCGGAAAAACCACTCATAGGCAAGGTCGGCGTGCTGAAGGTCTATTATCGGGCAATAGATCTGCGCGGCAAACACCGCGTCGCTCTCGTCCATGTACGCGCCGTTGGCCTTCAGGTACTCGTCAAAGACCTCGTTGTCGCCCGTGACAGCAAGCAGCGTGCTCATCGCGCCTCCTGCGCTCCAGCCGGCTGAGATAACGCGGTTCCAGTCTCCGGGCAGTTCGCTCTTATGGTGGCGCAGGAAGCGCAGCGCGGTCTTGAGATCCACCAGCGCCGCGGGCGACTTGCCGCAGAGCGCCCCGTCGGCGTCCCGGGATTCGCGGCCGCGGCAGCCGCAGCTCACGTAGACGAAGCCGCGCTCAAGGTACTGCTCTGCATAGCAGCGCGGGCCTCCAAGCCACACGTGCGGCATCTCCATGTAGCCCGCCGAGTTGTTCTCGAACACCACCGGCACCGTCGAAGCCGTGTACTTCCCCACCCTGGCCTCGCGGTCGACGACGCCCGGCGCGCTCATGTACGGCGCGGGCACGAAGACGCTCAGCTGCTGGAAGGCCGGCGATGCGGCCTTCTCTGTGTACAGTATGTCCTCAAGACACCAGCAGTTATATTTTTCGTCGAATTTCCAATTTCCTGTCATCATTTCATCACACCGTCCAGGAACGCAAGGACGTCCGCAAGATTTTCGGCCGTGTAGAAGGCGTCGTCCTCATGCGCCGCGCCCTCGATGACCGAGAAACTGACGTTTTCCGCGCCGATTTGTTCCGCCAGGCGCTCCGCGAAGTTGACGGACTGGGTATAGGGCACGTTCTGGTCGGCGTCTCCCACCTGTATCCACGCGCTGAGCGCGAAGTCGGCGGGCAGCCGGTCGGCGTAGCTGCCCCAGTAGGAGGCGTAGGTCGCGGCCTCGTCGTCGCCCACGG
>CABVBV010000166.1 GCA_902496595.1 uncultured Eubacteriales bacterium | reverse complement strand
CGTCCCTGTCCGAGACCTCGTAGCAGAGGCAGGCGCGGATGCCCAGCTCCTGCGTGACCTCGGCGATGGCCGCGAGGCTGCCCCTTATTGCGCCGAAACCCGCGTGGTGGTCGAAGATCGTCGTCACGCCCATCTTGAGGCTGTCCACCACCGTGCAGTAGGCGCTGGCCTTCGTGGACTCCATGTCGAGATGCCTGTCGATGTTCCACCAGGTGCCCTCGAGCACCTCGAGGAAGTTCGTCGGCGCGTTGCCCTTTATCGACAGCCCCCTTGCGAGACCGGAGTAGATGTGCGTGTGCGCGTTGATGAGGCCCGGCATGATGACCCCGCCGTGCGAGTCCAGATACTCGGCCCCGGGGTACTTCGCCCGGAGCTCCGCCTCGGGGCCGACCTCGACGATCGTGCCGCCGTCGCAGACTACGGCTCCGTTTTCAAAATATGGATGCTCGGCATCCCTCGTGATGAGCCTTCCGTTCCCAATGATCAGCATTTCAACACCTCTATCTAAAAAATTTTCAGCTAACAAAAAAGCGGGGCAGTCCTGCGCCCCGCCATACTGCGCAGACAGATTCAAAATACCAGAAAAACGGCGAAAAATGACCCGTGTGCGCAACACTTCGTTTCAGTCATCAAATATTTAACACTTACGCCACTATAATAACAAACAGTTCAAACCGATGCAAGAACTTTTTTGTAAAAACTAAATTTTTGTGAGAATGTACGATTGTAGCGTTGTTATTTTTGGCAACAGGGCGTATAATCGGGGCAGAGAAGAAAATTTGGGAGGTATGCGAGCCATGCTATGCATAAAAAACGGCACAATAGTCAGCCCGGAAGGGCGCAGAAAGGCCGACCTCTACGTCGAGGGCGGCAAGGTGGTATCCGTCGGTGGGAGCCTGCCCTTTGACGAGAGCTATGACGCTGAGGGCTGCCTGCTCTTTCCCGGCTTCATCGACGCGCACACCCACCTGGAGATGGACACGGGCAGCACCGTGACGGCGGACAGCTTCGCCTCGGGCACGGCGGCGGCGCTGGCGGGCGGCACCACGGTGATCCTGGACTTCGCCACGCAGGACAAGGGGCACACTCTGGCCGAGGCGCTCGAGGCCTGGCATTCCCGCGCCGACGGCAACTGCGCCTGCGACTACGGCTTCCACATGGCCGTCACGGACTGGAACGAGGCCACCAAGGCTGAGCTCGCGGACATGGAAAAGGCCGGCGTCACGAGCTTCAAGGCCTACATGGCCTACAACAACCTGAGGCTTTCCGACCTGGAGCTGCAGGAGCTCTTCGCCGCCACGGCGGATATAGGCGTCTGCGGCGTACACTGCGAGCTGGGCGACGAGGTCAACAGGCGCGTCGCGGCAAACCTGGAAGCGGGCAGGACGGGCCCCGAATGGCACCCGCGCAGCCGCCCGAACGAGGTCGAATCCCTCGCCGTCCGCCGCTGCCTCGCCCTCGCCAGGGAAGCCGGAGGCAGGGCCTGGGTCGTGCACCTGAGCACAGCCGAGGGCCTGCGCGAGATCGAGGCCGCAAGGAGCGCCGGGCAGAACGTCCTGGTCGAGACCTGCCCGCAGTATCTCACCCTCACGGACGAGGTCTACGAAAAACCCGACTTCGAGGGCGCAAAATTCGTCTGCTCTCCCCCCATACGCAAGGAGGCCGACAAACAGGCGCTGTGGCAGGGCATCAGGAACGGAGAGGTTGACATAATATCCACAGACCACTGCTCCTTCACGTTCGAGCAGAAGAAGCTGGGCCTGGGCGATTTCTCGAAGATACCGAACGGGCTGCCGGGCATAGAGCACAGGCCGGAGGCGGTCTGGGCAAGCGGTGTGGCCTCCGGTAAAATCAGTGCGGAGGAGTTCTGCCGCCTGCTCTCGACAGGGCCCGCCAAGGCCTTTGGGATGTATCCGCAAAAGGGCGCGCTGGACGTGGGCTCCGACGCGGACATAGTGGTCTGGGCGCCGGAGGCCGAGGCCGTTCTGACGGCGAAGGACATGAATATGCTCGCCGGTTACAGTCCCTGGGAGGGTATGGCGCTTCACGGTCTTCCCAAAGCGGTTTTCCTGAGAGGCATCCTCTCCGCGGAAGACGGAAAGGTCGCGAGGAGGAACGGAGGAGTCTTTGTAAAGAGGAACAAGAGCCTCGGCTGAGCCTGCTCAGGCGACACGACAAGCTATCAGGCAAAAACCGCCTCCACTGCGCCTGTGCAGAGGAGGCGGTTTCAGTCTGCTTCCAAGCCCTGCGGAGCAAAGAGCGCTCCCGCTCCGTATGCTGCTTTGTGTTGAAATGCGGAGCGGTTTAGGGTATAATGATAGAGTTTAAGCTGATTATAAGAGGCCGAGTATGAGAGATAGCATTTTTATTAAAGGCGCGAGGGAGAATAACCTCAAAAATATAGACCTTGAAATACCCAGGGAGAAGCTGGTGGTGTTCACGGGCCTCTCCGGCAGCGGCAAATCGTCGCTGGCATTTGAGACGATTTACGCCGAGGGCCAGAGACGCTACGTCGAGAGCCTGTCGAGCTACGCGAGGATGTTCCTCGGGCAGATGGACAAGCCGGACGTGGACTATATCGAGGGCCTCTCCCCCGCCATATCCATTGACCAGAAGACCACGAGCCGCAACCCGCGCTCCACCGTCGGCACCGTGACCGAGATATACGACTATCTGCGCCTGCTATGGGCGCGCATCGGCGTGCCGCACTGTCCGAACTGCGGCAAGGAGATACGGCAGCAGACCATCGACCAGATCGTCGACCAGGTGCTCTCATGGCCCGAGGGCTCGCGAATCCAGGTGCTGGCCCCCGTCGTGCGCTCGAGAAAGGGAGAGCACGTGAAAGTTTTCGAGGACGCGAGGAAGTCAGGGTACGTCCGGGTCAGGGTCGACGGGTCTGTCTACGATCTCTCCGAGGAGATAAAGCTCGAGAAGAACAAGAAGCACAACATCGAAGTCGTGGTCGATCGCCTGGTAGTTCGGCCGGACTCCGCCCGGAGGCTTACGGATTCCATCGAGACAGCAGCCTCGCTTGCGGGAGGTCTGGTGCTCGTGGACTGCCCCTCCGACGGCCGGGAACAGCTTTTCTCGCAGAACTACGCCTGCGAGGACTGCGGCATCTCCATCGAGGAACTGACGCCGAGGATGTTCTCCTTCAACAGCCCCTACGGCGCCTGCCCCACCTGCGCGGGCCTCGGCAACCAGCTGAGGGCCGACCCGGCTCTGCTCATCAAGAACCCGGAGCTCTCCATCCTCCAAGGCGGGCTCCAGGCGCCCGGCTGGGCGAACGTCAAGGGCGACAGCATCGCCAAGATGTACTACGACGCTCTGGCAAAGAAATACCACTTCAAGCTCACCACTCCCATAAAAGACCTGCCGAAAGAAGTCATGGACGTGATCATGTACGGCACGGGCGGAGAGCCGCTCGAGCTGCAATACGAAACTGCGCGTGGCACCGGCACTCTCCGTCAGCCCTTCGAGGGCCTCGTGAACAGTCTGGAGCGCAGGTATCGGGAGACCCAGAGCCAGGCCATGCGCGAGGAGTATGAGGAATACCTCGGAGAGTTCCCCTGCCCTGACTGTCACGGCAGGAGGCTCAAGAAGGAGGCCCTTGCGGTCACGGTGGGCGGGATGTCCATCATAGATTTCTGCGCCCTGCCGGTGACAAGGGAGCTGGAGTTCATGGAAGCCCTTCCCGGGACGCTCGGAGCCAGGGACAGGATGATCGCCGACCGGATACTCAAAGAGATACGCTCGAGACTTAACTTCCTTGCGAGCGTGGGCCTCCAGTATCTGACGCTCTCCAGGGCGGCGGCGACGCTCTCGGGAGGCGAGAGCCAGAGGATAAGGCTTGCGACGCAGATAGGCTCCTCGCTCATGGGCGTCCTGTACATCCTGGATGAGCCGAGCATCGGCCTGCATCAGAGGGATAACGACAAGCTCATAAACACGCTCAAGGAACTGCGCGACCTCGGCAACACGCTCATAGTCGTGGAGCACGACGAGGACACGATGAGGGCCGCGGACTGGATAGTGGACATAGGCCCGGGCGCGGGCGTACACGGCGGCGAGGTCGTGGCGCAGGGCAGGGTCGAGGACATCTGCGCCGAGCCCAGGAGCATCACGGGCCAGTACCTCTCGGGCCTCAGGAAGATACCGGTGCCCTCCAGGAGACGCACCGGGAACGGAAAAAGCCTCGTCATCCGCGGCGCGAGCGAGAACAATTTGAAGAATATCGACGTCGAAATACCGCTCGGCGT
>CABVBV010000165.1 GCA_902496595.1 uncultured Eubacteriales bacterium | reverse complement strand
ATCATCCTCGTCGCGGTCATGCTGGACTGCCTGAAGTACGTCCAGAAGAAGTAATCCAAGAAGAAAAAGCAGTAAACCGCTGCAACGGGGCGCACAACGCAGTTTGCAGCGGTTTAACTCTGCGGAAAGAGGAAAACTATGAAGATGCAAGAACTGGGCGCCGTGCGCCGTGCGCTGGAAGCCGGGGAGCTGGACTCGGTGATGGCGAGGCTCAGGTACGGGGAGCCGGAGTGCGCCCGGGCCAAGGTCAGAAACGTGCTCGACGGCTTCGAGCGCAGCTTCGGCGCGGGGCCGGATACGCCCGTGGCGCTCTGCTCCGCCCCGGGCCGGACGGAGATCTGCGGCAACCACACCGACCACCAGCACGGCAGGGTGCTCGCCGGGGCGGTGGACGTGGACTTCCTCGCCTGCGCCGCAAAGAACGGCACGAGCAAGATCCGCTTCCAGTCCGAGGGCTGGCCCATGGTCGAGGTGGAGTTGGACGAGCTCATTCCCAAGACCTCGGAGCGCGAGAGCACCGCGGCCCTCGTGCGCGGCATGGCCGGGCTGGTGAAGGAGCGCGGTTTTGAGGTCACGGGCTTCGACGTGTACGCGGCCTCCGAGGTGCTGCCCGGCTCCGGGCTGTCGTCCTCCGCGGCCTGCGAGGTGCTGCTCGGCGTCATCGAAAACCGGCTCTTCTGCGGCGACGCGCTCGACGCCGTCACGATAGCGCAGCTGGGCCAGCGGGCCGAGAACGTCTACTTCGGCAAGCCCAGCGGGCTCATGGATCAGACCGCATCGTCGGTCGGAGGCGCGGTGGAGATAGACTTCCGCGACCCCTCCGCACCCGTCGTGCGGAGCGTGAAGGTAGACCTGGAGGCGCTGGGCTATGCCCTGTGCATCATAGACTCCGGCGCGAGCCACGCGGCTCTGACGGGAGAGTACGCCTCAATACCCGAGGAGATGGGTGCGGCTGCGGCCTATTTCGGCAAGAGCGTGCTCCGGGAAGTGGACGAGGAGGAGCTGCTGCGCTCCATACCCGAGCTGAGGAAGACCGTCGGGGACAGGGCGGTGCTGCGCTGCCTGCACTTCTTCGCGGACGACCGGAGGGCGGCTCTGGAGGCGGACGCTCTTGAGCGCGGCGACATTGAGGCCTTCCTGAGCCTGGTGCGCGAGTCCGGGCGCTCATCCTGGCAGCTGCTGCAGAACATAACCCCCACGGGCTCAGTGAAGGAGCAGGCGATCGCCCTTGCCTTGACCGTGGCGGAGAGGGCCCTGGGCGGCCGCGGCGCCTGCCGGATCCACGGCGGCGGCTTCGCCGGCACCATCCAGGCCTTCGTGCCCCTGGATATCCTGGACGGCTTCAGAGAGAAGACCGAGGCCGTCCTGGGCCCGGGCAGCTGCGGAGTCCTGAGCATCAGGCCCGTCGGCGGTACCGTGCTCTGGCCGTAAACCACGGCCGATATTTTATGCTAAAACGGGACGTACCTCACGATACGCCCCGTTTTTCTATTCCCATATACCCCCCTTGACAAGCGGCTTCTACAAGTGTAGAATGTAGCTACTACAAATGTAGAAGGAGTGACGGGGATGGCTGAGATACGCAGGCTGCCGGATGCGGAACTGGCGGTGATGCAGGCGCTTTGGATGCTGGACGGGCCGGGCACGCGGGCGCAGATAGGCGAGAAGCTGGGCGAAGGGCACAGCATGGCGCCGACTACGCTGCTGACGCTGCTCTCGCGCCTGGCGGAGCGGGGCTTCGTGGCTGCGGACAGGTCGGGGCGCAGCGCGCTTTACACGCCGCTCGTGAGCCGTGAGGAATATCTGGCGGCGCAGAGCCGCAGCTTCATCGACAAGCTCTGCGGCGGCAAAGTCTCGGTGCTGGCGGCGGCGCTGTGCGACAGCGGCCTCAGCCGCGAGGAGATCGCCGAGCTGCGCGGGCTTCTCGAAAGGGATGAGCTGTGATGGAGGCCTTTTTCGGACGCTTTTTCGTCTCGCTCGTGCTGGCGGCGATCATAACCGCCGGCTGCTGGGAGCGCCTGCGCCGGGAAAACTTCCCGAGCCGCGCCGGGAAGGAAGTCTACAGGCCCTATCCCATGATGGGGCCGCTCGCCATCGTGCTGCTGCTCTGCGGGGCGGGCATCGCGCTCTTTTACGGCCCCGAGCGGGCGCTTAGCGAACTGCTAGTCATGTGGTTCAACGCCTTTGCCGCGGCCTGCGCCTATTACCTCGTCCTCGCGCCGCTGCTGCCCTGGCTGCGCGATAGGGTGAGCGCCTGGGCCTGCGCCGTGCTCTGGCTGCTGCCGAATATGCTGTATCTCGTTCAGATAAACCGGGTCGTGCAGGGCAGGCCGCTTTTCGTCATAGTGGCCCCGGACGGGCTGGCCTTCGTGCTGCTCGGCCTGTGGGTGGGCGGCTTCTGCCTCATAATGCTCTGGAAATGCGCCGAGCACCTCGCCTTCCGCCGGAGGATACTGCACGAGGCCGCGCCCGCCGAGGCCTGGGAACAGGCGCTCTTTCAGGAAGAGCTGGCGAGGGTGGATTTCAGGGGCCGGAAACCGCTGCTGCTGCGCTCGCCGGAGGTCGGCTCACCGCTCTCCATAGGGCTTTCGCACCGCTCGACGCGGATAGTCCTGCCCGGGCGCGGCTATACCGAGGCCGAGCTGAGGCTCGTGCTGCGGCATGAGATAGTCCACATCTGCCACGATGACGCCTCCACCAAGCTCAGCCTCGTGAGCACCGCCGCCATGTGCTGGCCGAACCCGCTGGTCTGGTTCGCCATGCGCAGGAGCGCCGAGGACATCGAGCTCTGCTGCGACGAGGCCGTCACCTTCGCCGCCGGGGCGGACGAGCGGCGGCGCTACGCGGAACTCATTCTAAGCTCCGCCGGGGACGAGCGCGGTTTCACCTCCTGCCTCTCGGCGAAGGCGAACTCGCTGCGCTACCGGCTCAGGAACGTCATGCAGCCGGGCATGAAGGGCTCCGGCGTGCTCGCCATCGGCATCGCGGCCTTCCTGCTGTTCATGTGCGTCGGGCAGGTCGCACTCGCCTACGGCGGCGGGAGCGGGGCGGAGGTGCTCTTCCGGGGCGACGACCCGGCGCTCTTTGTGCTCGAGGACGCGCCCGAAGCGGACGTCTCGGGCCTGAACAAATACCTCGCCTCACTCGAACTGCGTGAGCTCTCCGGAGACTACGAATACGACGCGGACGAGGGCAATTACCTGGGCCTCCTCTACGACGGGCCCCGAGGGCAGCTCTTCGTCGGCGTCCACGACGAGGCGGTGGAGTGCATCCAGCCCGTGAGCGAGGGCAAGTCCCGATTGGAGATCTACTACGTCCCCGGCGGCGTGGACTGGGCGCAGCTAGAGGGCCTGATGCCGCCGTCTCTGAGCCCGTGACCTCTGCATCCTGAATACTGAACCGCAGCAGCGCCGTCGAGTATGCACGGCGCTGCTTTTTGCAAAAACGGCCGACGCCTCAGGCCGAGAGCAAACGTGGCGAAACTCTGCACAAGAGCCTCCGAACTCCATGAACAGGCTCAAGCGGCCCTTACAGAAAAACAGATTTGTCACCTATAAAGACGCGATAACTTCTTGAATAAAATATACTTATGTGGTAAACTGTTACGAGTTATTTGCCAGAATGTGATAATTGCGCCTATACGCATGGCACAGCCGAAAAAAGCATATGGTCATTCCAAATGCATAATACTGGGAGTTTAGGGTGGTCAACATGAAGAACAGCAGGATAAACTACACGCAGGTGGTTTGGGAGATAACAAAGCTCCTGCAAGAGGCGGAATCGCTCGAGGAGGCGCTGCGCACCAGCCTGGGCGAGGTGGTCAAGGCCGTGGGCGCCGAGGCGGGCACCATTTGGTTCTACAACTCAGCCGGTGACAAGAGGATATATCCGTCATTTACCATAGGCGGAGCCGACCTCACGGGCATGAGCCTCGCCGAAGGCGAGGGCATTGCCGGCCAGGTGGTGCAGTCCGGTAAGACCACGGTCGTAAAGGACTGTCAGAAGGACGAGCGCTGGGCCGGGCGCTTCGACGAGGCCACCGACTTTGTGACGCGGAGCATGGTCTGCGTCCCACTCATCAACAAGTACGAGGTCATCGGCTGCATCCAGATAATAAACAAGAAGGACGGCTCGCTCTACGACGATGCGGACGTCGACCTGTGCGAAAACCTCGCCATGCTCACGGCCATCGCCATCGACGGGCGCGGCCTGAACCTCGGCTTTGCGGAGGAGAAGAAGTCCATCATCTCCCTGCGCGGCGTGACGAAGGTCTTCGGCCAGGGCGACACGCAGATACAGATACTCAAGGGCGTGAACCTCGACGTGCGCGAGGGCGAGTTCCTCGTCATCCT
>CABVBV010000164.1 GCA_902496595.1 uncultured Eubacteriales bacterium | reverse complement strand
CATAGCAGGCGTTCATGTCAATGTGCAGCACCGAGCGCACGAACTCACATCCTCACGAGATAGTAATTTGATTATAACTCTCTTATACAGAGATGTAAAGAGGAAATAATATCTCATCAAGATATTGCTGAGAGTAAAAAGAGCCGGGACAGATAATCTGTCCCGGCTCTACAATAAACCATACATGAATTCGGATTATGGCTATCGGTAATGCCTCAGATAACACTCGGAGATGGGTGCCTGTATGAAATTAGAGTTCAGTCAACCAAAATCTTAATTATTTGGTGTAAGATACGGCTCGGCCACATAGCCTTCCTTACCAGCATTACCTCCTGTGGCCATAAGTCCATACCCCCATGAGTAAGAATTATCAATTCCTTGGTGCCATGAGTAAACATTTATCAGTTCTCCGTTCTGAACAAGCCCAAGAACATTGTTTCCACCATATATTTCGGGCGTAGT
Source organism: uncultured Eubacteriales bacterium (assembly GCA_902496595.1). GTDB lineage: Bacteria > Bacillota > Clostridia > Oscillospirales > Oscillospiraceae > Scatomorpha. The sequence goes on along the minus strand of CABVBV010000164.1, from coordinate 3,977 downwards.
ACGGAGGTTTACATTACTTCCCTTGATTTTATAATCGTAGTAATATGACTGATCCGCAAGTGCACCAATTGAAAAAAACATAGCAACAGCCAGAAACACAACAATCAATGATGCGGTCACTTTTTTGGTTCTCATACCTTTTCCTCCTTACGTTTTCAAATAAGCCGATCCAAATTCATGTATATTATCAAAGCAAATATGTTTCAAGTCAAAGCATTACCCCTGTTCGGCCAACCAGATACTAACCCGATCCTGGGTATATGCCGCGGCCTGCTCTGCAGTTATCTGACCGGCGAAAAACTGCGCCGCGTCCTCGGCCATGATGTTCAGCACAGCGGGATAGGCGTCCTGCGCTGTCTGCGTTTCCGATATCAGCCCGCGCAGCTTCGCCGCGTCGGCCTCATCCAGCTCGTACTCGTACTCGTAATAGTGCACGCCGTTTGCGACGGCGTCATCTATCAGCGCGTCGAGCGCCTGCGCCGAGGCCGGGAAACCGCCTGAGAGCGCGCTCTGGTGCTCCTCGCTCAGGCAGGAGCGCACGAGCTGCCAAGCCGCGTCCTTGTGCTCGCTCGCGCTCGAGATGGTAAAGCAGAGGTCGGGGCTGAACATGCTGCCGTTAGTCGTCTCGTTCGGCGCGCCGACATAGGCGTAATCGCCGCCGTAATTGCTGCTGATCGTCGAGACCCGTATCAGGTTCTGCAGCAGCTCGAACTGCAGCAGGCTGTTGTAGAGCGCCGCCGAATCGCTTCCGAACTCGGAAGCAGCTGCGGCACATTCCTCGAGCAGGCTTATGTAGTCCTCGCTGTCAAAGCTGCATGTCCCGGCCTCTAAGTCCATGTACTGACCGACGGCAAAATCGCTCAGCCAGCCCCAGAGTATGTCCCGCGTCATCCAGCCGGGAAAGAGCGGCAGGCCCGCCTTCGCCGCCGCCTGCTTCGCCTCATCAAAGCTGAAGCCCGGCTCGGACAGGTACGCGGACGGGGCCGTGAATGTCGATATCCCGAAGGAATAGGGCAGCCAGCTGAGCTTCCCCTGCACGCACATTGCTTCGAGCAGCTCCGGGACGAGCGTGTCGCGCCCATACTCCTCGTCCGCGTCGAGGTAGATAAGCAGGTCCTCAAAACTGTTTGCACCCAAGTCTGCCAATGAGCTACGGTCATAGAAAGCGAAGATATCAGGCCCTTCTCCGGCGATTAGCTGTGTGCGCAGCAGCTCAGCTGTCAGGCCGCCCTCGCCCAGTAGCTGCACCTCTACCCTGTAGCCCTCGCTCGTGCGGTTGAAGTCGTTCACAATCGTGTACAGCTCGGCGCGCGGGTAATCCGTGAGCAGCGTAAGCGTAGTCTTTGGAGGCAGGAGCTTTTCCTCAAGCAGTTCAAGGCTGGTCTGGCCCCGGTAAAACAGCAGCCAGCTGCCGTCGCCGAGCTCGTACAGGTTCGTGTATCCCGGAGACACGATGCCCGGCTCCGACCAGTCAAAGAGATCCGCCTCGTCCGCCGTTTTCACGAATTCCCGCCCATCGGACGTACAGCTCACAAGGACATCGCCATCTGCTGTCGTGCCGAGTCCGTAGATGCCGACCCCGCCCACATCCGCCGGCTCCAGCGCAAAGGTATCGGCATTGAGCTTTAATAGCTGCGTTGTGAGGTCGAGGCCGCTGAACTGGACAATATATAGCCCATCTTGCGCTGCCTGCATCGCAGTAAAGAGCAGATAAGCCGCTTCGGCCTCCATGCCGCGCGTGAGTTGGCCGTCTTTAACCTCCGCGATGGTGTTGCTGTCCATTACATAAGCCGTACCGCCGAACTCAGCATAATACAGGTCTTTGCCAAGGGCAGACAAGTCGCCGTTAAGCTCTGTGGTGAGCACGCCACCGTCCTCATAGTGCAGGATCTGTATGGCGTCGCCCGCTCGTGCGAGCACCGACAGGGCGTCGCCGTAGAATATGGATTCGATCTCCGTGATGCCCTCGGGAAGGTCTAGCGGCTCATAGGCCCCATCCGCCCACAGTCCAAGCATCGGAACCCCATCAGAGCCCGCCCCGGCGAGGTACACGCCGCCGTCAGACGGGCAGGCGGATGCGAGAGTGTCGAGCCCGCCGGGCAGCTCCGTCTGCGTCACGGCGAGGCTGTACTCGCCCTGGGCGGCGGTTTGGTCAGGCTCAAGCTCGGCAGACGGTGCTGCGACCTCAGGCAGGTCAAGTGCCGGGTCGTTAGTTCCCTGTGTGCCACAGGCCGAGAGTACGCATAGAAGAACTGAAAAAAGCAGAGCGAATGAACTTTTCATACAACATTTCCTTCTCATAGCAGAGTACTGTTAGATAAGCAAAATTATAAATTTGAGAAACCATCCAGCATTTTAGATATTTAGTTCCCCTTCTCAGCAAAATATATGCCCAGTCTGGAGACGATTTCGTCAGCCGTTTTGGAGGCATCGGATGCCCCGGCAAAATACGCGGGCACAGCATCGTCAACGATGCCCATGAGCGCAGTGTCCGGGCAGCACAGGCCGTTCAGGCCGTCCAGGACCTCAGCCGCTCGTTCGTAGTGTTTCGCGTACGTCCATGGATACTGACCTTCCTCGGCCGCGTCTATTCTCTGCTGCTCATATTCGGCCAGCCGCTCATATTCGGCGGAAAGTATGGGGAAGGCGTTCAGTTCGAGATTCTTGTAGAGCGTGTTCTCCTCGAGCATCAGGCTCTTTATGAAGCCGAAGGCGGCATCGACGTTTTTGGACGAGGCGGGTATTGCCAGATATACCACCGGCACAAGCGTCCCGCTGCCCTCGCGGAAGGGCAGGCCGCACACCTGCAAATCTTCCAGAGAACAGCCGAAGTCTTCGGCCGCTCCGAACAGACCTCCTGCGCCGCCGATGGTCTGAAAGCTGTATATCTGCGTGCCTGATGCCATATTTGCCGTCTCGGAGCTGTGGTCCTCCTCATCGGGCAGTGCCTGGGCATATTCCAATATGGCCTGTATGTCCGCGACGTCATAGTCCTCCGCTCCGCCGCAGCCGAAGGCCATAGTGAGGAACATTCCCCTCGACATAGTGCCGCCGAGCGCCTCGTCTGCATTTCCCATGCGTTCGAGCGCATCTGAGACAGAGGTAAAGGGAGTGGCATCGGCATCCCGCGACACCAACGTAGACACATAGTAGACGGGAGCTATCGCCGGCAGCCTGCCGTCATCCGTGAGCATGGCGTTAAGCGCCCCATCGATGAGGCTGCCCGGCCCGAGCTCCGGGTCGGCTTCGATGAGCGGTAACAGGTCGACCATGGCGTCCGGGTTCAGTATGGTGGATGAAAAGCTGTTGACGTCTATTATATCCGGTCCATTCCCGGCTATCAGCTCGGTGTTCAGCACGGTAAGGGGGTCCGAATAACCGCTGTAGTCTTTGACTGCGAGCTCGTATTCTCCGCCCGAGGCGTTGAACTCCAAAATGGAGCTTGAAATAAAAGAAGACTGCCCGTTGACCGCCAACACGAGCTGCGTTTTAGGTCGGGCGTTCTCGTCGTAGCGCAGCAGGGCCGCCGCCTCGCGCCCGACGGCCACATAGTCTCCCTCACCGTCCGGCCAGACGGTGACCTGCCTGCCGCTCAGGCCGCAAGAGACGAAACCAAATAAGCGCGTGAGCTGCCCGGATGCAATGTCGTACTCAAAGGCAGAGGTGCCATCGCTTATGCAGAGACGCCCGTCTGCGGCGGATAGCAGGCTCCCGCCGTCGAAACGCGCGATTTCTTCCCCGTCCTCAAGGCGAAAGACGGAGAGCGCGCCGCCGCCTGTCGTTTCCGCGCTGCCTGCATATACCGTTTCTCCGTCCGAGGCGAGGCCTGTTGGGCCGCTTATGGAGATATCTCGCTGCTTTTCGCCGCTTGAGGCTGAATAGACGGCGATGCGATGCGAGTTGAGGTAGTCCGTCAGGGCAATATAGACCATGTCCCCGGCGGCGCACATGCCGACAGTGACCTCCTTTTGGCCGAT
>CABVBV010000163.1 GCA_902496595.1 uncultured Eubacteriales bacterium | reverse complement strand
ATTTTCCTACATCAGGGGGCCTTTTGTCACTGTCTATTTTTACTGGACCTGTTCATGGGGGCCCGCTTCTTTTTTCTTTATTTCTTGCTGAACGGCTTCGACAAGCTCTTTATCGCTATCGTTCCGTAACGCTTCATGACGTACGGGGCAACGCTGGGCACCAGTTTGTCATAATCCAGTCCCTCAACGTCCCTTACGCGCTCGAGGTGGATGGCGTCGAACTTGCACTTCGTCGTGCAGATGCCGCAGCCGATGCACATATACTCGTCCAGCACCACCGCGCCGCAGCCGAGGCAGCGCTCCGTCTCCTTCTTCAGCTGCTCCTCCGTGAAGGTGCCGCGCAGGTCGCGGAAGGTCTTCTTCGCCTCTTCCGGCGCGCCGTCCGCCGCCTTCTGCCTCGGAGCGGGACGCAGGCTCTTTATCGGCACGACCACGTTGTCCTTGTCCAGAGACAGGTACTCCTTGACGGCCCGGCCCAGCACCAGGCTCTGGCCCTCGTGTACGTACCTGTGTATCGAGATGGAGCCCTCCTTACCCGCTGCGATGGCGTCTATGGCAAACCTCGGGCCCGTCACCACGTCGCCGCCGGCGAAGATATCCGGCTCGCCGGTCTGCAGCGTCACCGGGTCAACCACGACCGTGCCGTTCTTTCCGCGCACGACCTTGGTGCCCTCGAGCATATTCCCGAGGTCGACCTTCTGGCCCGTCGCGGCGATGACGCAGTCCACCGCCAGCTCCTCGAACACGCCCTTGCGCTCCACAGGCTGCCTTCTGCCGCTGGCATCCTCTACCGCGCTCAGCTCAAGGCACTGGAGCTTCACGCCCGTGACGGCTTCGTCGCCCAGGATCTCCGCCGGGGTCACGAGGTACTTGAACTGCACGCCCTCGGCCTCGGCCTCGGCTACCTCGTCCGCCGCCGCAGGCATCTCGTCCGCCGTGCGCCTGTACACCACGTACACGTTCTCCGCGCCCAGCCTAATCGCCGTGCGTGCCACGTCCATGGCAGTATTGCCGCCGCCGATGACCGCGACGTTCTTGCCGACCTTGACCTCCTCGCCTGCGTTCACGGCCTTGAGGAACTCGATGCCGCCCCAGACACCGGCCTTGTCCTCGCCCTCGACGCCGAGCTTCGCGCTCTTCCACGCGCCGGCGGCGAGGTAGAACGCCTCGTAGCCCTGCTCGCGCAGTTCTTTAATCGTCACGTCCTTGCCCACGTCGACACCGCATTTGAACTCGACGCCCAGCTCGCGCAGGACTTCTATCTCGGCCTCGACGACGTCCTTCTCCAGCCTGAACGACGGGAGTATCCTCGTCAGCATACCGCCGACCTTGTCGCCCTTCTCGAACACCGTGACGGGGTAGCCCTTGACGGCGAGGTAGTAGGCGCAGGAGAGGCCGGACGGGCCGCCGCCGATGACGGCGATCTTGTTCGTGAAGGGCTTGCCGGTCTGGTTGAGCATCTTCGGCACGAACCTTGTCTCGGCCGCGAGCTCCTTGTCGGCGATGAACTTCTTGATATCGTCGATGGCGATGGGGTCGTCGATGTCGCCTCTCGTGCAGGCGTCCTCGCAGGCCCTGTTGCAGATGCGGCCGCAGACCGCCGGGAAGGGGTTCTCGTTCTTTATGAGCTCGAGCGCCTCGAGATACCTGCCCTGGGAGGCGAGCTTGATGTAGCCCTGGACAGGGATGTGCGCCGGGCACTCCATCTTGCAGGGCGCGGTGCCCTCCTCCGCGACCTTGGTGCGGTTCGTGCGGTAATCGACGTTGTACTTGTCCTTGCCCCAGATGGCGTCCATCGGGGTGAGCTGAGGCTCTGCAGGCTTCTCTTCTTTCTTTGCGCAGAGCTTGGTGCCGAGCTTGAGGGCTCCCATCTGGCAGTTGTCCACGCACAGGCCGCAGGCCACACACTTGTCACGATCTACCTTGGCGACATAGTTCGTCCTGAGCATATCCGGGGCGTTGAAATACTCGCCCAGGCGCAGCGCCAGGCAGGAGCAGCCGCAGCAGTTGCAGATAGCCGTCGGCCCGTCATAGCCCTCAGCGGCGTTTATCTCGTGCACGAGGCCGTTGTCCTCGGCCCTCTTGAGTATCTCGAGCGCCTCCTCCTTGCTGACCAGCCTGTGGCTGCCCTGCTTGGAGAAGAACTTGGCGTTGTCGTCGATATACATACACATATCGTCTTCGAGGTGGCCGCAGCCCTCGCCCATGAGCCGCCTCGTACGGCGACATGAACAGGGGCCGACAGAGATGGCCCAAGCCCTCTCGATAATGTGCTCGACTTCGTCATAGGTCGCGGCGTGGCTGTCGTTCCTGATGGCGCTGCCGACAGGCATGGCGCGCATGGGCCCGAGGCCCGTCGGGAAGTTCGGGACGAGTATCGGAGTGCGGTACCTCGTGTACCTCTCAAAGCACTCGGCTATGACCGGGTACTTCTCCACCTGCTCCTTGACGGACAGCATACCTTCCATGATGCCCGGCACCCAGATGGGATAGTAGTAGGTCTCGACGTCGTGGTCATCACCGGCATAGACGCAGCGGACTATACCGCATTTTACCAGCTCGTCCACCATCGCCTGCGCGTGCTCGACGCTGGTGCCGGCTTTTTTGGCGATCTCCTCAATGTGTCTGGGTTTGCGCACCTTGACGTGCATTCCCACGTCGGCCATCTCGTCCGTGACCACGGGGTCGAGTATCATGTACTCGGGGTCGGACGGGGTGACGCCGGTGTAGGTGCCGGACTCGAGGCTGATCTTCGAAGCGAGCAGAAGTATCTTTTTTCTGAAGGCCATATATCCCCCTCTTTTCATATTAAAAAATCTGGTTATCCAACAAAACTGCTTCCTTCATATTATAAACGCACTTCCCATCTCATTCAAGTCGCGCCTTTACAAATTTGCACGTCAGAAAACTGTCAATTGTCACAATTGGTTTTGGTTAGACCAATCATTATCCGTCTGGCATGGCCACAAGTGTTCAGAAACGCAGTTTTTGTTCTTATGCTTGACCGCGGGCTCCGGCGGCGTTATAATTTCAGAGCAGTATATTTCTGGTCTGGGAGGGCTGGTCAATGCACGAGATAGGCGTGGTCAGGCAGGTGCTCCGCACCGTTGAGGCCTTCGCAAAAGAAAACGGTTTGGACATGATAGACACCATCGTGCTCGAGATCGGCGACCTCTCGCTGGTCATCCCGAAGTACGTTGAGGACATCTACAAGGTCATAATAAAGGACACGCCCTTTGAAAACACCAAGCTCAAAATCGAGGTCGTGGAGGCCCAGGGGATCTGCCGCGACTGCAAAAGGGCCTTCCCCATCGTCAAGAACGAGGGCTACTGTCCCCGCTGCGGCAAGCGCAACGCCGACGTCATCAGCGGCAGGGACTTCATCGTCAAGGAGGTCATTGTTCCCTGAGCGGCGGACAGTTTGTGCATTTTGCTGCAGTTTTGTCCGTGCGACGTGTGCAGTTTTGAGGGAAATGGCCGCTTGACTTTAGCCATTTCAAGCGGTATCTTAAATGCAGCAAAGCAAATCCGCCTGAAAGGAGTCCGGCAGTATGAAGAACGTCACTAACACCGTCAATGTGAATACCGCCGCTTCCCGTCAGGCTCGCTTCTCCTTTGCGGGCTTTTTTGGCTATGCCTATTTTTACTTTTACGGCATGGACAATATGGAGCCTGACAGGACGAGAACGGTTTGCTGAGTTAGAAAAAAGCGGCTTCGGCAGCCCCGTCTGAACAGGCGGGGCTGCTTTTTTGCTGCCCGACAAAATGGAAAAGGAGAAACCGAAATGAAAAAGACTCTTGCCCTTCTGCTTGCGGCCCTGATGCTGCTCGCCCTCGCCGCCTGCGGCACGACCAACGACACGACCACTGAGCCGCCCGCGACGGACGCCGTCGAGACCGAGCCCGCCGCCACCGAGCCCGCGGAGGACGATACCTCCGGAGAGACCTATGTAGTCGGCATCTGCCAGCAGATGACCCACGTCGCGCTCGACGCCGCGACCCAGGGCTTCAAGGACGCGCTGGCCGACATCCTCGGCGCCGACGCCGTGACTTACGAGGAGGGCAACGCCGGCGGCGAGCAGCCCAACTGCGCTACCATAATCGACGGCCTCGTCTCCGAGGGCGTGGATCTCATCCTTGCCAACGCCACCTGGCCGCTGCAGGCCGCCGCCTCCGCCACGGGCGAAATTCCCGTGCTCGGCACCTCCATCACCGACTACGCCACCGCGCTGAACATCGACGACTGGACCGGCACCGTTGGCGGCAACATCTCCGGCACCAGCGACCTCGCCCCGCTCGACCAGCAGGCGGAGATGATCAAGGAGCTGTTCCCGGACGCCGAGACCGTCGGCCTGCTCTACTGCTCCGGCGAGCCCAACAGCGTCTACCAGATCGAGACCATCCGCGGCTACCTTGAGGACATGGGCTACGCCTGCGAGGCCTACGCCTTCACCGACGTGAACGACCTCTCCAGCGTCACCCAGACCGCCTGCGAC
>CABVBV010000162.1 GCA_902496595.1 uncultured Eubacteriales bacterium | reverse complement strand
ATGAGACACAGGCACCTCAAGCCTGCCTGTCTGCCAGTTCCAGCACTCTCGCATATCCGCTGGGGAAAGGCGCATTAGGTATTATAGCAGAAAAGCGCAGTTTGTCAACAAAAATTTTCACGAGTATTTTTTACGGCCCGCAGGGTGCAGCTGCGCCGCTGTAAACGCCACGCTTACCATCAGCACGACTATCAGCGCCCCGGCTCCCCAGTGCATGAGCAGCAGATAGCGCATCTTCAAATACGCATGATAACCCAGCAGCGAGGCGAACTCGCACAGCAGAGGAAGGAAGAAATACCCCGGTGCGGCCACGGCGAAGACGAGGCTGAGAATATCCGCAGCGTAAAAATACCGGTCGTGCATATGCGGCAGGAAAAAGGGTATGCCCACCACCAGTATCAGCGCCCCGCCCAGCAGGGCCCAATTTGTTATATGTCCCCTTCTCCACCAGAACCAGCCGAACACAGCCAACATCAACGCAAACGCCGCGCCTACGCCCAGCTTCGCCGCCAGGGCCTCGTCCGTCACGTTCCGCGCAAAGGCGTACACAGACGGGGAATTGTAGTTCAGCCCGCTGCCCACGCTGTCCATCTGATCCAGATACAGCGTTATCGTGTCTATCAGCGGGCGTCCCGCGATCACCGCCGGAAGCATCAGCAGCACATACACGGCCGGGAACACAAGGAAATGCCGGAGCTTCACCTTCTTCGCAAACAGCAGCAGCACAAAAACAGGCATGACAAACACCGCCTGCAGCTTGAACGCAAACGAGACCGCTATCGCCGCCATACCCAGCGCCGGGCGGCCCTCCATCGCCCAATACAGGCCGATCAGCGCCAGCGAGACATACACACTGTCGCACTGTCCCCAGACAGCTCCGTTCAGCACCACCGTAGGCCAGAACAGCACCAGGAAATACGCCGTCAGCAGCCGCGCCCGGTTCTTCGTATAGATGCTCACCAGCTTCATAGCCGAATAGGCCAGCAGCACGTCAAAGAGCGTGGACAGTAATTTAATAAGGTACAGGTCGTACACATCTATGTAAGAAAACAGGGCGAGAAAGTAAAGGTACGGCACGTTGTAATTGCCCACAGAGCGATCCAGCGCCGCAAAACCGCCGTTGTCCCTGAAATACTGAACCCACTGCGAGAGGAAGTCCTGGTAATCCAAGGTCTCATAGTTGAAGCACAGAGCCCTGAGCGCAAATGCCGCTGCGACTAGGCCCGCGCAGATAAGCACCTGTGCGGGCTTTTTCAGCAGCCCCTCAAAATACAACAGCAGCAGTGCCACTCCAGCTTCCAACAGCAGCAAAAGTACGGCGACAGCGTCCATTTTGTTCCTCCTGGGCAATAAAAAAAGCGGAGAATCTTGTCCCCGCAAAAAATCGTGAATTCTTAACAAAATCGCACTTGACATTAAGTGCACTATGATGATACAATGACTTGCTATGTGTCCGGGACGGATATTAACCCATTGTTATCTTTAACGTTATTCTAACAGATTTTCACGCAATTGCAACAGAGTCGCCGAAACATTTGACAACCCACCCGGGTGTACGCAAGATTCCAATACAAGGAGTGTGCATTGATGCCAAAGGATGTTAGCTACGGCAAGACGCTGAGGAAGAGCTTTGCCAGGAGCCAGGAGATCCAGGATATGCCCAATCTGCTGGAGATCCAGAAGAAGTCGTACAAGTGGTTCCTCGACGTCGGTCTGCGCGAGGTGTTCCGCGACGTGGACGCGGTCACGGACTACTCGGGCAATCTTGAGCTGAGTTTTGTGGACTACTCGATGGACGAGAAGCCGAAGTACTCCGAGGAGGAGTGCAAGGCCAGGGACGCCACGTATGCCGCTCCGCTCAAGGTCAGCGTGCGTCTCAGGAACAAGGAGACCGAGGAGATAAAGGAGCAGGAGATCTTCATGGGCGACTTCCCGCTCATGACTGCCGGAGGCACCTTTGTCATAAACGGCGCCGAGCGCGTCATCGTCTCCCAGATCGTCCGTTCCCCCGGCGTGTACTACGACAAGAAGACGGACAAGGCCCAGATATCCACCTACGGTGCGACGGTGATACCCTATCACGGCGCCTGGCTCGAGTATGAGACGGACGCGAACGACATTTTCTACGTCCGCATCGACAAGAACCGCAAGCTGCCCGTGACGCTGTTCCTCAAGGCGATGGGCCGCTATGACGCCGACAAGCCCTACACCTGGCTGAGCTGCCTGCCCAATCCTGTCGCCGGCTGCGTTACGAGCGACCAGCTCAAGGCCGTTTTCGGCAACGACGAGAGGATCGTCACCACGCTGGACAAGGACAGTTTCGTTACCCGCGAGGACGCGCTGCTTGAGATCTACCGCAAGCTCCGTCCTGGCGATCCCCCGACGGTTGAAAGCTCCGAGACCCTGCTCGACGGTCTGTTCTTCGACAGGCGGCGCTACGACCTGTTCTCCGTGGGCCGCTACAAGTTCAACAAGAAGCTGGGCCTCGCCGGCAGGCTCATAGGCCATCAGCTGGCCGCACCCATTGCCGATCCCGTGACCGGCGAGCTCATCGCCGAGCCGGGCGAGGTCTTCACCCGCGAGCGGGCCGAGTACATCGAAAGCTGCGGTGTTACCGACGTCATGCTCCACGCCGACGGCAAGGACATCCGCGTCTTCACGAACGGCATGGTCGATATCCGCCACTTTGTTGACTTTGACCCCGCCGAGGTCGGTGTGGACGAGAAGGTCAGGCTCATCATCCTCCGCCAGCTCATGGAGCAGTATGAGGGTGAGGAGCTCAAGGAGGCCATCAGGGACAACATCGACGTACTCATCCCGAAGCACATCATAGTCGACGATATGTTCGCCTCGGTGAACTATCTCTGCTGCCTGGCTCATGGCATCGGCTCGGCAGACGATATAGACCACCTCGGCAACAGGCGTGTGCGCAGCGTGGGCGAGCTGCTGCAGAACCAGTTCCGCATCGGCTTTAGCCGCATGGAGCGCGTCATCCGTGAGAGGATGACGCTGCAGGATCTCGACATCGTTACGCCGCAGAGCCTTATAAACATCCGGCCCGTGACCGCGGCGATCAAGGAGTTCTTCGGCTCCTCCCCGCTCTCGCAGTTTATGGATCAGACGAACCCGTTGGCCGAACTCACGCACAAGAGGCGTATGTCCGCCCTCGGCCCCGGCGGTCTGAGCCGTGAGAGGGCGAACTTCGACGTCCGCGACGTCCACTACAGCCACTACGGCAGGCTCTGCCCGATAGAGACTCCCGAAGGCCCGAACATCGGCCTCATCAGCTATCTCGCCAGCTATGCGAGGGTGAACGAGTACGGCTTCCTCGTGACCCCGTTCCGAAAGGTGCGCAAGCCGGACTGCTTCGTGACCGACGAGGTCGAGTACATGACCGCCGACGTCGAGGACAGATACATCGTCGCGCAGGCAACGGAGCCGCTCGACGAGAACGGCTGCCTGAAGAACAAGCGTATCACCTGCCGCCATAGGGATGAGATCATCGAGGTCGACCGCGAGCGTGTGGACTATGTCGACATCTCTCCGAGGATGATGGTCTCCATCGCCACGGCGATGATACCTTTCCTTGAGAACGACGACGCGAACCGCGCACTGATGGGCGCGAATATGCAGCGCCAGGCGGTGCCGCTCATGACCACCGAGGCCCCGATAGTTGCGACGGGCATAGAGCACAAGTGCGCCGTTGACTCGGGCGTCACGGTGCTGGCCGAAGGCCCCGGCTATGTTGAGAGCGTGTCTGCCACGCACATCGTCATCAGGTACGACGAGCTGGGCGTGAAGACCTACAAGCTCATCAAATTCTCCCGCTCGAACCAGGGCACCTGCATAAACCAGAGGCCCGTCGTGAGCGCGGGCGAGCGCGTGGAAGAGGGCGACGTCATAGCTGACGGCCCGTCGACGAGCCACGGCGAGATAAGCCTCGGCAAGAATGTGCTGGTCGGCTTCATGACCTGGGAAGGCTACAACTACGAGGACGCCATCCTCATAAACGAGCGCCTCGTCATGGACGACGTGTTCACCTCCATCCACGTGGAGGAGTACGAGTGCGACGCACGCGACACGAAGCTCGGGCCCGAGGAGATAACGAGAGACATCCCGGGCGTGGGCGACGATGCGCTGAAGTTCCTCGACGAGCGCGGAATAATCTGCGTCGGCGCCGAGGTCAGGAGCGGAGATATTCTGGTCGGCAAGGTCACTCCGAAGGGCGAGACCGACCTCACCGCCGAGGAGCGCCTGCTGAGGGCCATATTCGGCGAAAAGGCCCGCGAGGTGCGCGACACCTCGCTCAAGGTGCCGCACGGCGAGAGCGGCATCATCGTGGACGTGAAGGTGTTCACGAGGGAAGCCGGAGACGAGATGAGCCCGGGCGTCAACCAGGTCGTCAGGGTATATATAGCTCAGAAGCGCAAGATATCGGTCGGCGACAAGATGGCGGGCCGCCACGGCAACAAGGGCGTCGTGTCGAGGATACTGCCGAGGGAGGATATGCCTTACCTGCCGGACGGCACCCCGCTG
>CABVBV010000161.1 GCA_902496595.1 uncultured Eubacteriales bacterium | reverse complement strand
CGACGGACTTCGAGTATTTGTTCCCCTTCGGCTGGGGCGAGCTCTGGGGCGTTGCGGACAGGACGGACTACGACCTCACGCAGCATCAGGAGCACTCGGGCCAGGATCTCAGCTACTTCGACCAGGAGAAGAACGAGCGCTACGTGCCCTACGTGGTGGAGCCGTCGCTGGGCGCGGACAGGGTGACGCTGGCCTTCCTGGCGGACGCCTACGACGAGGAGGTCGTGGACGCGGCGAAGAACGACACGAGGGTCGTCCTTCACCTGCACCCGGCGCTCGCGCCGATGAAGGTCGCGGTGCTGCCGCTCTCGAAGAAAGAGGTGCTGGCAGGCCCGGCGAAGGAGCTCTATGCGGAGCTCTCGAAGCACTTCATGTGTGATTACGACGACACGGGCTCCATCGGCAAGAGGTACAGGCGCCAGGACGAGATAGGCACGCCCTACTGCGTGACGCTGGACTTCACCACGGTGGGCGACGCCGAGACCCCGGCTGACAACTGCGTGACGGTGCGCGAGAGGGACAGTATGCAGCAGGTGAGGCTGCCCATCTCGGAGCTGGTCTCCTACCTGAGCGAGAGGCTCGCGTACTGAGGCGATAGAAATGAAGATACCCGGCGCCCGGCGCGGGCGGAGGCGGGAGCACCCCATCGTGTGCTCGGCCGCCTCGGCCTTTGCGGCCGGTCTGGTGCTGACCGCGTGCTCGGAGCTCATAACCAGGCAGAGCTTAGGCACGGCGGCGGCGCTGTTTTTTGGATTCTCGCCCCGGGCCGTCGCGACGGCGGCCTTTCTGGGGCTTCTCATATGCACCGTGGGTTTCCTGTGCCGGAGCCTGTTCGCGGGCGGGCTTATCGTGACTCTGTCGGTCGCGGGACTGAGCTTTGCCAACTATTACAAGATGCTCATAACCTCCACTCCGCTGTTCGTGCAGGACATAAAGCTCATAACGCAGGTCGGGGGCATCATGGAGCTGAACGAGGCCTCGATGAAGGTCTCGGTAGAGAGCGTTGCTGCGGCGATAGTCATGCTGCTCGTGCTGGCGGGACTGTTTTTCGCGTCGAGGGCCTTCAGGCCGGGGCTTAAGCAGGGGCTTGCGGCGGGGTTCGTGTCCGCGCTGCTGTTTTACGGCCTCTTCTGTGCGCCCGGCTCGGCTGAGCGCTGGTTTTACTCGGCGGTCGGCTCCGGCTCGGAGAGTGCGGAGTCGCAGGCGGTACACAACAGCCGCTGCGGGGTGATACTGGGGCTCTGGCGCTCGATAGTGGTCGAGTCCGAGGACGAGCTGGCCCTGCTGCCCGAGCCGGACGAGGAGGAGCTCCTGCTCGAGAACGCCCGCGGCTGGATAGAGGCCCTGCCGGAGAGCGATACGGATATGCAGCCGAGCGTCATCTTCGTGCTGGCGGAGTCCTTCTTCGACGTGACGGAGCTGCCCGGGGTGAGTTATGCGGAAGACCCTGTCGCGGACTTCCGGAGGGTCTGCTCCGAGGGCGTGTCCGGCAAGTTCTACACCCACACGCTGGGCTACGGCACGGAGAACATAGAGCTGGAGATACTCACGGGCATCAACTCGCGCTTCTTTTCAAACGACGAGCTCATCTACACCTGGACGGCGCAGCAGCTCAAAATGGTAGACAGCCTGCCGCAGATATTCACGGACGCGGGCTATTATACGGCCTATCTGCACGGCTTCAACGACGAGATCTACGACAGGACGGGCCTCTATTCTTCCCTGGGGTTCCAGGATATGTTCTTCACGGACGACTTCGCCGAGATAGACCCGGAGGCGGCCGCCGCGGCGGACTACTACGCCTACCTTGCTCCGAAGATATCCGGCAGCTTTTACGGGGACGAGTACCTGATGGAGCTGACCGAGCTGCTCTTCGAGCAGAAGGTGGAGGAGGGCCCGGTGTTCATCTGGACGGCTACGATGGAGAACCACACGCCGTACACGGCGGACAAGTATTCGAGCTACGACTTCCCCTTCGAGGCGGAGCTGAGCGACGAAGCGGCGGGTGCGCTGAACGCGCTGACGCAGGGCGTCGCGAACGGCTCAGAGGCGCTCGGGCAGCTGGTGGACTGGTTCTCGGAGCGCGAGGAACCGGTGATAATAGTCTTCTTCGGCGACCACAAGCCGGGGCTGACGCTGGAAAACGGCAGCCGCGTATACACCGAGCTGGGTATGGTGCCAGAGGAGGTGGCGGACTGGACGACGGAGGACTATGCGGAGCTCTACGTCACGGACTACGTCATCTGGTCGAACTACGAGGAGCTGCTGCCTGCGGAGCCGGGCACGAAGCTCAACACCTCGTCCACGCTCCTGGGCGTCGAGGCGCTTCAGCTCGCGGGCATGGAGCTGGACGAGTACTGGTCGATGTGCGCGGTGGTGGATACGATATCGGACGCCTGGACATGGAACTTCTTCGTGCCCGAGGCGGGAGAGGCCTGCTTTTCGCCCTTCTCCGTCCTTGAAAACGACGAGTTGGACATAATAAGGGCGATGAGGGTATTTATGAACAGCACATTCTTCGGCACGGACGGCCCGGATTTTTGGGACATCTTCGCCGTTACAGACAAGGATACAGGGTGATGCAATGAAAGACGGTTTTATCAAAACGGCGGCCGCCGCGCCGGAGCTGCGCGTGGCAGACCCGAAGTACAACTCGGACAAGATCATCGAGTGCATTGAAAAGGCGAGGGCCGAGGGCGTGAAGCTCCTCGTCTTCCCCGAACTCTCAATAACTGGGGCGACCTGCGGGCATCTGTACTACCAGAGGTACCTGCTCAACGCGGCGCTGGATGGGCTCCGGCGCATAGCCGAGGCGACGCGGGGCGACGATATGCTGGCCGTCGTGGGCCTGCCGCTGTGCGCAAACGGGGCGGTGTACAGCGCCGCCGCCGTGCTCTCGAACGGCGAGGTGCTGGGACTTGCTGCGCGGCGGAACGTGCGCGGCACGGTCTTCGCCGGCCTCATGCCCGGGGAGTTCATAGACAATGTCCTCGACTTTGACAACTACTGCAGCCTGGGGCATGAGATGCTCTTCTGTGCGGACAGCATGGGCGAGCTGAACGTTGCGGTGCAGTTTGCCGCGGACAGGCGCCTGCCCGTGCCGCCCACGGCCGAGCTCTGCGCCGCAGGCGCGACGGTCGTATGCGAGCTCTCGGACGAGCCCATGAGCGTGCAGTCCGCCTTCGAGACGAGGCGGGCGCTCGAGAACGAGACCAGGCGCCTGCACTACGGCACGGTCTACGCCGCGCCCGGCTCCGGCGAGAGCACGACGGACAAGAGCTATTCCGGCCTCTGCCTCGTCGTTGACGACGGGGAGACGATAGCCGAGTGCGAAAAGGGCTCCGGCATGGCCGTGAGCGAGCTCGACGTCCAGAACCTCAGCTCCGCGAGGATGCGCGAGGCCACCTACGCCGCCCTGTCCGCGGCGCCCGTCGCACGCTACTGCTGGGAGCTGGCCTCGGTGGAGACAAAGCTCACGCGCAGGATAAAGCGCGAGCCTTTCGTGCCCGACACCGGAATCGCGGAGTTTGCCGAGCGCTGCCTGGACATCCAGACCACGGGCCTCATCAAGAGGATGGAGTACACGAACTGCTGGAGGCCGGTCATAGGCGTCTCGGGCGGAGTGGACTCGACGCTCGTCATGCTCGCCTGCGCGAGAGCCATGGACAAGCTCGGCCTGCCTAGGAAGAACATCGTCGCCGTGACGATGCCCTGCTTCGGCACGACGGACAGGACGAAGAACAACGCCGTGACGATAGCCGAGCGGCTCGGCGCGGAGCTCAGGGTGATACCCATAGGCGAGAGCGTGAAGAAGCACTTCGAGACCATAGGCCACGACATGGGCGACCACAGCGTGGTGTTCGAGAACGCGCAGGCCCGCGAGCGCACGATGGTGCTGCTCGACATCGCCAACAAGGTGGACGGCCTCGACGTCGGGACAAAGGATCTCTCCGAGCAGGCCGACGGCTGGTGTACGTATAACGGCGACCAGATCTCGAACTACGACATAAACGCCGGCCTCACGAAGACCATGGTGCGCGCCATCGTGAAGCACATCGCCGACACCTGCGAGGACAGGATACTGGGCGAGGCGCTGCACGACATCTGGGACACGCCGGTGACGCCGGAGCTGCTGCCCATAGGCAACGAGGGCGAGCTCATACAAAAGAGCGAGGACTCCGTGGGCCCGTATATCCTCCAGGATTTCTTCCTGTGGCATATGGTGATGCGGGGCGGCTCGCCTGAGAAGGTGCTGAGGCTTGCGGAGGCAGCCTTCGCCGGGGAGTACGACAGGAAGACGCTCATCCACTGGCTCAGGAGCTACTGCCGGAGATTCTTCGTGCAGCAGTTCAAGCGCAGCGCCTCGGCGGACGGCCCGGCGGTGATGGGCTTCACGCTCTCCCCGAGGGACGGGCACAAGATGCCCTCGGACGCCTCGAACAGCCTCTGGCTCGACGCTGTCGAGGAGCTGGAAAAATAAACTCTGCAAAGAAAACACAGGGCGGCGCACACGCGCCGCCCTGTGTTTTTGCCTTTGGTGAATTATACTATCAAGTGCAACACTTTAGGAGGATAAAAGAGAGTTCATACA
>CABVBV010000160.1 GCA_902496595.1 uncultured Eubacteriales bacterium | reverse complement strand
TCCCCAAGCTCGTCCCTCAATTTGGCCGGTATGAACAGGCGGCCCTTGCTGTCCAGCGTGTGCTGATATTCACCTGTCACCGCGGCCGCCTCCGTCTTGCCATAATTTGTGGGATTTCGCTACACTTTCCACCACTTTGCCCCACAAGAGCACCTATATTATATTTTCCCCTCCACCAAATTGCAAGGGCTTTTTTAGATTTTTTTGCACCTCTTTTCCCTCTGTCCGGCCCGCAAATCGCTGAAACTGTCATTAAAACACAAAATTTGGCGCCCATCCTCTCGGATGGGCGCCAATTGCGTCTATATCTAGTGTTGCTCAGGATTATTGGGAATTATTTCTTTGCGCAGCAGCCGGTGCTTCCTTGGTTCCAAGGGCTGAACGGAACTGGCTGTGCGAACTTCTGACCTCTCCAAGAGCGTTCGACAAGCTCTCTTCGGTTCTCCTCAAGAGATCTTCGACGTAATCCCCGGCGACCTTCTTGAGCTCGTTCGTCCGGTTTTCGGCTGTGGCC
The DNA here is from genome assembly GCA_902496595.1 of uncultured Eubacteriales bacterium. Classification (GTDB taxonomy): domain Bacteria; phylum Bacillota; class Clostridia; order Oscillospirales; family Oscillospiraceae; genus Scatomorpha. The sequence goes on along the minus strand of CABVBV010000160.1, from coordinate 4,087 downwards.
ATGAGCTCGTTGCTCCTCGCCCTCGCGATCCTGACGATCTCCTGCTCCTCGATCATGGCTCTGGCCTTCTCCTCGGCGGCGCGTCTGATGGATTCGGCTTCCCTCTTTGCGTTTCCGATGAACTCATCCCTGGCGGATACCAGCCGCTTCGCCTCCGAAAGCTCTACCGGAAGCTGCGCCTTGATGTCCTCCAGCATATTGAGGACTTTATCCCGCTCAACAATGCACTTGTCATTACCAAGAGGCACTCCCCACGCCTCCGACACCATCGAGTACAGCTCCTCGATGAGATCCATGACCTCGTTATCCATACCTTATCTTCCTCCCGCTCCGGCTCTCGCCAGTACGTCTTTTATTATCTCCCTCGGCAAGAACTCGGACAGATCCGCTCCGTAGCCCGCCAGCTCCCTCACCACCGACGAACTCAAAAACGTATATTTCTCACTCGAGGTCAAGAACATTGTCTCAAGCGCAGGATTTATAGTCTTGTTTATCTGCGCCATCTGGAACTCGTTTTCAAAGTCCGTGCTGGCCCGCAGGCCCTTGACGATTATCGCGTCCTTATATCTCTTTGCGTATTCCGCAAGCAGCCCGTCATAGGTGTCCACCTCGACGTTGCAGAACCTGGAGACTACTCTCGAGATCATCTCCACCCTCTCGTCTATTGTGAACATCGGCCTCTGTTTAGCCGCGTTGAACATGACGAGCACTACGACCCTGTCAAATATCTTGGCCGTCCTTCGTATAATATTCAGATGACCTAACGTCATCGGGTCGAAGCTGCCTGGGCATATCGCTGTGCTCATACTTCGCTTTCCTTTTTATACACGCTTATTTTGACCTTGCCGTAGTTCCGCTCGAGCGCCTTAATATAAGGGCGTCTCGGCTCAGGCAGCGACTTTTCCCGCCTGCTTTCGCACACGATTATACCACCTTCGGTCAGTATGTCAACATTTTGGATTATTTCGAGAGATTTGTCAAGCAGGTTTGAATCATATGGCGGGTCAAGGAAAACAATATCGAATTTTCCCGCCCCTCTCAGGTATCCTATCGAGTCCGCCTGCACCACCTTCGCGGTGAAGCGGCACTTCGCCAGGTTCTCCTTCACTATGCTGACAGCCTCGCGGCTCTCGTCCACGAAAGTGCAGTCCGCCGCGCCTCTTGAGAGCGCTTCGATACCCAATTGTCCCGTGCCGGCGAACAGATCCAGCACCCTCCGGCCCTCTATGTCGAACTGTATGATATTGAAAACAGCCTCTTTGACGATATCCGTCGTCGGCCTGATATCCATGCCCGAGGGCTCGCGGAGCTTTCTGCCCCTCGCCGTTCCGGTTATGACTCTCATTCGTCCTCTCCTCCCCCGTGATAGTGCTCGTATACGGCCCGGGCCGTATTCCTCGGCACCGCTCGCTCAAGTTCCTCGAGGCTCGCGGCCTTTACGGCCTTTATCGTGCCGAAGTGCCGCATGAGCTCCGCCTTGCGCTTTTCGCCCACGCCCTTTATGTCGTCGAGCGCCGAGTGCAGCTTCGCCGTTCTGAGACTGCGCTGGTACTCTATGGCGAACCTGTGCGTCTCCTCCTGTATCGTACCCACGAAGGCAAAGACCGCAGGGTTGCCGCCTATGCCGATCTCCTCTCCCTCCGGCGAGGTGAGCGCACGAGTTCTGTGCTTGTCGTCCTTGACCATACCATAGACGGGCAGCTCGAGTCCCAGCTCGCGCAGAGTGTCCCTTGCCGCGGCGGCGTGGACGCTGCCGCCGTCTATGAGCAGCAGGTCGGGCACCTCGCAGAACTTCAAATCCCCGTCCAGCAGCCTTTGGAACCTCCTGCCGACGGCTTCGCGCATCGAAGCGTAATCGTCAGGCCCGGATACGTCTTTCATTCTGAACTTTCTGTAATCCCGCTTGAGCGGCCGGCCGTGCGCGAACACGGTCATGGCGGCGACTATACCCTCGGAGCCCAAATTGGAGACGTCGAAGGCCTCTATACGCTCCGGCATTGAAGGCAGCTCCAGGGTCTTTTGCAGCCACTCCAGGGTCTTGAGCGACTTCTGGGCCGTTGTGGCCGCCCGCTCCGACTCCTCTCTTGCATTTGTGACTGCGCTCTCGACCAGTTTGAGTCTGTCGCCCCGCTTGGGCGTCTCCACCGACACCTTATGTCCCGCCTGCTCCGTGAACAGCTGCGAGAGAGCTTCGGCGTCCTCCGCCTCCGTCTGGAGCAATATGAACTTGGGCCATGCTCCCCTCTGCGCATAATACTGCCGTATCAGCCCGGAGATGGCCTCGCCGTCGTCCTCGAGCGGCTCATCCATGAGTTCAAAATCTTTGGCGGCCAGGTCGCCGCCCACGAAATGCAGCACTGAAAAGCAGCTCTTGGCGCCCCTGTGAAAGCCCACAGCGTCCGTATCGGCGTACACGGCAGAGATGACTCTCTGTCTCTGGCCCAGGCCCTCTACGGCGCGTATTCTGTCCCGGTATGATGCGGCCAGCTCGAACTTCCACTCCTCTGAGGCGGCAAGCATCTTTTCATTCAGCTCGTCCGTCAGCTCCTTCGTCTTCCCGCTCAGTATGAGCGCCGCGTGCTCTGCGGCGGCTTTGTATTCCTCGGGCGAATGGCCCTCCATGCACCAGCCCAGGCAGGAGCCCATATGGTAATTGAGGCAGGGCCTCGCCTTGCCTATGTCCCTCGGGAACTTTCTGGAGCAGGTCGGCAGCAGCAGAGCCTTCGAGAGCGTGTCTATTATGTCCTTCGTGACCGAACGTCCGCCGAAGGGGCCGAAGTATCTCGCACCGTCTTTTGAATATTTATTCGTCAGTGTGAACCTTGGGTACTGTTCCCTTGTGTCCAGCCGGATATACGGATAACCCTTGTCGTCCTTTAAAAGAATATTATAGTACGGTTTATGCCGCTTTATCAGCGAGTTCTCCAACACCAGCGCCTCGAACTCGCTGGTAACGACGATCACGTCGAAATCCGCGACTTTTTCCGCCATGGCGGCGACTTTCGGCAGGTGCTCGCCTCTGAAATAGCTCGACACCCGATTTTTGAGCGCCTTGGCCTTGCCGACGTAGATGACCTCGCCTCTGGCGTCCTTCATGATATACACTCCCGGCAGCAGCGGCAGCCGGTTGGCCTTTTCCCTCAGTTCCGGAAGTTTCTCGTTCATGCGGCCCTCTTCCTCTCGCGCAGGTCGCCGTATACGCACCACACCGTGACGGTGGCTATGACGACCACTCCGCCTATGAGCGCCCACATACCCGGGGCCTCGCCGTCGAATATAAACACCCAAACCGGATTAAGCAGCGGCTCGAGCGCGCCCAGAAGCGAGCAGGCCAAAGGCGGGCAGGAGCCCGAGGCCCGGCCCAGCAGCACATATGGTATTCCCAGCTGCACCACTCCCAGGACGAATATGCAGGCGACCGGGGCTGCGCCTATTTCCGGAGGCTCCGAAACTATAAACGGCAGGCTCACGAGGAAGGTCAGCACATGAGCCATGAGTATCGAGCTCATCCGCTCGCTCTCCGTCGCCCCATCAAGGCTCATGTAGTACAGTGCGAAAGCTATACCGGCCGCTATCGCTACACAGTTGCCCAGCAAATGCCCGGGCGTCAGCTGGTCGAAGAAAAACAGCGAGATGCCCAGCATAGTCAGCACAACAGCGACGACATCTGCCTTTGAAAACCGTTTTTTGAGAAACAGCACGGAGAACACGACTATGAACATCGGCGCCGTGAACTGGAGCACTATGGAGTTCGCCGCCGTAGTCAGCTTGTTCGCCGCGACAAAGCAGGTCAGCGTGCAGCAGAGAGCCAGTCCTCCCCTCACGCTCCGCTTATCCGCCGTGAAGCCTATGCGCTTATATCGCATATACACGAACATGACCGCTCCGGCGATGAGGCTCCTGATGCCTGCTATTACTATCGGATTCCACGGAATGAGCTTTATGAAAATGCCCGCGATGCTCCACATTGCGGCGCACAGCAGCATTTCAAAGATCGCCCTGTTTCTGCTCAATTGCCCAGTCACCTTTCAAATGAACTGCAAAAGCGGGAGCGTGCAGAACACGCCCCCGCAGTTACTTTGTTGCG
>CABVBV010000159.1 GCA_902496595.1 uncultured Eubacteriales bacterium | reverse complement strand
GTTGTAAAAATCGCATTTTCGCTGCCTATATAGCGAAGGGACATTTTTGAGAGTTTCCCACAACTGAATACACGGTACAGCGAGCACAGAACCTGCGTGACTGGAGGCAGTCAGCGACGCGGGGCGCGTGGCAAATACGGCGGAACATCCTATAAGAAACGGAGCGAAATACAGAAAAACACAAGTTCGCTTTCGGCTCCCATCAACTCCAGCGGCGAACAGGTCTGCGTTCTGGACGGCTGTCTCGTCCGCGTGAAATACAAGGATTGCCCGGACAAGGTCTCCGTCATGGCTAACGTCAGGGGCATCCTGCTCAATTCATACAGGCGCGACAGCATTGCCGCCGAGGACAAAGCGGGTCTCTGCACCTGCGGCGCCCTGCCTATTGTAATTCCGTCCGGAGCGTGAATGTATCGGGAAGGTCGAATATAGCCTCTTTCAGAAAGGCCGGATAGAAGTATTCATCTTTCAGCTGTCCGAATCTCAGCCATTCGAAGCTGTTGCATCTCTCCCCTTCCGTCAGGCAAAACCTGTTGCCTCGTGGCAACAGGTCGGTATTTGAAATGTCCAGCAAAAAGTAGGCGCACAGCTCGTGGTATCTTATCCCTTCAACATCCTCCCTGAAAAAAGCCTGATTCAGCCAGAGTGGACGCACGATCTCAGCGATGACGCGCAGCTCCTCTTGTATCTCTCTGATGACCGCCTTTTCACCTTACTGCAAAACTAAAACCTGCCGACGCCGCCGGTAAGCTCAGGCACACCTCGACGGCCGCAAGCAAAAAAACGAACGCCCCGCACATTCTTCGTGTGAAGCGCTCGTTACATCAGTGGCATTTTTGCCTTCTGCGGCTTTTGCTCCGGTGCTTATTCGTTCCCCTCGAGATCCTCATCGTCGTCAGGGCTGGAAATGAACATTTCCTCTGTGGTCTGCTGCGCCAGCTTCAGTTTTTCAGTGATCTCCACCAGCGCGTTCGTTGTGGCTTCCAGCGCATCCACGGCCGTCGCCATGCGCCCCGCCAGGTGATAATACATTGCCTTATAATCCGGCATCCAGGCCCCTCCTTCGTAATTTACTAATAATCGGCACTGCTCATTGAGTCAGTGCCGATCATCTTATGGTGGACCTGAAGAGACTCGAACTCTCGACCTCTCGGATGCGAACCGAACGCTCTCCCAGCTGAGCTACAGGCCCGAACGCTTGAACATTATAGCACATATTTCGGATTTGTAAAGACTTAAAATCAATATTGATTAAAATAAAGTTTTGTAGTACAATAACCCCGCGGCCCTTTGCAAGGCTGCACCAGTCGGGGAGCTAGCGGTGCCCTGTAACCTGCAATCCGCTACAGCAGGGATGGATTCCTACGTGAGGACGTGTTATGTGCCGTCTGACTCTTGTAAGCGGCGTTGAAAGCTCCGGCCCCGCGCAACGGGCCCCCGTGAACCATGTCAGGCGGGGAACCGAGCAGCATTAAGCGGGTCAGTCCGTGTGCCGTGGGCCAGCCGGAGCCGAGTTGGCTGCAAGCGTAACGGGTGTGTCGCACGTTCAGGCAAGGGTGTGCAGTCTTGCAAAGTGCCGTACTCTATCTTAAAGGTCGTGGACGCCATCTACCAGGCCCTTTACCGCAAATACAGGCCGCGCACTCTTGACGAAGTCTGCGGCCAGGAACACATCACTGAGACGCTCAAGGCGCAGATCGCCTCCGGGCGCCTTTCTCACGCCTATTTATTCATAGGTACCCGAGGCACCGGCAAGACAAGCTGCGCCAAGATACTCGCCAAGGCCGTCAACTGCGAGCATCCCGTGGACGGCAACCCCTGCTGCCAGTGCGCCGCCTGCCGCGGCATCGACGACGGCTCCGTCATGGACGTCGTGGAAATCGACGCCGCCTCCAACAACGGCGTCGACAACATCCGCGCCCTGCGCGACGAGGCCATCTTCTCCCCTGCCAGCGTCAAAAAGCGCGTCTACATCGTCGACGAGGTACATATGCTCAGCATTGCGGCTTTCAATGCGCTGCTAAAAATACTTGAGGAGCCGCCGGAGCATCTGATGTTTATCCTCGCGACCACCGAGCTGCGCAAGGTGCCCGCGACCATACTCTCGCGCTGCCAGCGATACAGCTTCCGAAGGCTCGACGCCGAGGTCATCTCCAAGCGTCTCGACTACATCGCCTCTCAGGAGGGCTTCAAACTCACGAGCGGGGCCTCAATGCTTCTGGCCAGGCTCGCAGACGGCGGTATGCGCGACGCCATCTCGCTGCTCGACCAGTGTTCGAGCTGTGAGGTGATAGACGAAAACGCCGTGCTCGAGGCGACAGGCCTTGCCGGAAACAGGCGGGTCGGCGAGCTATTGACGGCAATTTCAAGGCATGACGCCCGTTCGGCTCTCGAAGGGTTCTCGAGGCTATGGAAGGATGGAAAAGACCCGGCGTCCCTGCTCTCCGACCTCTGTGCGCTGATGAGGGACATTTTGCTTCAGCAGCTGGCGCCGAGGGGCGGTGGCAGTCTCATGTCCGGAGCTTACGACCAAAGGACGATTGAAAGTTTTTCACGGCTCTTCACGAAGGAAGAGCTGCTCAGAAATATGCAGCGGGCACAGGAGGCGATATCTGCGCTCAGAGACAGCCCGTCTCCCAGAACCTGTGTCGAGCTCTGTCTCATCTCGCTCTGCGACCCGGCTCTGAACTCCGGGATCCCGGAGCTGATGGCCAGGATCTCCAGGCTCGAGGCCGGAACTCCGCCTCCAAGGGCTCCGGCGCCGGTTACGGAACCTGTGCCTGAGCAAAAACCTGCGGCAGAGCCGCCGTCTGAGTTCGCTGCCGAGCCAGCTGTTGAGCCGGCGCACAATGAAATAACTGAGCCCGAGGAGCCGGTCGGTTTTGAAGACGCAGCGGAGCCGGCTTCCCCGGACGGTTCGGGATACATCAAGGACGAGCCTGAGCCGGTGCCTGAGCCGGTCGGTATCTACTACAATCCGGAGCCGCCTCTGCCGGACAGGCCGGACAATGCTCCGGAGCCGGAAACAGAGCCGGAACCCGAAGCTGTGCCCGTCGGTATGCCGAAGTGGCCAGAGGTGGTGGCCGAGCTCTCGGACAAGCTGAAACCCGGGATCATTCGCTCCCTGAGCGACACGGGGCAGCTCAGCGTGGAGTTCACGGAGAGTTCGCTGCATCTCATCTTTTCCAGCAGCTTTTTTGCGTCGAGGCTGAACACTCAGGAGGTGCTCAGTGCAGTGAGGGCTGCGGCATCCAAGCTGGCGGGGCGGCCGCTCGACATAGAAGTCACGCTTTTGGGCGGCGGCAAGCAGCCAACGCGCAGCGTCGAAGAGCTGCGCGGGAATCCATTTGTAAAATTTGTCTGAAAGGTTGGATGATACCATGGCAAAAGGCGGTTTCCGCGGCGGCTACGGCGGCATGGGCGGTATGAATCAGGCGAACATGATGAAGCAGGCGCAGAAGATGCAGGAGGAACTGCGCAAGATGCAGGAGGAGCTCGAGGCTGCGAGTTTCGAGGCGACTGCGGGAGGCGGCGTAGTCAAGGCCGTCGTCAGCGGCAAGCATGAGCTTATGGAGCTGACTATCGACCCTGAAGCGGTAGACCCCGAGGACGTGGAGATGCTCCAGGACATGATAATCGCCGCGGTGAACGAGGCGCTAAGGAAGGTCGACGCCGCCTCGTCCGGGAATATGGCGAAGCTCACGGGCATGAAGGGCCTGCCGTTTTAATTGAATATCTTTTTCAGTGAGCATACTTGCCGCATATCATCGGGGCGGCAAGTCATGCTCGCTTTTAGTGAATGAGAGGAATGAAAATGGTAAAACTCTTTCGGATGAGCCTGCGCGAGTACCGGAACGTCACCATCCTGACTCCGATACTCGTCTCGCTCGAGGTCATAATGGAATGTATCATACCCTTTATAACCGCCAATCTCGTGAACGAGATAAAGGCCGGCTGCGGCATGGACGAGATACTGCGCTACGGCGGGCTCTTGGTGCTCATGGCGGCGCTCTCGCTGCTCTTCGGCGCACTGGCGGGCCTGACCTGCTCGACCGCGTCCTGCGGCCTGGCGCGTAACCTGCGGCACGACATCTTCCACGCCGTACAGGGCTTCTCCTTTGAGAACATCGACCACTTTTTGACCTCCTCGCTGGTCACGAGGATGACGACGGACGTCACGAACGTGCAGTTCGCCTTCATGATGATAATCCGCCTGGCGATACGCTCGCCGCTCATGCTGGTCTTCGCCTTTGTCATGGCCTTCATGATGGGCGGGAAGATGTCCTGGATCTTCCTCTTTGTCCTGCCCGTGCTCGCCGCAGGGCTGGCCATCATCATCTCGAAGACGATACCCCTGTTCCGGCGCGTCTTCAAGAAGTACGACAAGCTCAACGAGTCCATACAGGAGAACGTCAAGGCCATGCGCGTGGTCAAGGCCTTCGTGCGCGAGGACTACGAGTCGAAGAAGTTCGGCGCCGCGGCCGAGGACGTCTGCGCGGACTTCACCAGGGCCGAGCGCATCCTCGCCCTCAACGGGCCGCTCATGCAGTTTTGCATCTACTCCGTCATGGTCTTCGTGCTGTCCTTCGGTTCGTATACGATCATCACGTCCATGGGCCTCGACTTCGACGTGGGCCAGCTCTCGGCGCTGCTCACTTACAGTTTCATGATGCTCTCGAGCCTCATGATGCTCTCCATGGTCTTCGTCATGATAACCATGGCCGGCGAGTCCAC
>CABVBV010000158.1 GCA_902496595.1 uncultured Eubacteriales bacterium | reverse complement strand
GAGCCGAGCAGGCCGTACTGCGGGCAGTAGCCGCTGCCGTTCACCGGGGCGTTGAGTATGTCGCTGAGCGTCAGCACGTTCTTCGCGCCGGCGGCGATGATGCGCCTCTGCGTCCTGAAGCGGCTGTGGATATCGCAGCAGAGGATGTTGTCCGCCAATGTCGCCGCGGTCTCGGGCCGGTTGGCGAAGACTATCTCGCTCTCCACGCCCTCCTCGCGGATGATGTTCTCGTAGTATTCGACGTAGTCGACTCCGGTGAAGGGGTGCCTGATGCTGCCGAAGATGCGCCTGTAACGCTCGAGCGTCAGCACGTCTGTGAAGGGGTTCACGCCGCTGTCATCCATGGTGTCCTCGTCGAAGAGGTGGTTGCCGACCTCGTCGGACGGGTAGGAGAGCATGATGACGACCTTCTTCGAGCCCCTGGCTATGCCCCTCAGGCAGATGGCAAAGCGGTTGCGGGACAGGATGGGGAACACGACCGCGACGGTGCCGCCGCCGAGCTTCGCCTTCACGTCCGCGGCGATATCGTCCACGGAGGCGTAGTTGCCGTCGGAACGCGCCACGACGCTCTCAGTCACGGCGACGATGTCCCTCTCCTGCAGCTCGAAGCCCTCGGAAGCCATTGCGGCCTCAACAGCGTCGGCTGTGAGCTTGACTATGTCGTCTCCTTCGCGTATGATAGGAGCACGGACGCCTCTTGATATAACACCTGACATTTTAACAGGCCTCCCTAAAGTATTCATAACAGAAAAATAATACTCTCATTTGGAGCTTTCGTCAACTAAAATAAGGTATCTGGAGTGATAAAAAATGCTACTTAAAAACGGCAAGGTGTTTCTCCGCGACGGGAGATTCCACAATTGCACCCTCAGCTTCGGCGATACCATCGAAGGTGTGGACGAATTTGAGGGAGAGGGCGTCGACGTGGGCGGCTGCTATGTGGTGCCCGGCTATGTCGATATCCACAGCCACGGCAACATGAACCGCGACTTCTCGGACGGAGACCCGGAGGCGATGGAGGTCGCCTCAAGGTACTACGCAGAGAACGGTGTGACGAGCTTCCTCGCCACGACGATGACGCTCAAGGAACACCAGCTGATGCCCGCCATGGCCTGCGTGAAGGACGCGGGGCCGCTCCCGGGCGCGAGGTGCGCGGGCGTACACCTCGAGGGGCCTTTCCTGTCCTACGCGAAGAGGGGGGCACAAAACCCGGACAACCTGCACAAGCCGGACGCGGATATGTTCATGCGTCTGCACGAGGCTTCCGGCGGTGCGGTGAAGCTCGTCACCGTGGCCCCGGAAGAGGACGGAGGAATAGAGTTCGTGAAGCGCGTTTCCCCCATCTGCACCGTCTCCGTCGGCCATACCGAGGCGGACTACGACACGGCGATGCGGGCATATGAGGCCGGCGCGAGCCACGCGACTCATCTCTTTAACGGTATGCCCGGCCTGCACCACAGGAAGCCCGGCGTCATCGGCGCCGCCTTCGACGCGGGAGCGACGGTGGAGCTCATCTGCGACGGCTTGCACATCCATCCCTCTGCCGTGCGCTGCGCGATGCAGCTCTTCGACGGCAGGCTGGCGCTCATCTCCGACTCGCTCCGCTGCGCGGGTATGCCGGACGGCGACTATGAGCTCGGCGGCCTGCCCATAAAGCTCGGAGGCGGGGTAGCGAGGCTGCTGGACGGCACGCTGGCCGGCAGCAGCATCAACGTGGGCGAGGCCGTGAGAAGGGCCGTAAAATTCGGCATCCCTCTGGAAAAGGCCATAGCCGCCGCCACGAGCATTCCGGCCAGGGCAGCGAGACTGGACGACTGCGGAGAGCTTGCCCCGGGAAAACGAGCCGATGTGGTCGTGCTCGATGCGGAGCTGAACGTCAAGATGGTCTTCGTAGCCGGGAAAAAGGTCGTTTGAACCTAGTATAAACCTGAAGTCACCTCTCCGCGTATTATGCGGTGAGGTGATTTTTATGCTGAAGGAGACAGGATACGACCGGAAACGCGCTCTGGAATACGCAAGACGCTGGGCCTACGGCAGAAATCCGCTGTTTTATAACTTCACCGGCATAGGTGGCGACTGCACCAACTTCATCTCCCAATGCCTGCTCGCAGGCTGCTGCGTCATGAACTGCCGGAAGACCTTCGGCTGGTACTATGCCTCGGCGTCGGACAGGACTCCCTCGTGGACGGGAGTGCGATACCTGTTCGACTTCCTGACCGGGAACGAGGGCCCCGGCCCATACGGCAAGACCGCAGCCCTGGAAGAGCTCGGGCCCGGCGACCTTGTACAGCTCGGGGACGCATACGGCAGCTTTTACCACACGCTCCTCATAACAGGCGGACGAAGAGGGAACTTCCTCGTGGCGGCTCACAGTTTCGACGCCTATGACCGCCCCTTGAAAAGCTACGACTATAAAACGCTGCGGCCGGTCAGAATACTCGGCTGCCGCTCTTCAAAAGTCCCGCCGCCGGACAGCTTCGCAAACCTTGCCAACGCCGTGGCCATCACGTCCGTCTGCGGATGAGCCGAAGACGCGAAAGATAATGGCGCCGCGCTCCGCGAAATATTGAAAAATACTCCGCGGGGCTTGTAGGGCGCACGGGCCGGCGGCGAGAATTTACAAATTACCTCATTTTTATGCTTTAAGTTTCGCTCAGGGTGTGTTATATTGGTATTCGTATCTTTGCGCCCGCGCAAGAGAGGATTTTTGATTTGACCGATACTGGAACCACCTTTGAGGATAAACTGAATCAGACCGACGATATCTCGCTCGAGTCCATACTTGCAGAATACGCCGACTTCGGGCTCGGCGTGCCGCCGGAGGACGAGGTCTCGGCCCGTTCCAGAAGGATCGTCATGGAGGCCATAGACGAGACCTTCTCCGGAGCCTCTGCAGAGAGCCGCGATATGGACGACACTCTGGAGGCTGAACCCGCCAGGGAGTACAGGCCCAGACGCGCACGCAGGAGCCGCTCGAGGCGGCGCGAAAGAGAGGACGTCCGCGAGTACCGGCCGAGGTATATGCCCGAGCCGGAAGCCGAGCTTGAGCCCGACCCGGAGCCGGAGTACAGGCAGGATGCAGGGGCTGCCTTCGATGAGGACGAGGATGTGAAGGTCTACCGTCCCGGAGCCCGTGAACTGCCCGATGGAGACGAGGATGTCAAGGTCTACAAGCTGGGAGACATTATAGCCGAGGCAGAGCGCCGCTCCGCGAACTGGAACGTGCCCAGGCCGTCGGATATCCCCAGATTCGTCGAGGACTATGCCGGGCCGGAGCCTGAGCCTGAAACTGAGCCTGAGCCTTTTCCGGAAGAGGAGACGTACCCGGAGCCTGAGTGCGAGCCCGTGCCGGAGGAAAGCCGCGAGCAGGAGCAGGAGCGCTACATACCGACGGCTGACGAGAACATCCGCGTCGGAGGCTATTCCTCATATGAAGATGAGGAAGGGGACTATGCCGACGAGGGCTCGGAAGACATGGAACCGCCCGAGCCGAGGCGGAGGTCGAGGCGCAGGGACAGGGCCGAACGCCAGGCGGGGCCCATCCTCGGCACGCTCGCCATAATCGGCTACAAGCTCAGAAGGGCCATGTCGGCAGGCGAGGCCCGCGCTGTTGAGGACGAGGTGGAGGAAGGCCCGGAGATGGCTCCGGACAGGGCTGCCAAGTATTATGCGAGAAGCGTCACCTCGCTCAAGCTGAGGTTCAGGCTCGCGGCATTCATGTGCCTGATACTCTGCTGGATATCTTTCGGACTTCCGTGCTTTGGAGCGCTGGGCTCCGACCTGCGCACGACCTCGCTGGTCTGCCTTGCTCTGGAGCTCACGATAGTCATGCTCGGTTTGGATATCTTCACATCGGGGATAATGTCGCTGCTGCGTAACCGTCCCGGACTTTGGACGATGGTATCCTTCTCCTGCGTTGCCGCAGCGCTGGACGCCGTGGTGAGCTATGCCGTCGGCACGGCGGGGTGGGGGCTGCCGTTCTGTGGCGCGGCCGGGTTATCCATGACCTTCGCGCTCTGGGGCTCTCTGCTCACGGCTAAGGGGCTGCGACGCTCGGCCAAGGCCAAGGAGCTGGCCGAAGACCCCTTCTGCGTCAGTGCGGAGACGGGGGTGTTGGAGGAGGGCGCCGCCCTGATAAAGCGCAAGCGGGATACGGAAGGCTGGCTGAGGCGCTGTGAAGAACCCGATGCGGTGGAAAACCTCTTTTTGAGTCTGGCGCCCTGGTTTTTGGCCGCCTGCGTGCTGCTGTCGGCGGCGGTCGCGGCTGTGACCAAGAGCTGGTCGAGCTTTTTCAGGATACTTGCGGCGATATCCGCGAGCGCGGCTCCCTTCGCGGCCTTTTTGGCCTGCGCCCTGCCTTACGCGATGATGGCGAGGCGCATATTCCGCTCCGGAGCCGCAGTCGCCGGCTGGCCGGGGATACGGGACATAGGCCGTGCGAGCCGCCTTGTTGTTACGGACACAGACCTTTTCCCGAGCGACTCGGTGTCGATAGAGAGCATACGCATACTGGACGGCATGAAGCCGCAGAGGGTGATAGCTGCGGCCGGCAGCCTTGTCTGCGCCTCGGGCAGCGGGCTGTCCCCGGCGTTTTTGGAGCTTATGCGGAAAAACGGATGTTCCATGCTCAGGGTCGAGGATTTTTGCTGCCACGAGGGCGGCGGGCTGACCTCGCTCATCGAGGGCCTGGAGGTCATCTGCGGCAGCGCGGGCTTCATGCGGCTCATGGGCATAATGATACCGCAGAAGCTGGCGTC
>CABVBV010000157.1 GCA_902496595.1 uncultured Eubacteriales bacterium | reverse complement strand
GCGAATACACTGAGTCGTATGGTGAAAGGAAGGTTTTCGCAATGGAGAAATTGAGGGCAGGCATCATCGGCGGCACCGGTATGGTGGGCCAGCGTTACGTCACGCTCATCGCCAACCATCCCTGGTTCGAGCTGAGCGTCATAGCGGCCAGTGCGAGGAGCGCGGGCAAGACCTATGAGGAGGCTGTCGGCGCGAAGTGGGCGCTGGACGACCCCATGCCGGACTGCGCCAAGAAGATGGTCGTGCGCAACGCCGCCGACGTCGCGGACATCGTGAAGGACGTGGATTTCGTCTTTTCCGCCGTGGACATGAAGAAGGAGGACATCCTCGCGCTCGAGGAGGAATACGCCAAAGCCGAGTGCCCGGTGGTCTCCAACAACAGCGCCAACCGCTGGACTCCGGACGTGCCCATGGTCATACCCGAGATAAACGCCGAGCACCTGGCGGTCATCGCCGACCAGAAAAAGCGGCTCGGCACAAAGCGCGGTTTCATCGCGGTGAAGTCCAACTGCTCCATCCAGAGCTACGTTCCGGCCCTCTCACCTTTCAGGGCGGACTTCGGCCTCGACAAGATACTCGTCTGCACCTATCAGGCCATCTCCGGCGCGGGCAAGACCTTCAAGACCTGGCCCGAGATGGTGGACAACGTCATCCCCTACATCGGCGGCGAGGAGGAAAAGAGCGAGCAGGAGCCCATGAAGGTCTGGGGCCGCGTTGAGGGCGGCGTCATCAAAAATGCCGAAAAGCCCCTCATCACCGCCCAGTGCCTCAGGGTCGCCGCCGCCAACGGCCACATGGCCGCCGTGTTCGTGAGCTTTGACAAAAAGCCGTCCATGGACGAGATGAAGGCCCGCTGGGCCGGCTACAAGGGCCGCGCCCAGGAGCTCGGGCTGCCCTCTGCGCCGAAGCAGTTCCTGAGGTATTTCGAGGAGCCCGACAGGCCGCAGACGAGACTCGACAGGATGAACGAGGGCGGTATGCAGATAAGCATCGGCAGACTGAGGCCCGACACGCAGTATGATTATAAGTTCGTGTGCCTTTCGCACAACACGCTCAGGGGCGCTGCCGGCGGCGCGGTCGAGCTGGCCGAGCTGCTGTGTGCCGAGGGCTATATAAGCGCAAAGTGAGCTATCACAACTGAAGGAGGTTTATAAAATGGCAAAGACACCGATATTCACCGGCTCGTGTACCGCCATCGTCACGCCATACCTCGAGAACGGCGTCGACTACGCAAAGTACGAGGAGCTCATCGACTTCCAGTATGAGGGCGGCACCTCTGCCATCCTCGTCTGCGGCACCACGGGTGAGAATCCGACTCACACCGAAGAAGAGCACAACAAGCTCGTCGAGCTCACCGTCAGGAAATGCGCCGGTAAGATGAAGACCATTGTCGGAGTCGGAGGCTACAACACAGAGCACGTTCTTGCCCAGGCGAAGCAGGCCGAAGCCTGCGGCGCGGACGGCATACTCATGGTCACACCTTACTACAACAAGACTACGCAGAAGGGCCTCATCGAGCACTTCAGCTACGTTGCGGACAGGGTCAAGACGCCTATGATCCTGTATAACGTCCCCAGCAGAACCGGCATAGGCATCAAACCCGCCACCTACAAGGCTCTGTCGCAGCATCCGAACATCTGCGGCGTCAAGGAGGCCAGCGGCAACATCGCCGAGTTCGCGCTCACACGCTCAATCTGCGGGGATGACCTGGTCTTCTGGAGCGGGAACGACTCCGACACTGTCCCCATGATGTCGCTTGGAGCAGTCGGCGTCATCTCGGTCGCGTCGAACATCATCCCGAAGGACGTAGCGAAGCTCTGTGAGCTCTGCCTCAAGGGCGACTTCAAAGCAGCCGCCTCCGAGTATTTCCGCCTGGCGGACTTCTTCGACAAGCTGTTCATAGAGACGAACCCGATACCGGTAAAGACCGCCATGAACGTAGCGGGCATGAACGTGGGCAAGCTGAGGCTTCCGCTCGTCGACATGGATCCGGCGAATCTTGAAAAGCTGAAGGTCTCCATGCGCGGAGTTGGCATAAACGTGTGAGCTGAGAGGTAAAAAACAATGCTAAAGATGATAGTCTCCGGCTGCAACGGCCACATGGGCCAGTGCGTGGTCTGCGGCTGCGAGGGACTTGAGGGAGTGGAGATAGTGGCGGGCTTCAACCGCACGCCGGTGAAGCACAACGACTTCGAGGTCTACTCCGACCCCATGAGCTACGACGGGCCTGCGGACGTCGTAGTGGACTTCTCAAACCCTGCGAATCTCGACGGGCTGCTCGAGTTCTGCATACTGCGGAAGGTGCCGATAGTTCTGTGTACTACCGGGTACTCCGAGGAACAGCTCAAGAACATTGATATGGCCTCGAAACGCATCCCGGTATTCAAGTCCGGCAATATGTCGCTTGGCATAAACCTGATGATGCAGCTTGTGAAACGCGCATCGGCCGTGCTTGGCGAGAGCTTCGACGTGGAGATCGTAGAGCGGCACCACCGGCGCAAGGTGGACGCCCCGAGCGGCACTGCATTAATGCTCGCAGACGCCGCCGCTGCCGGTCTTCCATACGAACCCGAGAATGTTTTCGAGCGGCACAGTGTAAGAAGGCCCAGGCGTCGAGAGGAGATTGGGATCTCCTCCATCAGAGGCGGCACGATAGTCGGAGATCATGAGGTCATTTTCGCCGGTCATGACGAGGTCTTCGAGCTGAAACACTCCGCACTCTCCAGAGAGGTCTTTGCCAGCGGAGCCATCGCCGCCGCAAGATTCATAGCAAATGTCAAAACTCCAGGTATGTACGATATGAACGACCTTCTGAAAGACGTAGTGTCGTAACCCACAAACCCCGACCGGGATTCTTCCGGCCGGGGTTTAAATTTGGAGCAGTGAGGGGCGTTCCGGCGCCCAACAGCCATAAAGATGATAGCATAATTCACTCAGGAAACAACATATCGTAGTCTGCCGGAAAAATACTTGCGTAATTTGTGATGGTATTATAAAATAAATTAAGGGCGCCGGGTGCCCGGCGCCCTCATTATACATTGGCAGGCAATGTGACCGGCCTGAAATAACCGGGAGGGTTTCAAATGAAAAAAAAGATATTCCTGCTGACCGTACTCACTGCCGTCTTCGCCCTTCTGCTCTGCACCGGCGCGGGGGCGTCGTCCGGCGTGACGACGTATGACCTCTGGGTCAACGGCATCCAGGTCACGAGCGCAAACGCTGCCGACGTGCTGGGTAATGCCGACGAGGGCGCTACGGTCAAATATGACGCAGCCACCAACACCCTGACACTCGACGGAGCGGAGCTGAATGTTTTGCACACGCACGATGCTGAATACTACGGTGTGATTCTTTCAAGGACAGACGACCCGCTCACCGTCAACGTTATTGGAGACAGCAAGATAACGGTTGAGGAGCCGGACGGAAATGCTGATAATGTCAGAGGAGTATGCGGCATATTACACGATGAGAACAGTTTTGCGCACGTTGGTAAAGCATGGGCAATAAATCTGACTGGCACGGCGACCTTGGATATTGAAGTAAATTATTTCGGCTCCGGAATAAGGGCTCGTGAAGATGTCAACATTGAGAAACTGACTTTAAATATTGACGTCAAAAAGAATGATATCACCGATGAGTATGGTAACGGCAAGTTTTCCGAGGCAATACGCGCAAACAATACCCTCACCATAGAGAACGGTGCAACCGTAAATGTGAACTCTGTTTCCTGCACCGCACCTGTCTACAGCGAAAACGGAGATTTGGTCATCAATGATGCAACAGTAAACGTAACGGCTTTGACTGGAGTGGTAATTGGGGATGGAAGTAAAATGGGCGCGAATCCCATCATGTCAGCATACGGAGATGTGATTATCACCGGCAATTCTAACGTTACGTCAGAGGGCTTTTTTGGAATCTGCGGCAACAACATTGTTATATCCGGCAATGCAGTAGTGGAAAGCACCTCCACCGACGACTGTGGTTTTTGGGTACCGATGGACAAAATGACCATTACCGATAATGCGCAGGTGACCGCTTCCGGCTATTTACTGGGTATCTTTGCTACAGGAAACGTTGAGATCACCGGCGGAACGGTGAAAGCGCAGGGCGAAACGAATTACGCCATATACAGCTGGGCAGACACTATCATTAAAAACAGTATAGTTGAAGCAATATCTGATCCCGAATACTACTCAATAGGTGCCGACAATACTGTTGAAATAGAAAGCTCATGGGTCTCATCCAATAATGGTACATATGGGGCTATCATCACTAACAGCGTTGAGGTAACGGACGGCAGGGGTCAAGCCTACGGCGACGCCGTTTTGCCCGGGGATGTGACGCTCCCCGAGGGCTATGCCCTTGTCCTGCGCGAGGGCGATTACCTCACCATCCCCGAGGGCGTGACGCTGACCAACTACGGCACCGTTCAGGTCCTGGGCGGCTGCCTGATCAACAACGGCATCTACATGGACTACGGCGAGACGCTCGGCGAGATAGGCGGCAGCGGCAGCTTCCCCAACAACTGGTTCGTCACCATCTCCTACGGCAACGGGGCGGCGGACGAGCTGTTCTATGCTGTAAAAGGCAGGGCCTTCATCCTCCCCGACGCGCCGAGCAAATCCGGCTATATCTTCATGGGCTGGAAGTCCGGAAACGATACCTACAAGGCCCAGCAGGCAGTCACCGTGAACAGCGACATGACCTTCTACGCGGTCTGGGCGAATATGCCCGACGTGGGCCCGACCGTCCCGGATGAGCCGGTCAAGTTCCC
>CABVBV010000156.1 GCA_902496595.1 uncultured Eubacteriales bacterium | reverse complement strand
ACGGTATCGACACCATGCGGGACAACAACGACATTGCGCCGTTCAAGAACATCCTGAACGAGATGTACAGCAAGGATATTTCCAAGAAGGTACATTCCTCGTATCTTCTGAAAGCCCAGCAAGGCCAGTTTACCGGCTGTGTGGCTCCCTTTGGGTATCGGAAAGACCCGGAGGACAAAAACCACCTGCTGGTGGACGAGGAAACCGCCCCCATTGTCCGGCAAATCTTTCTTTGGGCGCTGGAAGGACACGGCCCCAACTTCATCCGGCGCAGGCTGGAAGAACAGAAGGTGCCTTGCCCTACATGGTGGAACCGGGAACGGGGCTTCCGCAATGTCCGCACCAAATGGGAAAAGAAAGACCCGGAAAACGGGCGGTATATGTGGGACTTCTCCGTGATAAAGGACATCCTGATGAATCCCGTTTATACCGGGGCGATCGCTTCCCAAAAGAAAGACTACCGCTTCAAAATCGGCACCATTGGCGAGAAGAAGCCGCAGGACTGGATCGTGGTGGAAGAACGGCACGAGCCGTTGATTGACAGCAAAAGTTTTGCCATCGTGCAGGACAAGCTGAAATCCCGCCAGCGCCCCCGGCAAGACGGGGAAACCAGCCTGTTTGCCGGGCTTATCAAGTGCGGCGAGTGCGGCAAGTCGCTGACCATCCGCACCACCCACGCCAAGCACCCGCAGCAGATTTACGCCTGTAAGACCTATGGTGCGTTCGGCAAGAACCATTGCACCCAGCACCGGGTGGAATACGATACCCTTTACCACCTTGTCCTGAACAAAATCCGGGAGTGCGCCAAGGCTGCCCTGACAGATGGGGAAGCCATTGCCGGGAAGCTGACCAACACCTGCGAAGCCGAACAGAAAGGCCAGCGGGAAGCGTTGGAGCGTTCTCTTGCCAAGGACGAGGAACGGATTGAAGTGCTGGAAAAGATGGTGCTGCGGCTCTATGAGGACATGGTTGCCGGGCGGATCAGCGAAGCCAACTTCAATCTCATGCTGGACAAGACGCAGAAGGAACAGGCCGAGTTGAAAGAACGGGTTGCACAGGGGCGCAAGAAGCTGGCTGATGAAATGCGGCTGGCAATGGACGCCAAACAATGGGTGGACGCCATTCAGGAATATGCCGACATCACGGAGTTGGACGCAGCCACCTTAAACCGCCTGATTAAAGAAATCGTTGTCCATGAACACATCGACAGCGATAAGACACGACACATTTCTATCGAAATTCACTTCAATCTCAAACCCATCCCGGAGGTGGAACAGGTCAAGGGCTGACCTGTTCCAGCCGGGGCGATTCCAAAACAATTCCATATATTTTTTGACACGCCGCCGCCCGCCATCGAGCAAGGTTTTACTCCTAATTAGGGATAAAACAGCTCATGGCCGGCGGCGGCGTGGCGCTCATCGGCATGACGCTGGTGCCGCTGCTATCCGGTCTATTCGGCTGATGGCGGTAAGATTCTTGCCCCGCGGGGCAGGAGGTGAGGGCGCATAGATTTCATCAAAAACGCGCTGACGGACTGGATAAAGGAAATACTGGCCGGTGGGATAATCTCCAATCTCACCGGCCTCTTTGACAACGTCAACGAGAACGTCTCGGGCATCTCCGGGCAGATAGGCCAGACGCCGCAGAACTGGAACTCGGACATCTTCAACATGATCGAGACGCTCTCAGAGACAGTCATTCTGCCCATAGCGGGCGTCATCCTCGCCATCGTCATGACGCTGGAGCTTATCCAGATCATCACGGACAGGAACAATTTCCACGAGATAGAGACCGCCGTGTTTTTCAAGTGGATGTTCAAGTCTGCGTGCGCCGTCCTCATCGTCACGAACACCTGGACCGTAGTCATGGGCATTTTCGAGGCGGCGCAGAGCGTCGTGGCCGGTGCTGCAGGCGTGGTCGTGAACGACGCGAACGTTGACGTCTCGTCCATCACCGAGGGCCTGGAAGAACGGCTCATGGAGATGGACATCGGCCCGCTGGTCGGTCTGTGGTTCCAGAGCCTGTTCGTAAACGTCACTGCCTGGGCCGTTGCCATCTGCATCTTCATCGTCATCTACGGGCGTATGTTAGAGGTGTATTTGACCGCCTCAATCGCGCCAATACCCATGGCGACGATGATGGGCCGCGAGTGGGGCGGCATGGGCCAGAACTACCTCAGAAGCCTCTTTGCCCTCGCGTTCCAGGCCTTCCTCATCATCGTCTGCGTTGCCATCTACGCCGTGCTGGTGCGGAACATTGCGCTCGACGAGGACGTTTCCAAGGCCATCTGGACGTGCATGGGCTACACGGTTCTGCTCTGCTTTACGCTGTTCAAGACCAGCAGCATGGCGCGTAGCATCTTTGCAGCACATTAAGGAAAGGAGGAATCCTACTTGAGTGAAAACAACCCCGGTGCGATGGACATGACCGTAAAGGTCTTTCCCGTGCAGAACAGCAAAAACCTGTTGGCGACAGCCAGCGTTACGCTCGGCGGCTGCTTTGCCGTTTGCGGCATTCAGATCCGTGACGGCAAGAACGGCACCTTCGTGTCGATGCCCCAGCGAAAGGACGCGAAGGGCGAATACCATGACATCTGCTTCCCCACCACCGCGGAGATGCGCCAAGCCATCAACGCAGCGGTTCTCGGCGAGTACGAGCGCACGGCTCAGCGCAGCTCAGTGCTCGGCGCTGTACGGGACACGCAGGCAAAGCCCGGCAGGGCTCACGAGGGCGCTAAGGGCAGAAATGTGGAGACGCGCTGATGCGATGCGGCTCCCTCTTGCAATCTGTGAATAATTCTAGTAGAATATTCGTAGAATTATATGCAGGAGGTGCGAAGCATGATTATTAAGTCGTCCACGGCGTTGCGCAACGACTATGGCACAATATCTGACCTGGCCCACGCGGAGGCGGAGCCCATCTACATCACTAAAAACGGCGAGGGAGATTTGGTCGTCATGAGTATCGAGGCCTTCGAGCAGCGTGAGGAGACGCTGAAGCTGCGCGCAAAGCTGGAAGCGGCTGAGCAGGCCAGGCTTGCCGAGGCACCGACTTACACGCTGGAGGAATCCAGAAAGCGGCTGGAGGCGATCTATCAGGGTGGCTAAGCTCATCATTCTTGAACCGGCGCAGCGAGAGCTTGAGGAGATAGCACTCTTGCATTTGAATCTTGTGGGACCAAACTCGGCCCGAAAGATAACAAATCTCATCTTAGACACGCTGTCTCGTCTTGAGCTGTTCCCTCTTTCGGGGCACATCCCTCGGGACAAGGAGCTTAGGCTCGGCGGTTATCGCTATGTCATTGCCGGAAAGTACATCTGCGTGTACCGCTTGGTTCTGGACAATGTCTTTGTCTACCACATCGCACACGGAGCCAGCAACTATCCGAGCCTGTTCAAGCGGCTGCTAAAAGAAGAAAACGAATGAGTAAAACGCCTTTCCAATGGAAGGGCGTTTTTTGTTAAGCCGCATAAAAAAGCCGGACCTTCGTCCGGCTTACGCGCTTGTGCTTCTGTTTTGCTCCGCGTCGTTTTTGGCGAGCAGATAGAGGCAATACTGATTCATACTTATGCCTTCACGCCGGGCGTGGAGCGCAAGGTCGCGGTGCAGCGATTTCGGTATCCTGAGCTTGAACTGCCCGGAATACTCGTCCTGCGGTTCCGGTATCTCGCAGCCGTCCTCGATTGCCGCCGCAAGCCATTCGCGCTTAGCGTCCTCGGCGTTTGCCGCGGCGCTCTCCACGCTCTCACCCGTCGTGAGACAGCCGCGCAGCTCAGGATAAGATGCGACGTAGCCGCCCTCGGCCTCGTCCGGGACTATCTCCAGGCGATACGGCAAACCCATGTAGTATTCAAGCGTTTTCACTGTTCTTCGCCTCGCTTTCAACTGCGACATCGGCAACACCTCTTGTGTATATTATATGTGGTGTCATATACGGTGTCAACAACTTTTTGGAGGAAGAAACCATGCCATACATACCCGTACCAAAAGACCTCACGAGGGTCAAGACAAAGTTTCTGTTCAACCTCACAAAGCGCCAGCTCGTCTGCTTCGGCGGCGGGGCGCTCGTTGGGGTTCCGCTATTTTTCCTGCTCAAAGGGCCGCTGGGGAACTCGTCGGCGGCTATCTGCATGATCGTCGTTATGATGCCGTTCTTCCTCTTTGCTCTCTATGAGAAAAACGGCCTGCCGCTGGAGAAGTACCTGCTGTACTTTGTCCGGGCGTGCTTTATACGCCCGAAGCAGCGGCCTTACATGACGAATAACTTCTATGCGGCCCTTGAGAAGCAGGACGAGCTAGACCGGGAGGTGCATAGAATCGTCCACCGCAAAACTTAACCGTTCCCAGCGCCGGGAAGTGCGTGCGGCCATAGCCGCCGCGAAGCGCCCGGCAAACGTGCTCTCCGCGCAGGACAGCATACCGTTCGAGCGTATGTTCCCGGACGGCATCTGCCGGGTGGAGGGCAATTTCTATTCCAAAACCATAGAGTTCCAGGACATCAACTACCAGCTGAGCCAAAGCGAGGACAAGGACGCCATCTTCGACGGCTGGTGCGAGTTCCTAAACTACTTTGACGCCTCGGTGCGCTTTCAGTTTTCGTTCGTCAACTCCGCCTCCAACAAGGAGACGTACCGTGACCGCATCGTCATTCCCCTGCGCGGCGACGAAGACGACAGTCTGCGCATCGAGTACAGCACAATGCTCCAGAACCAGCTTGAGCGCGGCAACAACGGCCTCGTCAAGAACAAGTACATCACCTTCGGTATCGAGGCCGA
>CABVBV010000155.1 GCA_902496595.1 uncultured Eubacteriales bacterium | reverse complement strand
TTTCCGGGCGCCGACAAAGGGGATTGCGCTGCGCGAGGCTTTGCCGATAAACTGAGTATTCAGCCTATGCTGTATCCGCCTCTGATGAGGAGCGTCGCTTCAGTCACAGCGGTAAGGGCCGTTGAGCCGGAGGCGAGGCAGAGGTGGTTTGCCGTGAGCTTTGCTCCGGATTCCATGCCGGCGGTCACATCTGAGAGCGTTCCCGCTACCTCGCAGCTTCCGTCTCTGAGCACGACCTCGGCGCCCTCGGAGAGCGTCGCCGTCTGCCCGGCGCTGAGGCTCACGACGGAGAAAGAACCGCCGCCGCTCGTCAGCCCTTTCGTGGCCTCGGAGATCTTCGCGTCCACACTGCTCTCGATCTGAGGCTGCAGCACGTCTTCGAGATAGCTCATCGCGACCAGCGGGTCTGACTGCGTACCGTAGTTTGACGCGGCGTAGGCGCCTACGCCCGCGGCCAGTACCGCTACTGCTATGACAAGCACGAATATCTGCCATTTTTTCATCTTATGTACCTCCAGGCTCTCTTTCCCCCGGCGTTTACGCCGGGGGATTCTTTTGTCACTGCGCCAGGCCGAAGCTCACGGCTATGGCGCTGTTTACCCTGTCCATCGTGGGCCCGTCGAGCTGGCCCATCCTCTCGCGCAGGCGGGACTTGTCGAGCGTCCTGATCTGCTCCAGCAGGATGACGCTGTCCCGGCTCAGACCGTAATTCCTGGCAGACAGCTCGATGTGCGTCGGCAGTCTGGCCTTTCCCGTCTGCGAGGTTATTGCCGCGGCGATCACCGTCGGGCTGTGCCGGTTGCCAGTGTCGTTCTGGACAATGAGCACCGGCCTCATGCCGCCCTGCTCGCTGCCCACTACCGGGCTCAGGTCGGCGTAGTAGATGTCTCCGCGCTTAACTGGATTCTGCATTGGCTTCACACTCCGTATAGTGCCCGTTCATATTATATGTCATATGTAGGGCAGCGGTACTTATACCGCCATAGCTATTTTCACACGGAGCGGCCCGTTTTATTCATGCGTCATTCAATATACACACGCGGTACCCTCGGCGATATGGCGCAGAGCAGCTCGTAGGATATCGTACCCGCGATATCCGCAAGCTCCGTCGCCTCCGGCTCGTCGCCGAAAACGGTCACGATGTCCCCGGCCTTGACCTCGGGCATCTCGCTCACATCGACCATGCACATATCCATACATATACGCCCGACCTGCCTTGCGCGTTTTCCGTTTATTACGACGTCGAATTTGCCGGACAGGCTCCGATGCAATCCGTCGGCATAGCCGACCGGTATTACCGCAAGCCTCATGTCGCGCTCGCAGGTGAAGATGCGCCCGTAGCTTATCGTGTCGCCGGCGTGGTGCTCCGTCACCTCGGCGACCCGAGTGAGCAGGCGCATGACCGGCTTCAACTCCATGCCACCGCGCTCTTTCCCGGGATACAGGCCGTAAAGCAGCAGTCCCGGTCTCACCATATCCAGACAAGTCTCTTTGAAGTTTACCACAGCGCCGCTGTTGGCGCAATGCCTGATGCCAAGGCTGCGTCCGGTTTCATTTTCCAGCAAGTCCACGGCTTTGGTGAATCTGCCGAACTGCTCCAGAGTGAAGCTCTCTTCCGGCTCGTCCGACACGGCAAAATGAGTGAAAACTCCGGTGATATCCAGCCCGGGAAGCCCGGTCATCTCTCTGACTCCGGCCATCTCCCGCTCGCTCGTCACGGAAAAGCCCGTCCTGCCCATGCCTGTTTCGAGCTTTATGTGGCACTTGAGCCTCAGCCCCGTACCTTCGAGCGCATGGCTCATGCCTCTTGCGCAGTCTATATCCCCTATCGCCTGCGTCGCATCCAGCCGCGCTATGTCCGGTGCGAGGAAGGCCGGGCTGGGCGCGAGTATCAGTATGGGCATTTTGAGCCCCGCCTGCCTCAGCTCCGCCGCCTCCTCGTAGCAGGACACCGCGATGCAGTCCGCGCCAAGCTGCTCAAGCCTTTTCGCGATAGTGACAGCGCCGTGGCCATAGCCGTTCGCCTTGCAGAGCCCGGCAAAACGGCAGCCTTCGGGCAGAACGCGCCGAATCTCTCTGTAATTGTGCTCAAGGCGGCCCAGGTCTATCTCCGCCCATGTCCTCTTGTCTTCGTTTATCATGGTTTCGCCTTCCAATCAGTTGAGAGCAAAGCTCTCTATACCGCACAGTATCAGCGTTTTACCGTCGCCGCCTCCTGTAAATTCAGCGGAGACGGGCAGCCCGCTCCCGTTGAGCCTCAACGTTACGTCAATACCGTCCTCGGGCACGAGGCTCACTACGCTCTCGTCGCCCTCCGTCCAGGCCAGCTCCACGTACGCCCCGCGTATCGCCTCGCAGAGCATCGGCAGCGCCGTCACCGGCGACAGGCCCTCCGAGACCTCGCCCGCGTCCAGGATCAGGCCCTCGTATTCTATCCTGGCGCTTCCGGCTCCGATCCTGGCCTTGACGCCCGCTATGAGCTCCGGAGCCAGGGTCTCGACCTCGCTTCCCTCGGCATCGGACACGCAGCTGAGCCTGTACTCTTCATAAGAACCGCCCTCGCCGAAAGCTGTGACCGTTGCCTCCAGCCTCGCCTGCCCGCTCAGCATCGAGGCTCTGAGCTCCTCAAAAGCGTCGCTCGCTCCGGCATCTCCGCAGGCCGAAAGCAAGAGCGCCGGGAGCAGTGTCATTAGTGCGGCAAGAATTCTTCGCCGCATGGCATTTTAATCCTCCGTCAGTGATTTCAGCGTCGCCGGAAGCAGCCTTATCATGTCCGTAGGCGTCATGCCGTACTCTCCCAGCTCAGAGGCCGCCAGATCTCCCGCCAGACCGTGGATGTAAACTGCCGCCTTGACAGCGTCCCGGAAGGGAAGTTGACATAACATAGCGGCAATCACACCTGTGAGCACGTCGCCGGAGCCGCCCCTGGCCATGCCTGGGTTGCCCGTGGGGTTCACAGCGTAGTCTCCGTCCGGGAAAGCGATGACGCTGCCCTGGCCTTTGAGTACGATGGTGCAGCCCCAGCGCTCCGCGAATCTCCTGGCCGAGTCCACCCGGTCGCCGTTCAGAAGCCCGCCAAGGTAGGCGAACTCCCCCTCGTGCGGCGTGAGCACCGTTGGACAGACGGCGTTTTCGAGCACGCTCATGTCTCTGGACAGGGCCCAGAGCGCATCCGCGTCCACAACGGTCGGCACCCTTGAAGCGGAGAGCGTATCCTGTACCAGCTCGGTAACGCCGGGGCTTCTGCCGAGGCCCGGCCCAATGGCGAGGCAGCTCATGTGCTCGAGCCTGGCTTCTACCTCCGGTATCGCGTCGGCCGACAGCCGCCCGCGCTCGTCGCAGGGCAGGGGAAAGGGCATGGCCTCGTCGTTCTTTACCGCGGCGATCTCGTAAATGCACTCGGGCACGCCGAGCCAGACGAGGCCCGCGCCGGCTCGCACCGCAGCCCTCGACGCGAAGCTCGGCGCACCGGTGTAGCCGCGGCTGCCGCCCAGGATGAGCAGTCGGCCGTAGTCCCGTTTCGAGCTTCCGGCATCACGCTTTGGAAGCGTTGGAGCAGTATTGAGTTTTACTCTCTCGCTTTTCATGGCATAACATTATACATTTTTAAAATTAATTAGTCAAATCATTTGACTTCCGGCTTTGGCTGTGCTATAAATGTATTCCAGTTGAAGATGTTTTAGTGCTGAGAACGGGAAAATGACCCGGATATGCGCGGCAGAGATTGGGGGCCGGAGGCTGGAAGCTCCCTGCGCAGCGAAAGGTCTGGTTCGCCCGGGAGCACCGGCCAATCACCGGCGGGTAAGCCCGTTACAGCTTCGAGAGCGGCCTTTTGGCCGAAGTACGGGTGGTACCGCGGAAGATCGGGTCTTTCGTCCTGTGTGGGACGGGGGCCTGTTTTTTGTTGTACCGATACTGAAAGGGGAAGTCAGAAGCAAAATGAAAGAGATGCTGGAAAAGCTCAGAGAGGTATCCTCCGCCGCCATCGCCGAGGCCAAGAGCACCGAGGCGCTCGAGCAGCTCAGGGTAAAGTATCTCGGCAAGAAGGGAGAGCTCACCGCGATTCTGAAGCAGATGGGCAAGCTCGCGGCAGAGGAGCGCCCCGTCATGGGCCAGCTCGCCAACAGCGTCCGCGCAGAACTCGAAGCCGACCTTGAGAGCCGCAGAAAGGCGCTAGCCGAGGCGGCCATGGAAGCAAAGCTCCGCGCCGAGACCGTGGATGTCACACTGCCGGGGAAAAAGGAACGCGCAGGACATAAGAACCCGATGAACGTCGTGGTCGACGAGATAAAGGACATCTTCATCGGCATGGGCTTTGAGATAGACGACGGCCCTGAGGTAGAGCTCTCGAGCTACAACTTCGACCGCCTCAATACCGACGAGGGCCACCCCGCAAGGGAGTGGACGGACACCTTCTACCTGGACGAGGCCAGCCGCACCCTGCTGCGCACGCACACCTCGCCCATGGAGCCGCGCATCATGGAGAGCCGCAAGCTGCCCATCCGCGCCGCCGTGTTCGGCCGCTGCTACAGGAAGGACGAGGTGGACGCCACGCACAGCCCGATGTTCCACCAGATGGAGGGCCTCGTCGTCGATAAGCACATCACCTTTGCCGACCTCAAGGGCGCCCTGCACAACATGGCCGTCCAGATGTACGGCCCCGGCACCGTGACGCGCTTCCGCCCGCACCACTTCCCCTTCACGGAGCCCAGCTGCGAGATGGACGTCCAGTGCCACAAGTGCGGCGGCGTCGGCTGCCCCACCTGCAAGGGCGAGGGCTGGATAGAGCTGCTCGGCGCGGGCGTCTGCAACCCGAAGGTGCTCAAGATGAGCGGCATCGACCCGGACAAGTA
>CABVBV010000154.1 GCA_902496595.1 uncultured Eubacteriales bacterium | reverse complement strand
GACCTTCGGGGAGCAGAAGCGGGTGTTTTCGATGATACCGGCGCTGCGGGAGGCCGAGTTCGTGCGTTACGGCGTTATGCACAGGAACACTTATCTGGACTCGCCGAGGCTGTTGGACAGGTATTACAGGCTCAGGACGGAGCCGAGGCTGAGCTTTGCGGGGCAGATGACTGGGGTCGAGGGCTATGTGGAGTCCGCCGCCTCCGGGATGCTGGTCGGCATAGAGACCGCGGCAAGGATCTTGGGCATGGAAGCGGCCGATTTTCCGGCGGAGACTGCGATAGGAGCGCTGGCGCAGTACATATCGGGCGGCAGCGTCGGAGATTTCCAGCCGATGAACGTGAATTTTGGGATAATAACGCCTCTGGGCTACCGTGTGAAGGGAAAGCGGAACAAGAACGCGGAACTCTCCGCAAGGTCGCTCGGAATAATAGAGGCGATGCTTAAAGAGAAGGAGGTCTTGAGGCATGAGGGTGATAATTGACGCCATGGGCGGCGACAATGCCCCGCAGGCGCCCGTGCTGGGTGCGCTGAGGGCGAGGCGCGAGCTCGGCGTCGACGTGACGCTGGTGGGCCGTAAGGAGGAGATACAGAAGTATCTCGGCAAGGAGAAGGGCGTGGACATCGTGGACGCCCGAGAGATAATCACGATGGAGGACGACCCGAGCACTGCTACGAGGCGGAAAAAGGACTCGTCCCTGGCCGTGGCGCTGAGTATGCTCAAGGAGGGCAAGGGCGACGCGGTGGTGTCCGCCGGCAGCACGGGAGCCCTGTTGACCGGAGCTACGCTGACGGTGAAGCGCATACGCGGCATCAGAAGGGCCGCGCTGGCCCCGGTCATCCCGAATGGGGGCAAGGGCGTCATGCTCATAGACTGCGGAGCTAATGTGGAGTGCACTTCGGAGTATCTGCTGCAGTTCGCATATATGGGCAGCTTCTACATGAAGTGCATAATGGGCATACCGAACCCGAAGGTCGGCCTGCTGAATAACGGCACGGAGGAGTCGAAGGGCGGAGAGCTGCAAAAGCAGTCCTATGCTCTTTTGAAGAAGGCGGCTGACGATGGAAGGATAAACTTCGTCGGCAACATCGAAGGCTCGGCGGCGCTGACCGGGGCTGTGGATGTGCTTGTGACGGACGGCTTTACCGGGAACATACTGCTCAAGGGCAGCGAGGGTATGATAAAGTTCCTGATGGGGCAGCTCAAGGGCGTGTTTTTGAGCAGCACGAAGAACAAGCTGGCGGCGCTGGCGCTCAAGGGCGACTTCGCGAAGCTCAAGGACATGATGGACGTGAACAAGGTCGGCGGCACGGCGCTGCTGGGCATCTCGAAGCCGGTCATAAAGGCGCACGGCTCGTCGAACGACGAGGCGGTGTTCAGCGCTATAAGGCAGGCGGTGCAGTTTGCAAGGGCCGGGGTCATCGAAGAGATAGAGAAGAATATCGAATATATGCGCTTGCCGAGCGGCGAGTCACAGAAACAGGAGGTATGAAAAAATGATTTACGAAAAGGTTCTTAAGCTCGTAGCCGACCAGTTCGCGGAGGACGTGGAGAGCCTCAGCCGCGAGACGAATTTTGTGGATGATCTTAGCGCGGATTCGCTCGACGTGGTTGAGCTGAGCATGACGATCGAGGAGGAGTTCGGTCTGGGCGAGATCTCCGAAGACGAGCTCAAGTCCATCGAGACGATAGGCGACCTCGTTGATTACGTCGAACGCGCCTCGGGCAACTGATGGACTCGCTTGAGAAGAAACTGGGCCACAGTTTCCGGGACAGAGCTCTGCTGATGACGGCGCTGACGCACAGCTCCTACGCCAACGAGAATAAGGGCAGGGGCGGAGAGAGCAACGAGCGGCTGGAGTTTCTGGGGGACTCGGTGCTGGGAATGGTCGTGGCCGACGCCCTGTACAGGAGGTTCCCGGAGCTGCCTGAGGGCCGGATGACGAGGCTGAGGGCGCAGCTGGTGTGCGAGGAGAGCCTGCACAGAGTGGCGGCAGAACTCGGCCTTGGCGATCATGTGAGGCTGGGCAGGGGAGAGGAACATACCGGAGGCCGGAGACGCACGTCCATATTGGCGGACGCCGTCGAGGCCGTGATCGCCGCAATGTACTTGGACGGCGGCATGGATACCGCCCGCGGCTTCATTGAGCGGCAGATACTCTCTGCTCTGGACGGCGCCGGCCCTGTGATGAGGGTCGAGGACTTCAAGACCGAGCTTCAGGAGCTGGTGCAGAGGAAGAGCGGCCAGATCCTGAGCTATGAGCTGTTGGGCGAGTCCGGGCCGGATCATGACAAGACTTTCACTTCCCAGGTGAGCCTGAACGGACGTGCGATAGGCTCCGGCTCTGGGAGGACAAAGAAGGAAGCCGAGCAGGCCGCGGCGAGGGCGGCTCTGGAGGAGCTGAGATCTTGAGCGCGAGAGAGAGCATCATACCGGTGTTCGTACCGCATCTGGGCTGCCCGAACGATTGCGTGTTCTGTAATCAGAGACGCATATCGGGCAGCCTTAGCCCTGCCCGGCCCGAGGATGTTGCCAATGCCATAGAGCGGGCAGGAGAGGGGACGAGCCAGCTGGCGTTCTACGGCGGTTCGTTCACTGCGATACCTGCATCGGAGCAGAAAGCGCTGCTGGAGGCGGCTCAGCCATACCTCGAGAGCGGCAGGATAAGCTCTATACGGCTCTCAACAAGACCGGACGCCATTGACGCCGAGGTGCTCATGCGGCTGCGCAGGTACGGAGTGGAAACGGTGGAGCTGGGCGCACAGTCGATGGACGACCACGTGCTGGCTCTCTCAGGCCGGGGCCATACATCGGACGACGTGGCCCAGGCCTCGCGGCAGGTGAAGGCGGCGGGCTTCCGGCTCATTCTGCAGATGATGACCGGCCTGCCCGGTTCGGATGACGAGACGGACGTGGAGTCGGCGAGGCGGATAGCTGCGCTGGAGCCCGACGGAGTCCGGGTGTACCCGACGGTGATCGTGAGGGACACTACGCTCTGCGACCTGTGGCGCACGGGGAGATATGAGGAGCACACGGTTGAGGACGCGGTGCGGGTATGCGCACGGATCATACCGGTGTTCGAGAAGGCGGGGATACCGGTGATACGCCTGGGGCTCAACCCGACGGACGAGCTCACGGGCGGGGACGCGCTCGGCGGGGCATATCACCCGGCGCTGGGCGAGCTTGTGAAGGCGCGGATAAGGCGCGGCGAGCTGGAGGCGCTGCTCGAGGGCATACCGGCGGGAGCTGATGTGACGGTGGAAGTCCCGCGTCGGCTCCTGAGCCAGTACACTGGCCAGCACGGCGCGAACCGGGATTATCTGCGTGAGAAGTACGGACTGCGCCGCCTGACGCTGAGGCCGGCAGAGACAGCTCACGCAAGAATATCGACCTGACGGAGCGGGCCCCGGCACGCTCCGTTTTTGCGCACGAGGCGAGGATTTAGGGATACGCAAAGAAGCCTCCCTTGGTGCGCGAACGGCGCGTATCGCAATTATTGTGATTGCAAAATGTGCGCGGCTGTAATATAATATTTTGCCTGCCTTTGTCGCGGGCCAGACTGCTGTTAGAGGTAATGAGCTTGTATCTGAGGGCATTGGAGATCCAGGGCTTTAAGTCCTTCCCGGAGAAGACCCGGCTGACCTTCGAGCGGGAGATAACCGCCATCGTCGGGCCGAACGGCTCCGGCAAATCGAATATTTCCGACGCCATCCTCTGGGTCATGGGCGAGCAGAGCTCCAAGACCCTGCGCGGCGGCAAGATGCAGGACGTCATCTTCGGCGGCACGGTAAAGCGCGGAGCCATGGGCTTTGCGCAGGTCTCGCTCGTCATCGACAACTCCGCCGGCATCCTTGGCATCGACTCGGAGGAAGTGACCATCACCCGGCGCTACTACCGCTCGGGCGAGAGCGAGTACTATATCAACCGCGAGCAGGTGCGCCTGCGCGACGTGAACGAGCTGCTCATGGACACCGGCCTCGGGCGCGACGGCTACTCCATCATCGGCCAGGGCCGCATTGCCGAGATCGTAAACGGCAAGAGCGCCGAGCGCCGCGAGGTGCTCGAGGAGGCCGCCGGCATCTCGCGCTACCGCTACCGCAAGGAGGAGGCCGAACGCCGCCTTGCGAAGACCGACGAAAACCTCCTGCGCATAAACGACAAGATAGACGAGCTCGAGCTCCAGGTCGGCCCGCTCAAGGAGCAGGCTGAGGTCGCAAAGCGCTACCTCGCCCTGCGCGACGAGCTGAGGGTCGAGGAGGTCAGCGCGTGGATGGACGCGCTCGACAGGCTGCGCGAGCAGTCCCAGGCCATCGTGAACGACTACGAGACGGCAAAGAGCGGCCTCGACGCCGCAAGGCGTGAGCTGGAAGCGCTGTATTCCAGGAGCGAAGCCCTGGCCGAGCGTATGCGCCAGAAGGACGTGGAGGCCGAGCAGCAGCGGCAGAGACTGTCCGAAGCCGAGGCGAAGGTCTCGCAGGCCGAGGCCGAGGCCGCCGTGCTCAGAAACAGCATAGAGAACAGCCGCCGGAGCGCCGAGCGTATGCGCGGCGAGCTCTCCGAGCAGACCGAACGCGCCGCTTCCATAGCTGTTCAGATCGAAGAACACCGATCGCGTATGTCTGAGATTGACGAACGCATGAAGACGCTTGAGGCCGACGCCGCCTCCGCCAGAAACGTCATGGACGGGCGCCGGATGCGCATAGAGAACCGCGAGCGCGAGGCCGCGGAGCTGAACGACTCTCTCACAAAGCAGATAGTCGAGCTGCGCAGCGCCGACTCGCGCATCGCCATGCTCTCCGAGATGGAGAAGGAGTACGAGGGCTTTGCCGGCGCGGTGAAGGCCGTCATGCGCGAGGC
>CABVBV010000153.1 GCA_902496595.1 uncultured Eubacteriales bacterium | reverse complement strand
TCAGCGGCAACTGCGGTGACGGTGAATGACCCCTACATCGTAACGCTCTGCGCCTTTGTCTGCGGCTCCTTTTCCACCGCGGTCATCATCGCCATATCGCGCTTCAAGCGTGACATCGGCCCGGGCGGGCTGGTGCTTGCTGGCGTGGCGCTCAGCTCGCTGTTTTCCGGCGGCAGCACGCTGCTGCAATACTTTGCCGACGAGCAGAAGCTCGGCGCGGTGGTCTTCTGGACATTCGGCAACCTCGGCAACGCCAACTGGACGGAGCTGGCCGTGCTCGCCGTGATCTTCGCCGCGTCTATGCTGTATTTCCTGCTCAACCGCTGGAATTACAACGCCATGGAGGCGGGCGGCGACACGGCGAAGAGCCTGGGCGTCAACACCCGGGCGGTCATGCTCGTGAGCATGGGCGTATGCTCGCTCTCGGCGGCGGTCGCGGTGTCGTTCGTGGGTATAATCAGCTTTGTCGGTCTGGTCGCTCCGCATATCATGCGCCGCTTCGTCGGCAACGACTACCGCTACCTCGTCCCGGCCTCGGCCGTGGCGGGCGCACTGCTGCTCATATTGGCGGACACCTTCGGCAAATGGGTCATCGCCCCGGTGGTGCTGCCCATAGGCGCCATCACTTCCTTCATCGGCGCACCGCTCTTTCTCATACTGCTGTTCAGGGGAGGGAAGACCTATGGTTGAGGTACAGGGCCTCTGCTTTGCCTACAACAAGTCCGCCGGCGACGTGCTGCACGGCGTCAGCTTCCGGCTCGAGGACGGCAAATGCCTGGCCGTCCTCGGCAACAACGGCGCGGGCAAGTCCACGCTCATAAAGTGCATAGACCGCATCTGTCCCGCACGCGAGGGCCGCGTGCTCGTGGACGGAGAGGACGTGCATAAGATGAGCGGAAGCGAGATGGCGCAGAAGATAGCCTACGTCCCGCAGAGTGCCGGGGCCGTGAACATGACGGTCTTCGACACGGTGCTGCTGGGCCGCAAGCCCTACATCAAATGGGACGTGACCCGCGAGGATCGCGAGATCGCGGCCTCAGTCATACACAGCATGGGGCTGGACGACTACGTCCTGCGCAGCGTTTCGGAGCTCTCGGGCGGAGAGGCGCAGAAGGTCATGCTGGCCCGTGCGCTGGCGCAGGAGCCGCGGCTGCTGCTGCTCGACGAGCCGACGAGCAATCTCGACCCGCGAAACCAGCACGAGGCGCTCAGGACGGTACGCCGGATAGCGCAGGAGCGCAGCATCAGCGTCTGCATCATCCTGCACGATTTGAACCTCGCCATACGCTACTGCGACAGCTTCCTGTTCCTCAGGGACGCGGGCGTCTACGCTTTCGGCGGCAGGGAGGTCATGACGCCGGAAAATATCGAGGACGTGTACAGGATGCACGTACACATCATGAACTACCTGGGCATACCGCAGATAATTCCCTTCCCGGACATCAGATTATAGGAGGAATGTACATGAAAGAAAAGACATGGGCCGATTGCGCCGCCTTCCACGGCCACGAGTGCGGCGGCCTGACGATAGGCTGGAAGGCAGCGCTCTACGCCATGAAGCTGCTCGACATAGGCAGGGCGGAGGACGAGGAGGTCGTCTGCATCTGCGAAAACGACGCCTGCGGCGTGGACGCCATACAGGTCATGCTCGGCTGCACGGCGGGCAAGGGCAACCTGCTCTTTCACCTGACGGGCAAGCAGGCCTTCAACGTCTACGAGCGCAAAAGCGGGCGCTCCGTCCGGCTCGTGCTGCGAAAAAAGCCCGAGGGCCTCACAAGGGAGCAGGGCTTTGAGTATTACCAGACCCGAGAGCCCGAAGAGCTCTTCGATGTCAAGGAGACGACGCTGAGCCTGCCGGAACAGGCGCGTATCTTCCGCTCCTACGACTGCGCCGCCTGCGGCGAGTCCACCGCCGAGAGCTTTGTACACCTGCACGACGGCAAATACCTCTGCCGCGACTGCTACAAGGCCTACTCGCGCTTTGACGTGTAAAGGTTACAAATCCTTAAGATTCGCCGCGTCGATTGACACTAAAAATTGAATATGGTACAATTAAATCCCCAAATGTGGGGCATTTCAGAGATAAGTTGAGGTGAGCGCAAGTGGAAGGCGGTCCCGGACGAAGTTTCGGAACTAAAAAACTGGGATACGGCCTTGCAGGTGCGCTCATTTTCTCATGAACTGAGTACACTCTCTTTCCGTGCGCCTGCGCCGCCGTGTCCACGTGACGCGGCGGCTTTTTGCCGCCCGGAAGGAGGGCATTACCATGACTGTAAACGTACTGAGGGCGCTGTTGGAGGAGAAGAGGCTCAGGTCGATACACGACGTGCTGTCCATGTACAACCCCGTAGACCTTGCTGAACTGCTCTCGGAGCTGGACGACCGCGAGCTCGCGATGGTGTTCCGCATCCTTGACAAACCCAAGGCAGCGGAGACCTTCAGCTACATGGACAACGATTTGAGGCAGGAGCTTATAAAGACCTTTTCGAGCGCCGAGATCAAGAGCCTGTTTGAAGAGCTCTTCGCGGACGACGCGGCGGATTTCCTGAGCGATATGCCGGCGAATTTCGTCACGCAGCTGCTAGAGAACGTGGACGCCGAGACGAGGAAGACGATAAACTACCTGCTGCAATACCCGGACGACAGCGTCGGCAGCATAATGACGGTGGAGTTCGTGGAGCTCGACCCGGACATGACCGTCGCGGGAGCACTGGACAAGATACGCCGGGTCGGCATCGACAGCGAGACGGTCTACACCTGCTACGCCGTGAAGCGGCACAAGCTCCTGGGCGTCGTGACGGCGAAAGATCTGCTCACGCACGAGGGCACGGAGCCCATCTCGCCGCTCATCCGGGCCGACTACATCTCGGTAAAGACGACGGACGACAGGGAATACGCCGCAAACCTGTTCCGGCGCTACGGGCTCATCGCCATACCTGTGGTGGACACCGAGGGCTGCATCGTGGGCATCGTCACCTTCGACGACGCCATAGGCGTCCTGACGGAAGAGACCACGGAGGATATGCAGAAGATGGCGGCGATGGAGGCGAATACCGAGCCGTACCTGAAGACGCCGGTGTTGAAGCACGCGAAACACAGGGTGGTGTGGCTGCTGGTTCTGATGGTGTCGGCCAGTATAACAGGTGCGATAATTTCCAGATACGAGGCGGCGTTTGCGGCTGTGCCGCTGCTGGTAGCGTTCATACCGATGATAATGGACACGGGCGGTAACTGCGGCTCTCAGAGCTCGACGCTCATCATCCGCGGCCTCGCGGTGGACGAACTGCACTTTTCCGACACGCTGGCAGTACTATGGAAGGAACTCAGGGTAGCTCTGATCGTTGGGATAGTGCTGGCGCTGGTGGAGTCGGGGGTCATCATGCTGAGATACGGCGACGCGAAGCTCGCGGCGGTGGTATCCATGGCGCTCATCTGTACCGTCGCCTGTGCGAAGGTGACTGGGGGCCTTCTGCCCATAGCTGCAAAGAAGCTGGGCCTGGATCCGGCGCTCATGGCGGCGCCGCTTATAACCACAGTGGTCGATACTGTTGCAATGTTCATATACTTTACCATCGCGTCCACGCTTTTCGCAATATAAAAGACCGCCCCGGACGGCGCTCGTTGCGCTGTCCGGGGCGAAGCGTATATGATTCATTCGGAGTCGTATACCGGGGCGTCGACTTCGTTCGGGGCCCTTGAGCTGATGTTGTTTTCGTTGAGGTAGCTCAGGACGGACGCCAGATTGGCATCGGTCATATCTGTACAGAGTATCCTGGAGTCGAGCCTGGAGGGCCGGTACTCGAGGTACGCGGTCATGAGCGAGACATAGGATAGTCCCGCGCCGCCGTTGATGCAGTCGTTGTCGTAGTCCCAGAAAACGAGACTGTTCTCGGCGGCGGCCTGCCTGCAAAGCTCGTCGTATAGCTCGTCACCGGATGCTATGAGCACTGTGGTGGTGTGCGCGGCTTCGTAGAGAAGGTCAATGAACTCCAGATACTCGGACATGGGCTCAGAATAGCAGAGCACACCGATGCTGTGGCCCTCACCGACTATCCTTCTGACTGTTGCCGGGCTCTCGCGAAGCTCCTCGCTGGTGAGGAAGAAGCCGGCGGTTACGGAGTATTCGCCCAGGGTATCCAGCAGCTTCTGAGAAGGGATGCCGATAAAGCTGAGGTAGACGACGCAGTCGGAGGCCGGGTCGACGCCTGGAATGGGATCGTTGCTGTTGGTACTGTTGCCCATGTAGGCGTTGTATCGGCTGGACATGATTTGTTTTGCGGCGGTGAGGAATTGTGAATCGGTCAGATGAACGTCGGAGTCGGTGATCCTGCAAACGTCGCCGTACCCGTCGCCTTCTATGTAAGACCAGGATAGGCCGTACTGCTGGCAAATGAAGTCCACGGGGACGTAAATGGTGCCTCCCCGAGAGAGGGGGGTGACGTTGTAGTAGTTTCCCTGACCGTCATATGTCTCTCCGGTGTTCATGTCGAAATAGAGCTGTTTGGAGGAGGTGTAAAGGGAGGCGGTGGCGCTGCTCTGATGATAGGTGTTGTAGATCTTGAAGTTGGCGAAGACGGTGTAGGGGACGTAGAGGACGGAACCGTAGAAATAGGGCTGATAAGTCAACTGCTCGAGGCTGTCGTTGGTGGCGATAAAGCAGACTTCGGACAAAGCTGAAGCCGGGGCCGCAGGGAGCATGGAGAAGAGGAGACAGCAAAGAATGAGCAGGGCTGTGAATTTGCGCATGGCAAAAGACCTCCGGAAGAATTAAGACCATTTTAACACAAAAAAACTCTTGTCGCAAGGAACGAAAAAAATGAAAAAAGCACTTGACAGGAGGCGAATGATTTGGTATATTACAAAAGCCGCTTGTGGCCGAGTAGTTCAGTCGGTTAGAACG
>CABVBV010000152.1 GCA_902496595.1 uncultured Eubacteriales bacterium | reverse complement strand
GCCGCCTGCCGTGACCTGGGCGGAGCCGAAGCCCTCCGTCCCTTTGACGGGCAGCCGGAAACGTTTGCAGGCCGAAGCGGCCCTTCCCAGCTCGTCCGCGCTCAGCTCGCGGAGCGGCTTCACCGCGTCCAGGCCGGAATATTTCACGAGCATCCGGCCCAGCCTGTTGTGCAGGCTCCCGGTGAGCAGCTCCGAGGCCGGCAGCTCCGGGCAGCGATCTCTCCTGTTTTCAAGGTGAGCCGCCGTCTCCGCCTCTGAATAGTCCCTCAGGAAGTCCAGCTCCAGCTCGCACTTTGCGTCGCCGAGCTCCGACACCCTTCTCGATATGTCGAAGGCCGCGGGCCCGGAGACGCCCGTCTCCGTAAAGAGCAGCTCGCCCTCGCTCGAGGCGAGTTCCCCTCCTCCGAGCAGCAGCCTGAGCCGGCAGTCGGCCTTGATGCCCTTGAGCGAGCGTGGATACTGCGGCTCCGTCGTTATCTGAACCAGCGCGGGCCGGAGCGCCGTGCGCGTGTGGCCCAGGGCCTTGAGCAGCTCGTAACCGTCCCGGCCGCCGCCCAGCTTTTCCCCGGCAAGGCCGCCGCAGGCCACGATGACGCCGTCAAAACCGTACTTCTCACCGCTCTCCGTGACTATCGTATAGGCGCTGCCGCGCCTTGAAAGCTCCCTGACCCTGTCGCCGCATACGAGCCTCACGCCCCTCGCGTCCATCGTCTGCCTGAGCACGTCCACAACGCTGTTGGCGGAGTTCGACAGCGGGTATACCCGGCCTCCGTACTCCTCCCGGGTCAGAAGGCCGAGGCTGCGGAAATAGTCCACGGCCTCCCTCGGGCCGAAAGCCCGGAGCGCGGGCAGGACAAAATCCGGGGCTTCCCCGTGATAGTTCCGAAGCCCCGCCAGGGTGTTGGTGAGGTTGCAGCGGCCGTTGCCCGTTGCCATGAGCTTTCGCCCGGCCCGGGCCTGCCGCTCAAAGACCGTGACCTCATGCCCCAGTTCCGAGGCTGTGAGCGCCGCCAGCATCCCTGAAGCGCCGGCGCCTATGACCGCCGCCCTCACTGCTCGTATATCCCGCCGCCGATGAACTCGCGCACCAGCGAGTCCGGCGCGACCATGGCCTCGTCTATGTGCCCGAAAAGCTGTATCGCCGGCAGCACCGTCTTCAGCTCGTCATACCTCTCGATGCCCTCCGGTATCGAGGAGAACAACTGCGTCGCGATATGGTTCATGACCGGCAGCTCATACTCGAGCGCCGTGTCCAGCATGAGGTTCGCCTTGTTCTTGAAGGGGCTTATATAGAGCTTCTCGCCCCGGCGGACGTTCGCCCACATGGCTATGGTCTTGGCCGGGTCGTAGGCGCGGAAGAGCTGGTCGCGCACCGTCCGGCGCACCAGCCGCATCCAGGTGCCCTTGAAGACCACCTTGCCCTCGAACTCCACGTTCGACCGGGCGGAGATGTAGAGCTTGAATGCCTCCGGATGCCTCCCGGTTATGTCGTCGTTCAGGGCGTGTATGCCCTCGAAGATGACGATCTCATCCTTTTTGAGCTTCAGCGTCTTGGCCGGCTCGAGCACCCGCATCTGCCGGGCGAACTCGTATTTCGGCACGAGTATGCGCTCTCCTGCGGCGAGTTTCGTGAAGTGCTCGTTCAGGAGCTCCATGTCCATGCACTTGGGACTTTCGAAGTCGATGTCCCCCTCCTTGGTCCTCGGCGCCGTGGCGGGGTCGACCGTGCGGAAGTAGTTGTCCATGCTTATCGTATATGTGTGTATCCCGCGCTTTTCGAGTTCCTCCTCGATCTTCTGGGCCGTCGTGGTCTTGCCGCTGCCGGAAGGCCCCGAGAGCAGGACTATGGGGCTGCTTTTCAGGTTGGCCGAGATCATGTCTGCGGCCGAGCTGATCTTGGCTGCGTATCTCGCATCGCAGTCGGCAAGAAATTCCTTCGGGTCAGCGACCGTCCGGTAGTTGATCTCCTTCAGGCTGAACGGCAAAGAACTCACCTATCCTTTCCTTTCCGGCGCAGATGCCGGCAATCGTCTTGATGTATTCCTGCGGGTACTTGGGCGCGATCATCCGCTTTATCCTTTTCGCATCCCCGGACACCAGCTTTGTCGAGCCTCCCGCGCCCATGGCTATTATGCTGCAAAGCTCCTCCATGATGCAGATGTTGTAGAGGTTCTCCTCCCCGCTTTTGGCCCAGCCGGTGTTTTCAAATCCTCCGGCCATGTTCTTTTGCCGGTAGAGGTAGTACGGCGTATAGCCCTCCTGCCTCAGCCTCGACATGGACTCGTCGAGCATTGAGCGCACCTCCCCCGCCTCCGGCAGCCCTCCGCCCGAGAGCGCGAGGCCCGAGCCCCGCTTGAGCGAGAGAGTGTGTACCGTTATGTTCTCAGGCCCGAGCTTCAGGACTCTGTCGAGCGTCTTTGAGAAGCCCGCCGCCGTGTCCGTGGGCAGGCCGGCTATGAGATCCATATTCACCGAAAATCCCCCGCAGCTGCGCACGAGCTCCAGGGCTTCGACAATGTCCCGGGCGCTGTGCCTGCGGCCGATCGCCTCGAGCACGGAGTCGCTCATCGTCTGCGGGTTCACGCTTATCCTGTCCACACCGTGGGCCCGGAGCGTCCTGAGCTTGTCCATGGTTATCGTGTCCGGCCTTCCGGCCTCGACGGTGAACTCCCTCAGGGCAGAGAGGTCGAACTCGGCCTCGAGCCGGGAGCAGAGCCTGTCGAGCTGCCCCGCCGAGAGCGTCGTCGGAGTGCCTCCGCCGATGTAGATCGAAACGGGCCTGAGCCCCGTGCGCCTCACTTCGGCCGCCGTAGCCGCTATATCGAGCATGAGCGCCTCCATAAAGGGCTCTATGAGCTTCATGCTCTTTTCCACAGACTGGCTCACAAAACTGCAATATGAGCAGCGCGTGGGGCAAAACGGTATCCCGACATAGAGGCAGACGTCCCCGGGCTCCAGGCCCCCGAGGGCCGCCCTCGTGGCCAGAGCCGCGCTCAGGCAGAGCCCGGCCCGGGCTTCAGACACCATGTACTGCTCCTTGAACCGCTCCTTCGCCCTCACCGGGCTGAGACCCAGACGAAGATACTCGTCCATGAGCTTCACCGGCCTCACGCCGCTCAGGCAGCCCCATTCGGGCTTGGGCAGGCCCGAGTTCAGCGCCGCCCGGTAAAAGGCCAGCTTCACTATCCTGTTAGTGTATTTTACCCTGTCGGACTCGTTCCCGAGCCTGGAGTTCAGCACCGCCGCACGGCCGGGGAAACTCTGCCTGCCCCGCACCAGCAGCGCCGTGCAGACCGTGAACCTCTCACCGCGTTTCACACGCAGCTCCACCCTGTCGCCCGAGGGTTCGCCCTCGGGATACTGCGGTTTTTCTCCGGGATAGAGCATGAGCAGCGTCTGCTCGGCGGCATATCTGCAGTCGTGCCCGAAAAAGTAAAGTCTCATTACACCACCGTCATCAGCAGTTCCCCGGCCTTGACCGAGCGCCCCGCCTCTATGAAGACCTCTCCTATCTTGCCGTCCGTCGTCGCCACGACCGAGGTCTCCATCTTCATCGCCTCTATGATCGCCACGACCTGGTTCACCTTCACCTCGTCGCCGGGCTTTACAGACAGCTTCGACACCATGCCGGGTATCGACGCCCCTATCTGGCTCTTGTCCGAGGGGTCTGCCAGCCTGACCTTCCTCGAGGTGTCCGGCGCCTGCGGGTCGGGCACCGAGACCTCGCGCCTCGAGCCGTTCAGCTCAAACTGCACCGTCCGCGTCCCGTCCTCGTTCCTGTCGCCGAGGCCGAGGTATTTTATCACCAGCGTCTTTCCGTCTTCGATATTTATCGTCGTCGTCTCGCCCACGGCCATGCCGTTGAAGAACACGTGGCTGCCCATGCGCATGATGTAGCCGTACTCCTTCCGGTGCGTGAAGTAGTCCTCCAGCACCTTCGGGTACATGGCGTAGGAGATGAGCCCCCTGCGGCTCGGGTCGGGCGTGTACTTCTGCACCTCGGCTCTGACCTTGTCCCAGTCCACGGGCTCGAGCAGCTCGCCCGGGCGGCAGCTTATCGGCTTCTCTCCCTTGAGGACGACCCGCTGCAGATCCTCCGGGAAACCGCAGGGCGGCTGGCCCATCATGCCCTTGAAATAGCTCACGACAGAATCC
The DNA here is from genome assembly GCA_902496595.1 of uncultured Eubacteriales bacterium. GTDB lineage: Bacteria > Bacillota > Clostridia > Oscillospirales > Oscillospiraceae > Scatomorpha. Next base: position 787 of record CABVBV010000152.1, on the reverse strand, counting down.
GGGAAGGCGAGGCCCTCGCCGCGCTCGACGATGTTCTCCTCCGTGAGCTCGTTCTGCACCATGAAGATGGCCAGGTCGCCCACCATTTTCGAGGAGGGCGTGACCTTTATGATGTCGCCGAGCATATCGTTGACCCTGCGGTACATCTCCTTCACGTCCTCGAACCTGTGCCCGAGGCCCAGCGCCTCCACCTGCGGCTGCAGGTTCGTGTACTGCCCTCCGGGTATCTCGTACTTGTAGATATCGGTCACGGGCACGCGCAGGCCCTTGTCGAAGCTCGAGTAGCGCTCGCGTATGTCGCTCCAGTAGTCCGAGAGCTTCTGCAGCCCCTCGGGGTCTATGCCCGTGTCGCGCTCCGTGCCGCGCAGGGCCTCCACCAGCGAGTTGATGCTCGGCTGGCTCGTCAGGCTGGAGAGCGGCCCAATGGCGCAGTCCACGCCCGCCTCGGCGGCGAGCAGGTACGAGGCTATCTGGTTGTCCGTCGTGTTGTGCGTGTGCAGGTGTATGGGTATGCCGATCTCCTGCTTGAGCGTGGAGACGAGCTTTTTCGCCGCGTAGGGCTTCAGGAGCCCCGACATATCCTTGATGCAGAGCGTGTGTGCGCCGCGGCGCTCCAGCTCCTTTGCGAAATCCACATAGTATTTGAGCGTGTACCTGTCCCTCTTCGGGTCGAGGATGTCGCCGGTGTAGCAGACCGTGGCCTCGAGGAGCTTCCCGGTCTTCAGCACGGCCTCCATGGCCGTCTCCATGCTCGGTATCCAGTTGAGCGAGTCGAAGACGCGGAAGA
>CABVBV010000151.1 GCA_902496595.1 uncultured Eubacteriales bacterium | reverse complement strand
ATGCCTCCTGCCTGCAGGCCGGAGACGAAGTATTTCTGGCAGCAGATGAAGACTATAAGCACGGGCACGAGGCTCGCCACGCTCATGGCGAAGACGTAGCCCCACTGTGTGAACTGGTGCTGACCGAAGAAGCCGGAGATGGCTATGGGCAAGGTGCGCTTGGCGTTATCGTTTATGACCGTCATGGCCCACGGGAACTCCTCCCAGGCTGTCAGGAAGTTGAAGATGCTGACGGAGGCGATCGCAGGGCTCGCCAGCGGGCAGATGACTTTGAAAAACACTGTGAAGACGCTGCCTCCATCCATATACACTGCCTCGTCATAGTCGCGCGGTATGCTCTCTATGTAGCCCTTTATCATAAATGTCGAAAACGGTATTACCCAGGCGACGTAAAAAGGCACCAGGCCAAAGAGTTTGTTCGTGAGCTTGAGGAAGGTCGCCAGCTGGTACTGCGTTATGATGAGCGTAGTGCCCGGGATTATCATCGTGCCTATGACGAGCCCGAAAATCAGCTTTCGGCCCGGGAAGCGGAAACGTGCGAGGCAGAAAGCCAGCGCCGTGGCAATGAAGGCCGCAATGAGCACGGTAAGTATGGTGACTGCCGCGCTGTTGAGGAAGTTTTGATAGAATTTTTCCTGGGCGAAGATGTACTGATAATTCTCCGCCGTCAACTCCTCTGCAGAGGGGAAAAACCTCGGCGGGAACTCATAAAGCGCGCCGTTGGGTTTGAGCGAGGTGCTTATCATGTACACCATCGGCATGACGGACACCGCGCCACCTATGAGCAGCAGCAGATATTTGAGCGCGTTTGCGGCGTTTTTCTTTGTAAATCTCCTGTGCATATCACACCTCAAAACTGGCTCTCGCCGTTTCTGCGCATGGCCTTGAACTGCAGCACAGCCAGGAAAGCCAGCGTCACGGCCACTATGAAGGACAGCGCCGCGGCGTAGCCGAAGTCGCCGGAGCTGAAGGCCTTGGAGTACATCCAGGTGAGCACCACCTCTGTCTGGTGCATGGGCTTGCCGTCAGTTATCATCTTGATGGAAGTGAACACGTTGAAGCCGCCGATGGTCAACATGACCAGGGCAAAGAGTATGGTCGGCTTTATGCTCGGCAGGGTTATGTAGAAGAAACGGGCAAAGGGCCCGCAGCCGTCGATGGATGCAGATTCATAAAGCTCCTGCGGTACGCTCTGCAATGCAGCGAGGAAGACGACCAGGTTCCAGCCCACGCCCTTCCAGATGCCGAGCATCATCGCCACGGTAAGGCCTCCCCAGCGGGTATCCAGCCAGCGGATATTGCTCTCGCTCAGGTGCAAGACGTTGGTAAGCAGGTAGTTGAGCATGCCCTCGGTGTTAAAAATATACCTGAACACCAGCGAAACGATGACCCACGACGTTATGACAGGCAGGTAGTAAATTACCCGGAAGGTCGCGCGAAAGCGCGGAATAGAATTGATAAGCACTGCCGCCAGCAAACCCAGTACCATCTGCCCCGGCACAGTGACAAGGGTGTAGATGAGCGTGTTTGCAAAGGCCGTCCTGAAGGTGGCGTCGCTCAGCACGGCCGCATAGTTTGAAAGACCGGCAAAACTGTGCTCGAACATGTTGTCACGGTTCCACTCGAGAAAGCTCATGTAGAGCAGCTTCACTATCGGGTAGATGGTGAACATGGCAAAGACAAGCACGCCCGGCAGCAGAAGCACTGCAAGCTGTATTCGGTTTCGCCTCGGCTTCAGCTCCATATCGAGGCTCCTTTCAAAAAGCGCGCGGGAGATTCGGCGTGGGAACTCCCGCGCGCAAAGCTGTTGCGATTTCGAGCAGTATCTGGTATACTTTTAATGTTATCCGGCGAGCAGCGCGTCGACCTTCGCGGCCAGCGCATCCAGAGTGGTCTGGGCATCCTCACCGTTGACGATGATGTCGGTGACGGCTGTGGTCAGCTCGCTGTCGATGTCTGCCCATGCCGCCACGGGCGGGCGGGCCTTCGCGGTGGTGATGGCCTCGAGGAAGGGCGCGTAGTCGGCATTCTTGACCGTGTCGCTCTCGAGCGCGGTGGTATTCACCGGGATCTGGCCGACCTTGGCCATCTCCTCCTGGGCAAAGTCACTGACCATGAACTTCATAAACTCCCAGGCGCCCTCTTTGTTGCCGGTGTTGAACATGCCTATATCCTCGCCGCCGAGCACGGAGATGGAGCCGGCGGATCCCGCGGGCATCTCGGTCGTAGCGTACTTGAAGTCGGGGTAGGCGCCGGCCATCTCGGCAGTCTTCCACGGTCCCTCGAGCAGCATCATGTATCGGCCCGTGCCGAAGCCGTCTGTCATCGGGATGTCGCCGCTGTTGAAGCCCGTGAGCTGGCCGTTCGCGTAGAGGTCAGCGAGCATCTGTACGGCGGCCACGGTCTCGGCGCTGTTGAGGTAGCCGGTGGCGGCGGTGTAGTCCTCATTGGTTATCTCGCCGCCCATGCTCCAGATGTAGGGCAGGATGTTCCAGCCGGCGAGGGCGGGCTCGTTGAGGCCCCAGACCTGCTGGCCGTTCTCGTTAGTGCCGGAGAGCGCTGCAATGGCGGCGAGCATATCGTCCATGGTCTCGGGCGCGGCCAAGCCCGCATTCTCGAAGGCTTCGGCGTTATAGAACAGTATTTTCGTGTTGGTATTGAGCGCAAGGGCGTAATAGCTGCCGTTCACCATGCCGGTGCTCATGGCGCTGGGCAGCAGCGTGGCGGCGACCTCGTTGAAATCAGCCATCTGCTGGTCAAGCGGGACCAGTATGTTCATGGCCTCAAACTCGGGGACCCAGGCTATGTCCAGCCTCGCCACGTCGGGCAGGGTGTTGGAGTTCGCGCTTATCAATATCTTGTCGTGCAGGTCCGCCCACTCATGGGAGACGGCGTTGACCTTGTACTCGGGATGCTCCTCCTCGAACTTGGGGATGAGCACATTCATAAGGGTTTCATTCTCTGCGGACTGGGCGCTGTAATGGTGCCAGAAGTTGATGACAGTCGGCTCTCCGGCGTCCGGGCTGCTTCCGGGCGTCTCATCGGTCTGCGGGGGTGAACTGGTGTCTGGCGCTTCATTGCCGCAGGCAGCTAATGTCGTTACCATTACTGCCACGGCAAGCAGGAGCGCCAGCATTTTTGCATACTTCTTCATTTTCATTTCTGACCTCGCTTTCTTTCCTGTTTGAATATTTTCACGGTCCGCGCCGGTATGCTCAGGCTGAGCACCGCCGGGCATTCCGCCGAATACGGGTCCCTCAAAGGGTTTATTACGGATGTGGCCACCTCGCCGGAGAAAACTTCGCACCATTCGCCAGAGCCGTCCGGCACCCGTGCCTCGCCCTTGTACCAGCGTTCTCCCGCGTTAATGACTATGAGCACATCCTCTCTCTCGTGCGTGCGGCAAAAGCCGAATACGTTGGCGCCGTCACTGCAAACCGAGTTGTAAAATCCGCCTTCACGCAGGGCAACGGAGCCTCTGCGCAGGACTATGAGCTTTTTGAACCAGCCAAGCAGTTCAGGCTCCCTCTCAACTGCCTCCCAGTCCATGGCGCAGCGGCAGCCCGGGTCATTTTCGCCCTCCATGCCCAGCTCGTCTCCGTAGTAGACCGCGGGGCAGCCCGGAAAACACATCTGCAGCGCCACGGCGAGGCGGTATTTTCCAATGTCTCCACCACAGAGGGTGATGAACCTCGGCGTATCGTGGCTGTCGAGTGGATCGTACATCCGCAACGACACCTCATAGGGGTAGAGCGCCAGCAGCCGGTTCGCCCTGTCCGCAAAGCCCGAGGCACCGAGCTTCGAGAGCGCCAGCCAGTCTCGGGCGGCATCGCGGAACAGGTAGTTCATCGCGCTGTCAAGCCGTCCGGGGCTCACCAGCCGCCAGGCGTCGCCCCAGGTCTCACCCAGGAGCAGACAATCCGGCTTTATCAGCTTCATCTCACGGGAAAACTCCTCCCAGAACACAGCAGGCACCTCGTCCGCCACGTCCAGCCGCCAACCGTCGGCCTCCACAGTGCGTAGCCAGTGTTTGCCCACCTCGATGAAATAGCGCCGCAGCTCCGGGTTTGCCAAGTTCAGCTTGGGCATCCACTTGTAGTGGCCCACGCAGTCATAGGTGCACGTCTCGTGCGTAACCGGGTAGGCGTTGATGAAGAACCAGTCACGGTATTTTGAGGTCTTGCCGTTTTTTACCACATCCTGAAAGGGCGGCCAGTAGTAGCCGCAGTGGTTGAAAACGCCGTCGAGCAGCACGCGGATGCCAAGCGCGTGCGCGTCGGAGATGAGCGCGCGCAGGTCATCCTCCGTGCCAAAGTGCGGGTCAATGCGGTAATAGTCCGCCGTGTCGTACTTGTGGTTGGATGGTGCCTCGAACACTGGCGTGAGGTACAGGCAGGTCGCGCCGAGGGACGCTATGTAGGGCAGCTTTTCGCGTATGCCGCGCAGGTCGCCGCCCATGAAGTTCTCCCGCGTGGGAATCGAACCCCAGGCGTCCGCGCCCTCCGGCGTGAGTGATGAGTCGCCGTTCTTGAACCTCTCGGGAAAGAGCTGATAGTAGACCTGCCCCGAGCTCCAGTCCGGAGCCTTGAAGCCGTCCTCAGGGTTGGGCCAGAGGAACTCGAAAAAGTCCTCGTCCATGCCCGGCTCTGTGTCTCGGAAACCGTTCGGCCCGTACCAGAGTTCAAGGTGGCCCGAACGCAGACGGAAGCAGTAACGTATGTACGCGGCAATGTGCTCCGTAACGATCTCCGCCTCGTGGCAGTCTCGCCAGCGGTCACGGAGCACGGGCCTTATTGGTTCCTCGCGGCGCTTTGTCGACTCCGTTTCGCCGCGCTCCCACCAGAGCAGTGCGGCCTCGTCAACGTCGCCCCTCGCGGTGAAAAGACGCACGGCAAGCGAATTTGCGGACTTGGGATAGATGTATTCAGCCGTGGCGCGGTGGGCGACTGCGGCGTGTTCCATATCGCGCCTCCTTTCAAGCACGCTCCGTCGAGGCGCGTGCCGTTATTTTTGTGCTCAGCAGGGTCTGGCGTATGCTGGCCCCGGGGTTCTCTATCTGGTCGATGAGTATCTC
>CABVBV010000150.1 GCA_902496595.1 uncultured Eubacteriales bacterium | reverse complement strand
GCCGACGAGGGCATCACGAACGCGGACGTCTACCTCAGCCAGAACGACGGCACGCTCATGACCATGGAGCACGCACGGCGCTACCCGATCCTCACCGTGGCCTGCGGCCCGACGAACTCCATCCGCGGCGCGAGCTACCTGAGCAGCCTGCAGAACGCCATAGTCATCGACGTCGGCGGCACGACCACCGACCTGGGCGTCATCCAGAACGGCTTCCCGCGTGAGTCCAGCGTGGCGGTCACGATAGGCGGCGTGCGCACCAACTTCCGTATGCCTGACGTGGTGTCCATAGGCCTCGGCGGCGGCTCCATCGTGCGCGAGCACCCCGACGGGAGCGTCACCGTCGGCCCGGACAGCGTGGGCTATGAGATAACGAAAAAGGCCCTGGTCTTCGGCGGCGACGTGCTCACCGCCACGGACGTGGCCGTGAGGCTCGGCATGGTCGAGCTGGGCGACGCCTCCAAGGTCGCGCACATCCCCGAGGAGCTCGCGAAGAAGGCCCTCGCCGCCATCGGCACGCTGGTCGAGGACGCCATCGACTCCATGAAGGTCTCGAGCGCGGACAGCGACGTCATCCTCGTCGGCGGCGGCTCCATCGTGCTGCCGGAGAAGCTGGCGGGCGCGGCGGCGACGGTCAAGCCCGAGCACTTCGGCTGCGCGAACGCCATAGGCTCCGCGATCTCCAAGGTCAGCGGCACCTTTGAGAAGCTCATAAACTATGACGAGATCCCGCGTGACAAGGCGCTCGAGCAGGCCAAGGCCGAGGCTGTCGACCTCGCTGTCGCCGCCGGCGCCATCCGCGAGACCGTAGAGATAATCGAGGTCGAGGATGTGCCCCTCGCCTACTACGCGGGCAACACCAACCGCGTGAAGATCAAGGCCGCGGGCGACCTGGCAAACTGACAGTTCATACTTTTTCCTCCCCCCAGATCGAAGGAGCCGGGCGCCCGTCAGGACGCCCGGCTCTGAACTTGTTGAAGATAGCGGGGCCTTCTTCGACAGAGATGACAGCGCTTCGCTCCGCGAGAAGTGTTTTCAACTGCGGCCTAAAAGCTCTGCGAGGCTTGGAGGCAGACTGCGCCGGCTCCGAAAAAACGGAGCCGGTCTTTTTTATTGTGGTTCAGGCGAGCTCTCTGGCGCACTGGAGCATTTTGGCCATCTGAGCCCTGGTAAGACTGCCGCCGGGATTCAGACCGCTGTCTGAGCCCTCGACAATCCCGAGCGAGATGAGCGTCGCCGTCGGGACCCTGGCCCAGTCCTGAACAGAAGAGGAATCCGGGAACCTGTCGATGCCGGAGCCATCGGCGTCCGTGAAGCTCACGCCGAGATACTTGAGCGCCCGATACAGGAAGGTGAAGCCCTCCTGCCTTGTCAATGTGTCGGTCGGGGCGAAGATGCCCTCGCTCTTGCCTTCGGTAATGCCGTTCCGGTACGCCCAGGCGACGGCAGAAGCGTAGTACTCACCGTCAGGGACATCGCTGAAGCCGGAGCCCTCGGATACGGAGGGTGAGCCGGCGGCGCGATAGAGCATGAGTACGAAATCACAGCGTTTCATCGTCCTGTCTGGCCCAAACAGCGTATCCGTCACGCCCGTCACTATGCCGTCCTTGTAGAGCGCCTTGACATAGCTCTCGGCCCAGTGCCCGACCATATCCTCAAACTCGGACTCGAGCTTGACGTCTATCTCCTTCGTCAACCCCGCTGCCGAGACGGTGATTTTGCCCTCTGCCCCGGCGCTGCCCGTGGCGGTGAACAGGCCGTCCTTGGTCACGGTGCCGATGCTTCCGGAGACGGCATAGGTCACGTCGCTCTCATCCATGTACACATCGCGGAGCAGATACTGTGCCGTCACCTCGAGGCTCAGAGACTCGCCTTTCTCAAGCACCACGCTCGTGAGCACAGCGCCGGTGTCCTTGTCTGTGACGCTCAGAGCGTCGGCCTTGGTGACGACGTGTATCGTGCCGCTGCCGTAGGCCGAGCCGGATGACAGCCTGATAGTGTCGGTACCGGCGGAGGCCGGGGCAGTGTAGGTATTCCCGCTTACGCTGCCCCTCGAGGCCGAAGCCGTCACCTGCGGCGTCTCGACCGTCCTCAGCGTGTTGTCTGTCGCCGCCCAGCCGAGCTCCAGCGAACTGCCCGCGAGAACATAGGCTCCGTCTTCCAGCACGAACAGATTCCTGGCGGTTCCGGAGGACTTGCTGTCGGTGACGAACAGGATGTACGAGCAGACCGACCTCAACGTGCCGTCGGAAGGTTCGTTCACGATAGTGAAGCCGCTTGTGCCGGGTATCCTGAGCGCGAGCGTCGACGAACCGCCTCCATCCAGATTTACAACGGTGGTGCAGCCCATGGAGAGCATATCCTCAGCCAGCTCCCTGAGCGTGGAACCGCGGGACGCGGTGCTCCTGCCGTCATTGACCAGATAGACGACCGTGCCGTCGCTCTTGATGCCTACGGCAGTACGCGGATTGACGGATGTGATGGTGTTGTCCCATTTCTCCTCGTCGAATATTTTCCCGTCTCTGACGAGGATGTTGCCGCTTCCGGACACCCAGTCCTGCTCGGCCAGCTTCGCGTCGGAGCACTCGGTCGAGAGAGTCACCCGATCGCCTACCGAGAACTTGCCCAGAACGGCCTCCTGCCCGGCCTTGTCCGAGGCGGTGAGGATGAGGAAGCCCTCTCCAATGGACACGCTGTCCTTGCCCTCGACGATCTCCGTTACCTCCAGCTGCATCTTGCCGTCGAGCGTCAGCTCACCGGAGAGCACCTTGAGCCTGACATACCAGCCGGAGGAATCCGTCCTCGTCGAGACGGTGGAGAAGTGCTCGCTGTATAGATAGACACCGCTGTCAGACCTCGTCTTGTTCAGATGCGTGGTCGTGACCGAGCCCCCGGAATTGCTGTTTTCGAGAGTTATGTAAACCTCCGGCTTGTAGCTCGCGTAAGCTCTTCCGTCTGTGAAACCGATGGCGCTGTTGCCCTCGGGGGAAGACTTGTATATGCCGTCCTCCACGACCATGCCGCAGGGGATGCGCGTCTCCCAGTAGCCGAAGTCCGCGTTCACGGCTCCGACGACGTTGTAGCCCAGGCCCTCGGCGTAGTTGATCATCTGAGTGATAGTCATGCCGCCGTAAATGGTGTCGCAGGCGAGCACGATGGGGTAGACCGAACTGCCCGGCGTACTCTCGATGACGAATGTCTCGTTCCTGCTTCCAGAGCTGTTATACGAGAAGGCGTTCTCATATACAAAGCCGTTTGCGAGCGTCGTTTGGTTTACATAAACAGCCTCGCCGGTGCCGGAGCCATAGGCCAGCGCCGTAGTACAGAGCAGGATGCAGGCGAGGACAAGACAGAGCAGTTTTTTCTTCATGTTTCTTCCTTTCTCAGACGTGACCGAAAATCAGAAGTCCCGCGCAGTAGCTCAGGACGTTTGCCGCGAGCGTCAGTATGAACAGCTTCGTCGAGCGGCCGCAGGCGCAGGCGTAGACGGCGTACTCGACGGCCAGGACGAGCAGTTCGAATATATAGACAGACCAGACCCGGATCTCAAGCGGCAGTAACATAAGGCCCAGGTTCAGCGCCAAATTTGTCGCGAGATTCAGCGCCGCGCACAGGCCGAGAAAGAGTGCGTCTCGCCTGTAAAACAGGCCGAGCACCAGCATTTCGATCCCGATGGTGATAATGGCTGCCGCAATTGCGTCAATCGTCATCTTTGCCTTTCTCTTCAGGCCGCTTATTAGACCGGAGGGTTTTGACTATGACGGCGACGATGATGACTGCCACGATCAGGAGCAGCACAGGCAGGCCGATAAAGAGCGCATACATCGGAGCGACAGCCACATCCGCCATGGCGGTGCACATGAAACACACTGTGAACGCGAAAAATGGGAGCAGAAAACGCAGCAACTTTTTCATTTATCATTCCTCCTCAAACATTCACCCGACAAAGCCGGGATCTTCCTCTCCGAGTAAGCGATGGCGGCCAGTCCCGCGGCAAAACAGGAGATGACGAGCAGCGTTCTCCAGGCGCCCGTGAGACTGATCATGCCCCCGGCAACGGTGCCGGGCCAGAGCGCGGAAGCCGCAAGCCCGAAGGCAAAGCCCGGGCTGTCGGGCATGGCCCTGTAAATCAGCCAGAGCGTCACCGGCATGGTCAGGTTCACGAGCAGCTGACCTATCAGCGACGGAACGGCCCAGTTGAAACAAAGGGCTGTGAGCAGCGCCGCAGCGGGCAGAGAGAGCAGCGCGGTCTTGGTTTCGCCAAGCCTCCGGCATACGAAGCCGCCAAACGTCTTTCCCGCGAACACAAAAACGGCGGCCAGCATGGACATCGCCGCTCCGGCCTTCCACGGGAACTCCACGGCGCAGCCGCCTATGGCCCTGACTGCGACGGCAAGCGTCAGCAGGAGCACAGCCGGCCAGGAGGTTTTTGTGCGCTTCGCAGCCGGCTGAAAGGCCGGCTCGTGGCCCCTGAGCGCAAAAAGCACGGCTGAGACGGGCAGCGCCAGGACGCAGAAAAGCACCCTCAGCTCCGGCCAGAGCGTACCCATGGCAAGACCCACGGCCCCGGGCGCAACAAAGATCCCGAGAGGCCCCGCGTCCTTCGCCGCCTTCAGAGTGACCGTGCCTCCGGCAACATGGAAGAGGCTGTTGCCCAGCCCGACGGCCAGCGCGAGCATATGCCCGGGCAGAGGCAGCAGCGCCGAGATCGCGCAGGCCGCAAGCCCCGCAGCCGCGAGCGGCTCCTGGCTTTTCAGCTCGTCGGTGACGAGGCCGACAAGGCACTGAGTGGTAAAGGCAGCTGTATTATATATGACGAGCGCAGCCAAAAAATCCGCAGTGGAACCCGAGACCACGCCGAAGAGCGCCGCCGCGCAGACCGCGTCTGTCAAAAAGTGTGCAAAAGAATTAAAACCCAGCAGCACCCGCTCACCACCCTGAAATCTGTAAAAATACGACGAGTTTTGCGGGACATTAGTTCCAAATCCAGTCTACCACGCACGAAAGCGTTTGTCGATAGCCATAATCAGGCATAAAAAAACTCCGGGATGGAATCCCATCCCGGAGTGGCAGGGGAAGAAGGTTTCGAACCCTCGGCCTACGGTTTTGGAGACCGTCGCTCTGCCA
>CABVBV010000149.1 GCA_902496595.1 uncultured Eubacteriales bacterium | reverse complement strand
TGTATGAACTCTCTTTTATCCTCCTAAAGTGTTGCACTTGATAGTATAATTCACCACAAGACAAAAAAAGCTCCGTCTTTTCGACGGAGCTTTTTCATCAATAATAGCGCTTATTCTTGTTCTTGCGGGCGGCTTCGGACTTCTTGCGGCGCTTGACGCTGGGGCTCTGGTAGTACTCCTTCTTCCTCAGGTCGGCCAGGACTCCGGCCTTGGCGCAGCTGCGCTTGAAACGCTTGAGCGCGTTATCCAGCGATTCGTTTTCCTTCACGTAGATCTCAGACATTCTATTCCCTCCCTCCAAAACACCTTTCGGCGCTGTAAGGGCAATTAACCCGTTAGCATTAGCATTATAATGACTTCGAGCGCCGATGTCAAGCAAAACTCATTTGGAGGGCTTCACGATAATGTTTACCAGCTTGTCCCTCACCACTATCGTTTTGACTATCGCACAGCCTTCCGTGAATTTCCTCACCTTCTGGTCGGCCAGAGCTGTCTCCACAGCTACCGCGTCCTCGCAGCCGGCGGGAACTACGACGGTGCTCCTCAGCTTGCCGTTCACCTGCACGGCGATCTCTTTCTCGTCGTCCAGCGTCTTGGCCTCATCGTACTTCGGCCAGGGACTCAGGCTCGCAATGCCCTCAAAGCCCTGAACCTCCCACAGCTCCTCGGCCATATGCGGCGCAAAGGGGCTCAGCAGCTGCAGCAGGGTCTTGATATCGCCGCGGCTCGGGGCGTGCTCGCCGAACTGGTTCATCAGCGTCATCATGCTTGCTATCGCCGTGTTGAACTTCATGTTCTCGATATCTTCGCTGACCTTTTTAATGCAGCGGTGGATCTCCTTCTCGTTCGCCGCAGAGTAAGTCTCGTCTCCGTCGATACGGTTCTCCGCCATCGCCCAGATTCGGTCGAGAAAACGCTTGCAGCCCTTGACAGCGCTCGGATTCCAGGGCGCAGCCTTCTCAAAGTCGCCAAGGAACATGATATACAGCCTCAGCGTGTCGGCACCGAACTCCTTCACAACGCTGTCCGGATTCACAACGTTGCCCAGGCTCTTGCTCATCTTCACTATGGGGTGCTCGGCCATCTCGCCGTATTTTTCGACCAGATACTCGCGGACGGCCTGCTCGCTGCCGTACTCGGCCAGCAGCTTGTCCCGGTCATCTTCGCTGAGATTGGAGTAGTTATGCGGATTCAGGCCCAGGATCATGCCGTGGCTCGTGCGCTTGGCATAGGGCTCCTTCGTCGGCACCGCACCGATGTCGTAGAGGAACTTGTGCCAGAAACGGCTGTACAGCAGGTGCAGCGTCGTATGCTCCATACCGCCGTTATACCAGTCTACCGGGCTCCAATAGTCCAGCGCCTCTTCGCTTGCCAGGGCCTTGTCGTTATCGGGGTCAAGGTAGCGCAGGAAGTACCAGCAGGAACCGGCCCAGTTGGGCATTGTATCCGTCTCGTGCTCGGCGGGGCCGCCGCACTTCGGGCAGGTACACTCCACCCAGTCCCGCATATGCGCCAGCGGGCTCTCGCCCGTGTCCGTCGGCTCGTAGCTCTCAACGTCCGGCAGCAGCAGCGGCAGATCCTTCTCATCCATCGGAACCCAGCCGCATTTCGGGCATTTTATTATCGGGATGGGCTCGCCCCAGTACCTCTGCCTCGAGAACACCCAGTCGCGCAGCTTGAAGTTCACCTTCTCGCGGCCCAGGCCCTTCTCATCGAGCCACTTTATCATGGCCGGGATGGCGGCCTTGACGGTCATGCCGTCCAGGAAACCGGAATTGACCATTATTGCGCTCTCGTCCTTGGAGACGTAGGCCTCCTTCGTCACATCGCCGCCCTTGACGACCTCGATGATGGGCAGGCCGAATTTCTCCGCGAACTCCCAGTCACGCTGGTCGTGGCCCGGGACGGCCATGATGGCGCCCGTGCCGTAACTCGCCAGGACGTAGTCGGACAGGAAGATGGGTATCTCCTCTCCGTTTACCGGGTTAATGGCCCGCACGCCCTCTATGACCACGCCGGTCTTCTCCTTGTTGAGCTCCGTGCGCTCGAAGTCGGACTTCTTGGCCGCCTCGCGCTGATAGGCCCTGACGGCGTCCATATTGGTTATCCTGCCGGCCCACTTCTCTATGAGCGCGTGCTCCGGGCTCATGACCATGTAGGTCGCGCCGAAGAGCGTGTCCGGCCTCGTGGTGAAGACGCACATCGTGTCCCCCGCCGTCGTGGCGAAGTCCACCTCCGCGCCCGTGGAGCGGCCTATCCAGTTGCGCTGCTGGATCTTGACCCTCTCGATGTAGTCCACATCGTCCAGGTCATCGAGCAGCCTCTGGGCGTACTTCGTGATGGCCAGCATCCACTGGCTCTTTTCCTTCTTGATGACCTCTCCGCCGCAGCGCTCGCAGACGCCGTTCACGACCTCCTCGTTGGCCAGGACGATCTTGCAGCTCGTGCACCAGTTCACGGGCATACTGGCCTTATATGCCAGCCCCTGCTTATACATCTGAAGGAATATCCACTGAGTCCATTTGTAATAGTCCGGGTCGGTGGTGTCGACCATCCTGTCCCAGTCGAAGCTGTAACCGAGCATTTGCAGCTGCTTGCTGAAGCGCTCAATATTCCGCTTCGTGACCTCACGCGGGTGCATATGGTTCTTGATGGCGTAGTTCTCAGTGGGCAGGCCGAAGGCGTCGAAGCCTATCGGAAAGAGGACGTTCTCCCCCTCCATACGCCGCTTCCTTGCGACGATATCCATGGCGGTATACGGCCTCGGGTGACCGACGTGCAGGCCGTCTCCAGAGGGATACGGGAACTCTATGAGCGGGTAGAATTTCTTCCTCGTTTTATCTCCCGTGACGGCTTTATATGTCTTGTTCTCAAGCCAGTAATTCTGCCATTTCTTTTCTATTCTCAAAAAATCGTAAGCCATTTTCCTGCTCTCCCCTTTTATAAATTCAAACCGCAGGCCCCTTTGACCCGAGCTCGAGGCTCAGACCGTAGGGCCGGAAAGGGCTGAGAGGCTTATCTCCTCCGCATCGCTCCAGAGGTGCTCGAGGTTATAGAACTCGCGCATATCCTGCTGGAAGATGTGCACGATGACGCAGCCGAAGTCCAGCAGTATCCAGCCTCCGCCGCGGTAGCCCTCGCGCCTGAGGGGCGGCTCGCCCAGCTCGGAGAGAGCCTTGTCCACCTCGTCCGTCAGGGTCTTCACGTGCGTCGAGCTCGTGGCAGTGCAGATGACGAAATAGTCTGCCAGCACGGTCAGCTCCGTCGTGCGCAGGAGCTTAATGTCCTTCGCCATTTTGGAGTCCAGCGTCCGCACCGCGGTCTCGGCTATCTCTTTAGGTGTCAGCATTTATATCTCCCCTTCTTCCCCCAGCGCTCACTGGCCGGCGATATAGCCCTGGGTCATGTCCCACTCGCCGGTGTCCATGTCGTAGGAGATCATGTTGATATTATCCCTCGTTATCTCCGTGTCGAACGGATTCAGGTACTCGTTGAGCATGACCAGCCACTCGTCTATGTCCGCCAGATAGTAGCTCAGATTGAAGACATAGCCGTCGCCCCGGCCGGGGATCGTGTTGAAAGTGATGTTCTCGGCGTCTATCTTCATAAATTCCTGCGCGAAATAGGCCAGGTTGCCCAGGCTGACGTTTGTTTCCACGCGCTTTTCATATATCTCGAAGATCTTGGTCAGGTTCGGGATATTCTCCAGCGACAGCGTCTGCCGGGCCAGCGCCATGAGCAGGTTCTGCTGGAACTGTATCCTCTCGATATCACCGCCGATATAGGTGTGAGAACCATCGTTCGAGATACGGAAGCGCATGGCGTTTACAAAATCGTCCCCGTCCAGCAGCTGGTAGCCCTGCTTTATATGGATGCTCACCGGCGGATTCTGGTCGGGCGCGTCCCAATCCATATCATATGGTATATCATAGTACACGCCGCCGATGGCGTCAACTATATCCGCGGCCGCCTGGATATCTATCACCGCGTAACAGTCAACATCATAACCGAGGATGTCTTTCACTGCGTCCAGCAGCGCCGACACCCCGTCACCGCCGCTGTTCACGCTTGCGGGATACGGGATATTCATTTTCTTATACGTGTAGTCGATATTGATGAGAAGGTCACGGGGCAGGTTCACCAGATTCAGCTCTCCCGAGACCGTATCGAACATTCCTACGATATTCGTATCGGTGTGCAGGCCCTCTCTGTCCAGCCCGCTCACGAGGAAAGTCCAGACCCCGTCTCTTCTCTTGCTGTCGGCCTGTTCGGGAGCCACGCCCTCAATGCCGCTGCCGTCGCCCTTGTCCGCATCGTCATAGGTATTGAGCCCGCCGTCGTTCACAGCCGCGGGCTTGGCCCAGATCTTGAAGGCCGCAAAGCCGCCGATGATTATTATGAGCAGCACGCCCAAAGCCACCAGTGCGCCGCGGCCCCTGTGTTTGCGGCTTTTCAGCTCTTCCCTGGATACGTAGTCGTCCGAAGCGAAATGGACGTCGTCCTCGTAGTCGTAGCCGTTGCCGCTGTACACTGTGTGGTTGGTGCTCTTTATATCCCGCCCGCGGCTCTTGGCCGTCTGGTGTCTCGGCCTCGGCTTGGGCTCGTAATCCTCGTATTCGTCCTCGTACTCTTCCTCGTACCTGTACTCATCCGCGTACTTGTACTCGTCCTCGTACTCATATGCCTCGCGGCGCTTTTCCTTTTCAGGCTTCTTCTTGGAATGTTTGCCGCTTCCGCCGTAAAACTGCATTACACCTTGTCCTTTCCGTACCACTCAAGGGCGCATACGGTGGCGCCGTGAGCTTCTATCCCGTTCTGCCGGAGCTCCTCAAGGCTCATTTTAAGCCCCAGGGCCATGGCAGAGTCCAAGTCCTCATAGGCCAGCCGCCTGAGCTCGTCCACGCCCTCAAAATCCCGCGTGGGCTCGATATAGTCGGCGATGTAGATTATCTTCTCCAAAAGCGTCATATCCGCACGGCCCGTCGTGTGCCAGCGGATGGCGTCGTAGATCCTATCCGGCACGCCGAAGAGCTCCCTTGCGAGCTCGGCGCCGGTGACGGCGTGAGTGAGTTTTATGTTCTCCCGCTCAAATTTATCGAACACTATACCATATTTCTCCGCCAATATCAACT
>CABVBV010000148.1 GCA_902496595.1 uncultured Eubacteriales bacterium | reverse complement strand
TATTGCCGATAAGCGCGAGGCTCATAGCCAACAAGGCGAGCTTCAAGTTCAAATATGAGGGCATTAGCCGGCTCGCGTCGCTCATAGGCGCGGCGGCGGAAGGAGGCAGAGCGTGATGATAAAGATAATGAAAAGCGGCGAGACCCCGGCGTCGGAGCTCTTTGCGAGGACGGTCTCGGGCCGGGACGTCTCAGGCACGGTGGCGGAGATAATCGCAAACGTGCGCGAGAACGGGGACAAGGCGCTCTACGAGTACAACGCGAAGTTCGACCACGCCGAGGGCGCGGCTCTTGAGGTGACGCCCGAAGAGCTCGACGCGGCGGTGAAAGCCGTAGACCCCGAATACCTGCGCGTGCTCGAGCGGGCGAGCGCGAATATAAGGGCCTTCCACGAGCGGCAGGTGAGGCACGACTACATCCTGACGCGGCCGGACGGCTCCATGCTGGGCCAGAGGGTCATACCAATGCAGCGCGTGGGCCTGTATATCCCCGGCGGCACGGCGGCGTATCCGTCGTCGCTGCTCATGAACTGCATCCCGGCGAAGATAGCGGGAGTGGACGAGATAGTCATGACAACGCCGGCCACCGGCGGCGAGGTCAGCCCGGCCATCCTCGCGGCGGCGAAGGTCGCGGGAGTGGACAGGGTGTTCCGCGTCGGCGGCGCCCAGGCCGTGGCCGCCCTGGCCTACGGCACGGAGACCATCCCGCGTGTGGACAAGATAGTCGGCCCGGGCAACGCCTTCGTGGCCGAGGCGAAGCGCCAGGTCTTCGGCCAGGTGGCGATAGACATGATAGCCGGGCCGAGCGAGATACTCATCGTCGCGGACAAGAGCGCAGACCCTGCCTGGCTCGCAGCGGATATGCTCTCGCAGGCCGAGCACGACAGGCTCGCCACGGCGATACTCATAACGGACAGCGCGGCGCTGGCCGAGAAGACGGCAAAAGAGCTCGAAGCCCAGCTCGAGGCGCTGCCGAGGAAAGACATCGCGGGCGCGTCAATTGAGGCCAACGGCAAGATAATCGTCACGGACGATTTGAGCGAGGCCGTCGATATTGCAAACGAGATAGCGCCGGAGCACCTTGAGCTCTGCGTGGAGCAGCCCTTCGACTGGCTGGGCCGGGTCAGGAACGCCGGCTCGGTGTTTTTGGGCCACTATTGCCCGGAGCCGCTGGGCGACTACCTCTCGGGCACGAACCACACGCTGCCGACGATGGGCACGGCCAGGTTTTCGAGTCCCCTGGGCGTGGATGACTTCGTGAAGCGCAGCTATTTCTCGTACTACACGGCCTCGGGCCTCGAGGACGTGGCGGACGACGTGGCGCTCTTTGCGGACACCGAGGGCCTGCACGCGCACGCCGTGTCGGCGACCATCAGGAGGAAGGGGCGGTCTGAATGAGCCGCTTTCTGGACGGCAAATTTTCCGAGCTGGAGCCATACGTCCCCGGCGAGCAGCCGAAGGACAGGGAGTATATAAAGCTGAACGCGAACGAGTCGCCCTACGCGCCCTCGCCCGCGGTGTTGGACGCCCTGCGCTCTGCGCAGTCGGCGGCGCTGAACCTCTACCCGGACGCGGCCTGCCGCGAGCTGGCGGCGCTGGTCGCGGGCCAGTTCGGCCTGGACGAGCGGAACGTGCTGCTGGCAAACGGCTCGGACGACATTTTGAACTTCTGCTTCCTCGCCTTCTGCGAGCGGGGCGTGGTGTTCCCGGACGTGAGCTACGGCTTCTATGAGGTCTTCGCAGACCTCTACCACATAGACACGCTCAGGCCCGCGATGGGAGAGGGGCTCACTATCGACCCGTGCGACTACACGGGCACGGGCCGCTGCGTCGTCATCGCAAACCCGAACGCGCAGACGGGCGTGGCCCTGCCTCTCCCGGCGGTGGAGGGCATCGTGAAGGGCAGCCCGGAGAGCGTCGTGGTCGTGGACGAGGCCTATGTGGACTTCGGCGGGGAGACCGCCGTGCCGCTGGTGTTGAAGTACGACAATGTGCTGGTCGTGCGGACGTTTTCCAAGTCCGCGTCGCTCGCGGGCGCCAGGCTGGGCTACGCCATAGGGCCCGAGGCGCTCATAGAGGATCTCAAAAAGCTGAAATACTCGACGAACCCATACAGCGTGAACCGCATGGCGCTGGAAGTCGGCGCGGCGGCTGTGCGCGACTGGGCCTATTACGCGGCGAACTGCCGCAGGATAGCGCTGGAGCGCGGGCGGCTGACGTCGGAGCTTGTAAAGCGCGGCTTTGAGCTGACGGACTCGAGCGCGAACTTCGTGCTGGCGCGGCCCAGCCTCATCGGCGCGAGGGAGTACATGGAAGCGCTCAAGGCGCGGGGCATACTGATACGCTACCTGGGCGGCAAACTCGCCGACTGGGTGAGGATAACGATAGGCACGCCGGAGCAGATGGACGCGCTGCTCGAGGCGACGGACGAGATTCTGAAAGTGAGCTGAGACGATGAGACGCAGTGAGGTAAAACGCGAGACGGCCGAGACCAAGGTGGAGCTCTCTCTGGAACTGGACGGCTCGGGCCGGGCCGATATCAATACCGGCATAGGCTTTCTCGACCATATGCTGACCCTGCTTGCGCTGCACGGCGGCTTTGACCTCAGGGTCTGCTGCAAGGGCGATACCGAGGTGGACGGGCACCACAGCACGGAGGACATCGGCCTCTGCCTCGGCGCGGCCATTTTGCAGGCGCTGGGGAACAAGAGAGGCATAAACCGCTACGGGAGCATAGTCCTCCCAATGGACGAGGCGCTCATCCTCTGCGCGGTCGACCTCTCCGGCAGGCCATGCCTCAGGTATGCGGCGGAGATACCGTCGGAAAAGGTCGGAGATTTCGATACGGAGCTGGTGCGCGAGTTCATGCAGGCCCTTGCAAATACCGGGCTCATGAGCCTGCACATAAAGCAGCTCGACGGGCTCAATTCGCACCACATAATTGAAGGAATGTTCAAGGCCCTGGGCCGTGCTCTGCGCCAGGCGGTGCAAGTGACGGGCGGCGCCCTGCCATCGACCAAGGGGGTGCTCTGATGATAGCCATAATCGACTACGGCGTGGGCAACCTGTTCTCGCTCAAGTCATCCTTTGCCGCGATAGGCCAGGAGGCCGTGGTCACGGGCGATGCGGCGAAGATAGCGGACGCAGACCGTGTCATCCTCCCCGGCGTCGGCGCATTTGCGGACGCATATGAGAAATTATGCAAAAGCGGCATGGACGAAGCGGTCAGGAAAGCAACAGCTGCGGGCAAACCGGTCATGGGCATCTGCCTGGGTATGCAACTGCTCTTCGAGAGGAGCTTTGAATACGGGGAATACCCTGGTCTGGCGCTCCTGAGGGGAGAAGTCGTGGGCATGGAAGGGAGAATTGGCTCTGGTCTGCCCATACCCCATATAGGCTGGAACGCCCTGAAAATTTGTCGAAGCGGCGGAGTCCTTAAATACGTGAACGAGGGTGACTGCGTCTACTTCGTCCACAGCTTCTATGCAGAGAATTGCGGTGACAGCGTGACGGCGACAACAGAATACGGCATAGATATCACCGCCTCGGTGCAGAAGGATAACCTCTACGGCTGCCAGTTTCACCCGGAAAAAAGCGGGAAGACAGGTCTGAGCATCCTCCGGGCATTCTGTGAACTGGAGGGCTGAGATATGCTGATTTTTCCAGCCATCGACCTCTACGAAGGCTGCGCGGTTCGACTCTACAAGGGCGATTATGCACAGATGACGGTGTACAGCAACGACCCCGTGTCCGTGGCGCGGGATTTCAAGGCCCAGGGCGCGGCGCAGATGCACACCGTAGATCTCGAGGGCGCACGCGACGGCGGCACGCCGAATCTCGGCGCCATTGAGCGGATAGTCAGGGAAACGGGCCTCTTCGTCGAGTGCGGCGGCGGCCTGCGAGATATGGCGGCCATAGACCGGGCCTTCTCGGCGGGCGTGGGCCGCGTCATACTGGGCACGGCGGCGGTATCGGATCCCAAACTCTTGGCCGAGGCCGTGGGCAAATACGGCGAAAAGATAGCCGTCGGCGCGGATCTGCGGGACGGCAAGGTCGCCATCAAGGGCTGGCGCGAGGACTCCGGCCTCACGGCTGAGAACTTCCTGCGCAAGATAGAGGCCCTGGGCGTCAGGACGGTCATCTGCACGGACATTTCCCGGGACGGGGCCATGCGCGGCGCGAACGCGGAGCTCTATGAGCGCTTGCAGCGCGAGTTCGGGCTCGACCTCATCGCCTCGGGCGGAGTGTCGAGCATGGAGGACGTGGTCAGGCTGCGCGAGCTGGGGCTCTACGGGGCCATAATCGGCAAGGCATACTACACCGGGGACATCTCTCTCCGGGACGCGGTGGAGGCGGCAAGATGATAACAAAAAGGATAATCCCCTGCCTCGACGTGAAGGACGGCAGGGTCGTGAAGGGCGTGAACTTCCTCGGCCTGCGTGACGTGAACTCGCCGGTCGAGCTCGCCTCGTACTACTCCGACTGCGGCGCGGACGAGCTGGTGTTCTACGACATCACGGCCTCAGCCGAGGGCCGGAAACTGTTCACCGACATACTGCGCGAGGTGGCGTCTACTATATTTATACCCCTCACCGTGGGCGGCGGCATCTCGAGCCTGGAGGACTTTGACCGCGTGCTCAAGTGCGGGGCGGACAAGGTGAGCGTGAACTCGGGCGCCATACGCGACCCGGAGCTCGTGAAGAAGGCGGCCTGGCGCTACGGCGACCAGTGCGTGGTGCTCTCGGCGGACATTAAGCGCGTGGACGGTGAGTTCCGCGTCTTCGCAAGAGGCGGCAGGGACGACACCGGTATCGAGGCCATCGGCTGGATAAAGCGCTGCGTCTCGATGGGCGCGGGCGAGGTCGTGGTGAACTCCATCGACACGGACGGCGTCAAGGGCGGCTTCGACCTGCCCATGCTCGAGGCGGTCTGCGAAGCGGTCAAGGTGCCGGTCATCGCCTCCGGCGGCGCGGGCTGCGCGGAGGATTTCACAAAGCTGTTCCGGGCGGTGCCGGAGGTGAGCGCGGGCCTCGCCGCGTCCATCTTCCACTTCGGCGAGGTGAAAATACCGCAGCTCAAGGCGGAGCTGCGGCAAAACGGGATAAATGTGAGGCTGTAACATGGACTTGGACAAACTGAAATTCGACGA
>CABVBV010000147.1 GCA_902496595.1 uncultured Eubacteriales bacterium | reverse complement strand
ACGTCTACAACCGCCCGAACAGCCTGTTCGTCGCGGACTTCGTGGGCAACCCGGCCATCAACTTCATAGAGGCCACGGGCAAGCAGAAGCCGGACGGCAGCGTGGCGCTGGATATGCTGGGCGGCGTCTCCGCAACTTTCACGCCGAATGAGAAGCTTGACCTGGCAAAGTGGTTCCGTGACGAGGATGCCAAGGACGAGGCCAAGCGCGCCCGCGAGGCCGAGCTCGCCAAGGACAAGAAGCACGTCGAGAAGGCGAACAAGGACACGGTCTTCCGCTGCCACATCCCGATGGTGAACGAGGAGGACGACTTCGGCGACGAGGAATCGCCGACGGACGCGGACTTCATCGTCGGCGTGAGGCCGGAGTTCATCAAGGTGTCCGACACGGGCGCCGTCGAGGGCGAAATATACAGTGCCATGCCGACGGGCATGGAGACCACCGTGAGGATAAAGGTCGGCGACTATCTGCTGACCGGCGTGGTCTTCGGCGGCGTGCTGTATAAGATAGGCGAGAAAGTGCGTCTGGACTTCGACGGGCGCGGTGTGGTATTATTCAGCCGTAGGAACGGAAGGCTGATATCTCTCGGCTCCGTGGAGCTGAAGTAGTGACCGCGAACCAATGCGGGGGCTTTTCGCCCCCGCATTTTTGTGTGAGTGTGGGTGCAGCCGCAGGGTGGAATACCGACTATATATTACTGATTCACAGGTGAGCGATATGATTCGACTTATTGTCAGCGACATTGACGGTACGCTTTTGCCATATGGCCAGCCGGGGCTTGACCCGGAGCTCTTTGACCTCATCCGCAACCTGCGCAGCAACGGGGTCACTTTCTGCCCGGCCTCCGGGCGGCAGTTCCATTCGCTGCGCGCACTTTTCCGACCCGTCTGCGACGATCTTGCTTACATCTGCGAGAACGGCTCCATTGTCTATGGCCCGGGCCCGGAACTTGAGGCGGAGGTGCTCGGCAAGACCGTTATCGATCGCGCAAAGGCCATTGAGCTCTCTTATGACATCTTGTCCCTGCCCGGTACCAGGCTCCTGATTTCCGGCGCGAACACCAGCTACATCCTCGCCGGCGACCCCTGGTTCGAGAGCTTCATGCACGAGAGCAAGGGCAACAACGTCGCGCTGATAAACAAGCCGGAGGATGTACCGGAGGACATCATCAAGCTCGCCGCCTACACACCTGAGGGCACATCGCCCTGCCGTCACGCGCTCTCTCCCAAATGGGGTGGAACGCTCAGCGTCGCCTCCGCCGGGCCGGACTGGGTCGACTTCAACCTCGCCGACAAGGCTCTCGGACTCGAGACCCTATGCTCAGCTCTGGGAGTCTCGCTTTCAGAAACAGCGGCCTTCGGCGACAACTGGAACGATGCGCCTATGTTGAAGCTCGCCGGGCGGGGGTACATCATGTCCACGTCCGACCCAAATCTGCGCTCACAGTTCGAGCTGCAATGCGAGAACGTTGAAAAGGTGCTGGAGCGCTTTCTGGAAACGGGTGAGCTCTGATGAAGCGGGCCTTCTGTATCGCGCTTTTATTTGCACTGCTCCTCTCCGGCTGCGGAGACGCGGGCGACGTCTCAGCTTTTGCCCCCGATGAGGCAGACAGGCTGGTAATCTACACCTCGCACAAGGAAGAGGTCTACGGCCCCATTATCAAAGAATTTCAGCAGAGGACGGGCATCTGGGTCGAGGTCGTCACCGGCGGCAGCAACGAGCTGCTCGAGCGCATCGCCATGGAGGCCGAGGCGCCTGCCTGCGACCTCATGTTCGGAGGGGGCGTCGAGAGCCTGGCCGCTTACGAGGACTGTTTCGAGCCCTGCGAGCCGCAGGACTCAGAGCGCCTTCGCGACGTCGGTCTTTCCAAGGACAAGCTGTGGACGCCGTTCTCCAGCCTGCCGCTCGTTCTTGTTTACAACACCAGGCTCGTCTCGGAGGACGAAGTCAGGGGTTGGTCAGACCTGCTTGACCCCAAGTGGAAAGGACGCATTGCCTTCACCGACCCCACCGTTTCCGGCTCGAGCTACACTGCGGCGCTTACTCTGTTTTCCTGCATTGAGGGAGACGACTGGGAGATACTCGCAAGGCTGGTCGCAAACCTCGACGGCGGAGCTCTCTCCGATTCCGGCGACGTTGTCGAGAGCGTCAGGAGCGGGAGCCGGTACATAGGCGTGACGCTCGAAGAGACGGCGCTGAAATGGCGCTCGCCAGAGGTGGGCATAGTTTACCCTGAAGAGGGCACCAGCGCCGTGCCCGACGGTTGTGCGCTGATAAAAGGCGCTGAGCACCCTGAAAACGCCAGGGCCTTTCTGGATTTTATTCTCAGCCGCGATGTACAGGAGCTGCTTGTCTCAGACCTCAGCCGCCGTAGTGTCCGCACCGACGTACACGCGCCAGAAGACCTGCCCTCCGAGGCGGAACTGGGCATCATTGATTATGATGTACACTGGGCGGGCTCTATCAAGGAAGAGTTTATCCGGCGCTGGTCTGAGCTCACGGGGGTGGTCGGCGGATGAAAAACCTCTCCTTCAGGTACAAGCTGCTGCTCTCCTTTCTGCTTATCGGCGTGGTGCCTCTGCTCATTTGCACCCTGCTCATGCTGAACATCTTCCGCGTGACGCTGGCGGGGAACGCACGTGACGCGGCGGAGGCAGAGCTCGACGGAGCCGTGTTTTCGCTTGACTCCGTGCTCTCCGAGGGAGTCATGATACTTGACGAACTTATTGAAGATGGGCTTATAAGCTCCGAGCTCAGGCAGCCGGGTGCTTCAGCTTCTCAGAGCGTCTATGATGCGCTATACACGCTCTCGAGCGGGCTGAGGGGCCGCGCAGATTTTGCGCTGTACTCCGCCGGAGGCGAGCTTCTATTCACCACCGGAACCGGCAGCGCAGGGACGATGGGTACGCACTGGGGCCTGCTGAACGCTGCTGCCGGAGCTGATGAAGCCGTATTTGTCGGGAGCGACGGCTCCCTGCTGGGCGCCAGAGCCCTTGAAGGCAGCTCCGGGCCGCTGGGTTATGCTGTGATGAGCCTCAGTTCGGAACAACTGGAAGAGCTCTTCTCAAATTACGTAGGCACCGGTGGACTGCTCCTGCTCGACCCGTACTGGGATTGCGTCTACCGAACCAGAAACTCCGGGGATGAGGGCCTTGTCCCTCTGCTCCGGGACAGGCTGCTCTCTGGCCAGAACCTATCAGAAGGCAGCGGCAGCGGATTCTATGTTCAAAAGAGCGAGAAATCGGGGTTCACGCTGATCTATGTGCAGCCGGAGCCGGTGGCGGACTGGGTGATGAGGCTGCTGTACATCGTCGCGGCCGTGACCATTCTCATTTGCCTCGCGCTATGCGCCCTGGTGTCCATGCTCATAAGCCGTCAGCTATTTGAACCTGTCCGGGAACTTAACACAGCCATGGGCGCTGTTGAGGAGGGCAAGCTCGACACCAGGCTAGAGGTGCGCTCCACGGACGAGATGGGCCAGCTCGCAGGCCGATTCAACCGGATGGTAGAGCGCCTCCGCGCACATCTGGACGAGTCCGTCAGGAGACGCCAGGAGCTCAGCGACGCGCAGATACGCATGATGCAGGCCCAGCTGAACCCGCATTTTCTATATAACACTCTGGACACCGTCAAATGGATGGGCAAGATCAACAAGGTTCCGGAAGTCGCCACCGTCGCCGCTGACCTCGCAGACATACTCAGGAGCAGTATCTCGGGTGATGAGTTCGTGACGCTCAGGCAGGAGCTGCTGACTTTGAACCGCTACGTCGAGATCCAGAGCATCCGTTTCCCAGGAAAATTCACGCTCACGACTGATGTGGACGAGGAGGCCCAGGACGTGCTTGTGCCCAAGCTGATGCTCCAGCCGATTGTGGAGAACTCCATCATCCACGGTTTTGCGGACATGGGCGGCAGCATTGTGGTTTCCGCCCGGTTGGAGGGCGAAGAGCTGGAGATAACGGTCAGGGATGACGGCTGCGGTATGTCGGACGAGAGCCTGAAGAGGTTCAGAGCTCCGGAGGACGCCGAGAAGCACCGCCATCTGGGACTTCGGAACGTCGACGCAATTCTGAGGCTGCACTACGGAGAGGAGCGAGGACTGCGGTTCCTGCCCACGGAGGGCCGGGGTACCTGCGTGCTTATAACTCTGCCCGCAAGATTTGAGGAGGACTTAGACCATGCACAAGGTCGTGATCGTTGAGGACGAGGAGCTCGTCCGGCGTGGTATCGTCACAGCGGTGAACTGGGCTTCGGTGGACTGCGAGGTGGTTGGAGAAGCCGGAAGCGGCTCAGAGGGAGTTGAGGTTATCAGGAGCAGCCATCCGGATATTGTCGTCACCGACATCAGAATGCGCGGTATGGACGGCCTGGAGATGATAAGGAAGCTCCGAGAGGAAGGCTGCGAGGCGCGGTTTATACTGCTCACGGCGTACAGCGACTTTTCCTACGCACAGACGGCGGTGAAACTAGGCGCAGCAGACTATCTGCTCAAGCCCTTCCACGACGGAGAACTCGAGGCGGCCGTTGCGAGGATAATTGAAAAGTCCAGGGTCAAGGCTCAGTCTCCCCTTTCCGACATGGCGAACTCGAAAAACCGCTATGTGGCTGAGGCGGCGCAGTTCATGGCCTCGCACCTGAACGACCCGGATATGTCTGTCGGCGTGGTGGCAAGGCAGCTAGGACTCAGCGAAGGCCACCTGAGCCATACCTTCAAAAAAGAGACTGGCATGACCGTATCAAGCTATCTCACCGCCTGCCGCATGGAGAAAGCCAAGGAGCTGCTCTCAGATTGCCGCATAAAGGTTTACGAGGTCGCAGAGCGCGTAGGATACCGGGATATCGCCCACTTCAGCAGCAGCTTTAAAAAGAGCGTGGGCGTCTCCCCTTCTGAATACCAAAACAGTATCCAATAGCAAACAGCATCCGCCTTCTTATAAAAGCCGAACCCCGGAGCCGAAGCTCCGGGGTTTTCATATGTTCGCAAATTACATGGCGAGCCAGTTCGGCAGCGCATCGGAGATCGCATCAACGATCGCCTTCGCCTTGTCCTCACCGCACTTGCCGAGGATATCGGAAGCGATGCCAAGACCAGTCTGAATAAGACCCATGTTACTTTACCCCTTTCGTAAGATTTCCAACGCCGTCCCACACAATAGACGACATCGGATGGTTG
>CABVBV010000146.1 GCA_902496595.1 uncultured Eubacteriales bacterium | reverse complement strand
ACGACCTCGACCCGGCCCTTCACGCCCTTGGCCGAGGCGAGCGCCTCCGCCGCGTCCTCGAGCCCTATCCCCAGCGCAAGGCCGATGCCCAGGACGCCCAGGGCGTTATACGCCGAGAAATGCCCCGGTATGCCGAGCTTCACGGGGACGCTCTCATCCCCGTACACGGCGGTGAAACTGACGCCCGAGGCCGTGAGCGCTATATCCTTCGCATAGAGCTCCGCCGATGAGTCTTTACACGAGAAGCTGTGCATGGGGCAGCCCGCGCTCTCTGTCATGAAGCCCGACCACTCGTCGTCCGCGTTCACGATGCCGAGGCTGCACATTGAAAACAGCTTCGCCTTCGCCGCGGCGTAGTCGGCCATGTCCTTGTGGAAGTCCAAATGGTCTTGGGTCAGGTTCGTGAACACGCAGGGGCCGAAGCTCACGCCCGCGACGCGGTTCAGGGCCAGCGAGTGCGACGAGACCTCCATGACGACGTGGGTGCAGCCCGCGTCCGCCATCTCGCGGAACAGGCGCTGCAAATCGCAGCTCTCCGGCGTCGTGTGCTCGGTCTTTATGAGCTCGCCGCCTATCATGTTGCCGTTTGTGCCGACGAGCCCCACCTTCGCGTCGAGGCAGACCTCGAGCATATGCTTCGTGAGATATGTCGTCGTCGTCTTGCCGTTTGTTCCCGTGACGCCGATGACCGTCATCTCCGAGGACGGGTCTCGGAAGAAGTTCCGCGAGGCTATGGCCAGCGCGAGGCGGCTGTCCCGCACTATGACATAGGGCGTCGCGCACTCCGGCGCCTCCTCGCATATGACGCAGGCCGCGCCGTTTTCGACGGCGGAGCCTATATATTTGTGCCCGTCGGTGTCAAAGCCGCGCACGGCCACGAAGACGCTGCCCGGTGCTGCCCTGCGCGAATCGTAGGCCACGTCCGCTATCTCAAGGCCCTCGGGCGCGTGCAGCTCCAGCACGTCTACATCCCGGAGCAGTTCACTCAGCTTCAATGTCAAGACGCCTCCCGTCTTTTTCTCAGTATATCCCAAGCATCGATGTGTCGTTCAAATACAGCGTCACGTCCACGACGGTGCCGTGCGCCACGCTCTCGCCCGGCGCTATGCTCTGGCCGGAGACGAGCTGGCTGCCCGCGTCCGTCACGCTGTTGCCCGAGCTCACATAGAGGCCCATGGCCCCGAGCCTTTCCACTGCCTCGGCGTAGCTCAGGCCGCGCAGGTCGGGCATGGTCTCCGTCGTGGGCGCCGGGCTCTGTCCGGCGTAGAGTATGACCTCGCTGCCCGTGGCTATCACCGCGCCCGCACGGGGCAGCTGATCCGTCACCGTGTCGCCCTCGCCTATGACCCGGTACTTGAAGCCCTCGGCCGTGAGCGCCCGCTGCGCCTCGGAGATGCTCATTCCCGCCGTGTCCGGCACGGCCTTGTCTATGCTCCGGAGCTCCGAGTCCGTATACTCCGGCTCATAGCCGAGATACGGCAGGATATCCGCCATCATCTTGCCGACCACCGGCGCGGCCATCTGCCCTCCGGAGATATAGATGCCGCTCTCCGAGCTCGGGTCGTCCAGCAGCACGAGTATGGCTATCTCCGGGTCGTCCGCCGGGGCGAAGCCTATAAAGGAGACGATGTACTCCTTGTTGCCCGCTATCTCCTCCGTGGTCTTCGTCGAGGTGCCCGTCTTGCCGCCGATGCGGTAGCCCGCGACGTAGGCGTTGTGGCCGGTGCCCTCTTTCTGGTCGCCGACGACCTGTTCGAGTATCTTCCTGACCGTGGCGCTGGTCTCCTCGCTTATGACCTGCCGCACCAGCTCAGGCTCCGTCCGGGACACTGTGTTCCCATCCGAGTCCTCCACGCTCTGCACGAGGTAGGGCCTCATGAGGTTCCCGCCGTTCACGCAGGCGGAGACCGCCGTGATGAGCTGTATGGGCGTGATATTGAAGGTCTGCCCGAAGGACGCCGCCGCCAGCTGCGAGAGGTTCTCCGGGTTGCAGAACACGTCCTCGCTCCACCAGATGCTGCCGCTCTCGCCGCCGAGGTCTATGCCGGTTCTCGCCGTGAGCTGCTTTGAGGTGTCCTGCGTCCTGTCTATGAACCCGAAGGCCTCGGCGTACTCGTAGAACTTCTCCTCGCCCACAAGCTGGCCTATGTTCACGAAGGCCACGTTGCAGGAGTGCTGCACCGCCTGGGTCAGCGTCTGCGAGCCGTGCCCGCCGTATTTCCAGCACTTGAGCGGCGTGCCGCGGCCTATGACGTTCATGCTGCCGCCGCAGTAGAAGCTCGAATTTTCGCTCACCACGCCCTCCTCAAGAGCCATGGCCAGCGTTATTATCTTGAAGGTCGAGCCCGGCTCGTAGGTGTCCGATATCGCCTTGTTGCGCCACTGCTGCTGCTGAGCCAGGGCGTAGAGCTCGTTGTACTCCTCCTCCGACTGCGCCTCGGCGCTTATCTCGGCCTCGGCCTCGGCGCTGATGGTCTGGTAGTCGTTGAGGTCGAAATTGCCAAGGGACGCCATAGCCAGTATAGCACCCGTGTCAACCTCCATACATATGGCCGCAGCGCCGTTTTGTATATCGTAATCCGCCACGGCCTGGGAGAGATGTTTCTCAATATAATACTGTATAGTGCTGTCAATCGTCAAGCGCAGGCTCTCGCCGTCCTCGGCGTCCACGTAGTCCTCGTAGCTCGAGTAGAGCATATCCGTGCCCGCCGCCGTCGTCGACCTGAGCACAAAGCCGTTCTCGCCCGAGAGCTGCTCGTCGTATTTTGCCTCTATCCCGCCGAGGCCCGTATTCTCCAGGCCCACGAAGCCTATGACGTGGCTGGCCAGGCTGCCGAAGGGGTAGTACCTCTTTGTGTCGGACTCTATCTTTATCCCCGAGTAGCCGCCCTCGGCCTTGAACTCGCGCACCTGCTCGGTTATCTCCGGCTCCACTTTCCGCGCCACGACCTCATACCAAGACTTAGTATTCTGCGCTCTCTTGAGTATCGTCTCGCGGTCGACGCCCAGTATCTCCGAGAGTCCGTCGGCTATGGCCTCGGCATCCTCGTGCCCGCGCTCTATCTCTGCCGGGCTTATGTAGATGGTATCCACGCCCGCGCTCATGGCCAGGATGATGCCGTTGCGGTCGTAGATCGTGCCCCGGGCGGCGCTGACCGTCGTCTCGCGCACCTGCTGCGCGATGGCTGCCGCCTCGTACTCGTCGTGGTGGATGATCTGGATGTCGTAGAGCTTCGCCGCGAGCACTATAAACGCGGCTATGCCGCACACCGAGAGCAAAAACAGTGTGCGGCGCAGCATCATTCTATTAGGGCCTGCGCCGGGCCTGCTGCCTGTCACGCGCCTCGCCTCCAAAAAACAGGATTACGGCGAAGCGCGAAAGCGCCGGGGCCGCGCTATAATATTACTCCCCGGCGGGCGCGAAATATTCCGAAACGGCGGAGGCGAGGCCGTACAGCAGTTCCGCCGGGCCGGCGCTCTCCCTCCCGTACACCACGACCTGATCCTCCGCGGCTTCCTCGACGATCACGAACTGCGCGGAACTCAGCGGCACCATGCCGTGCGTCCTCGCATATTCGTCCAATATCGACGGACTATACAGGCTCTCGTACTCTATCATGAGCCGCGCCTGCTCGTCCCTGAGCGTCTGCAGCTGTTCCTCCAGCTCCGTCCTCTCGTCCGTCAGCTTTGTAAGCTCCGCTTTGGCCAGCAGCGAAGCTATGCAGAGCATCACCGCCGCTGCGACTCCTATAACCGCCAGGGCGCCCATGCACCAGCTCTTTCCGTAGCGCGGCCGCCTCGCTTCCGGCCGTGCGGCGCTGTATTCTTCGGGTTCTGGGTTCGAAATGATTTCCTTCATACTCTCTCCGCTACTCTGAGTTTTGCGCTTCTCGATCTCGGGTTCAGCTCAAGCTCCTCCCCGCCCGCCGTGACGGGCTTTCTTGTGACGCTCTTCAGGGTCTGCACAAAGCCGCAGGTACACACAGGGGCCTCTCTCGGACAGGTGCAGCCGTTCTCCCTCGAATGGATCGCGTTCTTCACTATCCTGTCCTCAAGCGAATGGAAGCTGATGACGCAGAGCCTGCCGCCCGGCTTGAGCCTGTCCGGAGCGGTCTCCATCAGCGCTTCGACCGCGCCCAGCTCGTCGTTCACCGCTATCCTTATCGCCTGGAAGCTCCGCTTCGCCGGGTGCTGCTTCTCCCTGAGCGCCGCCGCAGGCATCGCGCCCTTTATTATCTCCACCAGCTCCGAAGTAGTCTCGATCTCCTTCTCCTCGCGTCTTGACGCGATCGCCCGCGCAATCCGCGCCGCGTGCCGCTCCTCACCGTAGTCGCGCAGTATCCTTACGATCTTCTCCTCCGGCCAGCGGTTCACGATGAACCAGGCGTCGATATTGTCCGACTTGTCCATCCTCATATCCAGCGGCGCATCCAACATATACGAAAAGCCCCGGCTGCCCTCGTCCAATTGCGGAGAGGACACGCCAAGGTCAAACAGCATACCGTCCACAGCCTCCACGCCCTGCTCATCCAGTATCTCGCCCAGGTCGCGGAAGTTGCCGTGTACTATCGTAAGCCGGTCGGAATAGTCCCGCAGGCGCTCCGACGCCCGCGATATGGCCAGCTCGTCCCGGTCAATGGAGATGAGCCGCCCCGTCTTCAGCCGCTGCAATATCGCCTCGGAGTGCCCGCCCATGCCGAGCGTGCCGTCGACATAGATCCCATCCGGCTTTATGTTAAGATACCTTATGCACTCGTCAAGGAGCACCGGGATATGGCCGTTCATCAGAAATTTAGCTCCTTCATCATCGCCGCAATGTACTCCGGCGTCGTCTCTCCCTCGTGTACCGGCGCCCAGGCCTCGCTGTCCCAGAGCTCCGCATGGTCGTCACAGCCTATGACCGCCACATTCTTCGTGAGGCCCGCAAAGTCCCTAAGGCCCTGCGGCAGCAGAGCCCTGCCCTGCGCGTCCAGCTCGCACTTCGCCGCGCAGGCGAAAAACGGGCGCATCTTCTTCCTGTCCACAAAGGACATCGCCCTCACCCTGTCCACAAAGCCCTGCCAGCTCTCCGAGCTGTACGCCCTAAGGCAGCGCTCGTCCGACACAGTGAGATAAAAAACATCCCCAAGCTCGTCCCTCAATTTGGCCGGTATGAACAGGCGGCCCTTGCTGTCCA
>CABVBV010000145.1 GCA_902496595.1 uncultured Eubacteriales bacterium | reverse complement strand
CTCGTCGAGGTAGCCGTACTCGGTCTTGCCGCCGCCCTCCTGGGTCTCCTTGCTGAAGGCGTAGAGCGCGGTGTAGGTCTCAAAGAAGTCCGGGGTACCGTTGCCGTTCACGTCCCAGTCGGTCTGCCAGTTGTCGGGCAGCATGGACTCTATGTAGTAGAGCATACCGGTCTGGACGTTGATGGGCACGCCGCAGTAGTAGGTGGTGCCGTCCACATTGAGCGCATAGGCGTTCCAGGCGCTGTCGGGGATCTGGTCGGCATAGCCGAGGGTGTCGATGGGCAGGGGCAGGATGTGCTGGTTCTCGGCGTACTGCATGATTATGTCGTTGGCCTGATACCAGACGTCCGGGCCGTAGCCGTAGGGGCCGTCGGAGGCGAGGTCGGAATACTGGTCGGTGTTCATGCGCTCGGCGGAAATGCCCTCCGCGGCATAGGCCTCGTTAAAGGCGTTTATGAGCGCCTCGACGTAGCCGAGCTCGACGGCGGTGTCGTTCTCGAGCACCTTGACGACCGCGCCCTGCTCCAGCTCTCCGGAGAATTTGGCCATGATGCCGTCGCTCGTGGAGCCGCCCTGGCCGCCCTGGCCCTCCTGTTCCTCGCGCCCGCAGGCGGCGAGGGCGAACACCAGCGCCAGCGCCAGCAAAAGCGCGGCAATACGTTTCATCTTTTTCATTCTTTACATCTCCTTTTCCTTTATGACGATGCCCATGGCTTCTATCGCAGTCCCGTCAGTCAGACTGCGAGCCGTTTCCGAAGGATTCAAATAGAGAGTCACGCTCTCTTCGTCCGTGAAGCGCTCGATGGCGACCACGCCGCCGCTCTCGCTCACGCGGCAGCCGCCCCTTGAAAGGCACTTCCCTTTTTTGAGCGCCGCGAGCCTCTTTACGAGCTCGTAGAGCTCCATGTCCCAACTGGCCTTGTCCCAGCGGAAGCAGCGACGGCAGTCGGGGTCGTAGCCGCCCTCCGTGCCTATCTCGTCCCCGTAGAAGACCATAGGCATACCCGGGAAGAAAAACAGCACAGCGAGCGCCAGCGCCTCGCGCCGCCTGTCGCCTCCGACTTGGCTCAGGAACCTGTCAGTGTCGTGGCTGTCCAGGAGGTTGAACATCATCTCGCAGGCGGGGCCGATGTTCCTCCACAGCAGCAGGCAGAGCCTCGAGGCGAAGCCCGCAGCGTCCAGCCTGTCAAATGCCAGCAGGTCGAGGCAGGCCTTGGTGAGCCCGTAGTTCATGACGCCGTCATACATATCCCCGCCGAGGAACTCCATGGCCCCGTGCCAGACCTCGCCTATTATGACGGCCTCCGGCTTCGCGGCCTTGACCGCCTCGCGGAACCTGCGCAGGAACCGCATCGAGATCTCGTCCGAAACGTCGAGCCTCCAGCCGTCCGCCCCGAACTCCTCTATCCAGTAGCGGCCGACGCGGCAGAAGTAGTCGATGACCCCGTCGTTGTCGGTGTTGAGTTTGGGCATATACGGCACGTCGGCGAAGGTGCGGTAGTTGCAGTCCTTGAAACTCGAGCGCTCTCCGTCGATGAAGAACCAGTCCCAGTATGGCGACTCGCGGCCCCGCACCGAGGTGTCCGTAAAGATGGGGTTCGTATAAGCACAGTGGTTGAACACCCCGTCGAGCACGACCTTCATTCCGCGCTCGTGCGCCGCCCCTATGAGCGAGCGCAGGGCCTCGTCCCCGCCGAAGTGCTCGTCGACCTTGAAGTAGTCCTCAATGTCGTATTTGTGGTTGCTGACGGATTTGAACACGGGCGTCATGTATATGCAGCTGACGCCCAGCTCCTCCAGATAGGGCAGGCCCTCCTCGATGCCGCGGAGGTCGCCGCCGGCGAAACTCTTCGGCGTGGGCTTCTCGCCCCACTCGAGGTTAATATAGCCAGTCTTCTCCAGACCTGAGCCGATCCTGAACCTGTCCGGGAAGATCTGATACACGACCGCACCGCGCACCCAGTCCGGCACGCGCATGACGTCGCTCTTGTGGACGTAGGGATACTGGAAGTAGTTGAAGTAGCCGAAGTCCCAGTCGTAATCCGGGGTGAAGCCCTCCTCGCAGAGATAAAGCGTCTCGTCCCCGGAGCTCAGCCGGAACACATAGGCGAGCCTCGTGTCCCCAAGCTCCAGCTCAGCTCCGAAATAGTCGTAGAGCTCGTCCGAGCGCAAAAACTCCATTTCCCGCTCCTGGCGCGGCTTCGTCGTCCATTCGAACTTGTTTTCGGCGTATACGAGGGCCGCCGAGTCGACGTCGCCCCGCGCTGTCCGGAGCCGGATGTACATACTGTGCTCCGAGGTCGGATAGCAGTCCAAAGGCCTGCCCCTGTGCAGTATGGCTCTGATATCCATACAGTCCTCCAAAATTGTCCCGCCCGATTGACACCGGGCTGTTCGGTTGATATTATTGTCGTATGGCTGAGATGAATAGTAATAATAAAAAGAAAAAAGTGACGATAAAGGACATTGCGGAAGCCTGCGGCGTCTCCACCGCAACAGTCTCTTACGTCGTGAACGGCCGGGAAGACCAGAGGATAAGCCCGGAGACCTGGAAGAGAGTGCTCCATGAGGTACACATCATGGGCTACGAATCCTCGGCGGTCGCGAAAGCCCTGGCCACCGGCAACAGCGGCATGGTCGGCCTCTACGCGCCGAACGCGGCCTCCGATCCGGACGAGGCCCACTCCTTTGCGGCTTTTACGCAGGAGCTGGCTGCCAGGCTGGAGGGCCGCGGCTACGCGCTCAGGCTCATCGACGACAGCTGCGTCAGTCAGACCATCGATACGCTCGATGCCATCGTCGCCCTGAATGTCGACAGACTGACCTTCAGGAAGATAGGCTTCAATTGCTTCTACCCTCTCATCTGCGTCGACGGAGTGGTGGACGACCTGTTCTTGTTCTACCAGGTAAACACCGACTTCGCCGCAGCCGCGGCCGCCGCAAGGCAGCTCGGGAACAGGGCCTGCGCCGTGCTCCGGCCCTTCGCCGAACAGAGGCTGAACCGCCGGGTCGAGGAGAGCTTCGACTCCGCCTGTTTCCTTGAAAGCAAAGATAAACTCGGGGCCTTCCTCTCCGCGGAGCCCGGCGACACCGTCTTCGTTGCGATGGGCGCCATGCTTGCGGAGCAGCTCAGGAGCCTCACATCGGGCCGTGTGCTCTCGCTCTGCCCCGGAGGGGATATCGAGCTCCCATACAAAAAGAAGGCGAAAATGGTCGCAGGGCTGGTGTATGACACCATCAGGAAGTCCGGCGGGGCCGAACATGACATAAGATTGCTCTAGTGTCTTCCGCGACTGCGGCGGGGGAGCTTTCAAGGCTCCCTCGCCGCTTTGTCATGCGCGTTATCAGTAGGTGATGGCCCCCGTGGCCGGGTCGAAGACTATGGTGTAGCTGCCCGGGGCGACGAGGATGTTCTCACCGGCGGCGTCGCCGTACCAGTACTCGTTGGCCACGCAGCCGTTCGCACCGTAGGCGACCTTGAAGGCCACGTTGCCCTCAGTCCAGTCCTCGGTCTCGTCCTCGGTGAAGGTCACGTCGAGCTTGTAGGTGCCGTCGGCCTGGGCCTGCATCATGTAGGCCGCGTTCTCGGCGTTGGCGTCCGAAGCCCAGGCCGCGTTGCCGCAGGTGCCCACGACATAGTAGGCCGGCTCCTCAACGAAGAAGTTAGTCACGACAGTCTGGTTGTCCTGCAGCTCGATCTGGAGCCAGACTATGTAGGTGCCCGCGGGGACTATGAAGTTCGGGGTGGCCTCGGGATCCATGACGCGCAGGTCGTACCAGTCGCCGTTCACGAGGTTCTTCACACCGAACATGGCGGCGTCAAGGTCGTTCTGGGTGTCGTAGTCGGCCTCGGTGACGGTCAGCAGGTAGTACCAGATGAGGTCGTCGCCGTTCTTGAGCATCTTGAAGCTCTCGGGATCCTCGCCCCAGTTGTTGAAGGTGCCCTGGAGCTGGAAGTCGAACTCGGGCTCGGCAAGCTCCGCGGCGTCGCCCAGGCGCTCGGCGGAGAGGCTGCAGAGGCTGATGGTCTCGGCGTCGGTCTTCAGCACGAGCTTGTAGAGGCCGGACTGCGCCACGACGATGTTCGCGCCGGAGTTGAAGGCGTCCTCGCCGCCGGCGAAGTACTCGCTCTCGACGAGGTGGGAAGCGTCGATGGTGTCGGCCCAGTTGTAGTCCTGGTCGATGACGGCGATCTTGAACTGGTCGCCTTCATAGAGGTTCACCTCGATGGCGAAGACGTTGAACTCGCCCTCGACAGGCTGCAGCAGGAAGTCGTCCTGCGGCCAGGCCATGCCCCAGCCGTTGTCGGGATAACCCGCGAGGCTGCCGGCCAGCATCCAGGCCCTCTCGTCGACGACAGAAGACTGCCAGGCGACGAAGACGGAGGTGTCGGCGGTGACGGGTGCGCTCATGTCATAGGGGATTACGAGGGCGGGAGTGGCATAGTAGCCCTCGATCACATAGCCTTCCTTGGAGAGCTCGGGTTCGGCAACAGCCTGGCCATCTTCGACGTCGACCTCGGCGAGCACGGTGGTGCCGTCGCTGTCGTAGAAAGTGACCTTGTATCCGCCGGACGTGGTCTCGCCGCCGTCGCCGCAGGCGGCGAGGGCAAACACCATAACCAGCGCGAGCGCGAGGCAGAGCAGTATGCGCAGCTTTTTCATTTCATGTCCTCCTTATAAATATTACCTTGTCCTCTCAAACTGCCCGACCCTTAAGCGGCCCGTGCTTAAGCGTTTAAGCAGCTTCTTATGCAAATCATAATATAGCCAGCGATATCCTGTCAACGGCCTAAGCGTCCACTGTAAATTTTCGTAGTTTTGACTAATTTTTCAAC
Source organism: uncultured Eubacteriales bacterium (assembly GCA_902496595.1). Lineage (GTDB taxonomy): Bacteria > Bacillota > Clostridia > Oscillospirales > Oscillospiraceae > Scatomorpha. The sequence continues at coordinate 348 of CABVBV010000145.1, read as the reverse complement.
ATTCCGCTTATGCAACGGAACAACAAAAATTGGGCCCTCGGACGCGATTTTCGTCCTCAGGCCCGCTTCAGGCAGGGAAAACATAGATTTTTCCAATTTAAGTTATATTTCAACGTAAGCAAAACGCTGCGCCGTTTCCTCTTCCCTCTCACTTTGCAAGAGTCCCGGGCAGAGGCTGAAGCCAGCGGAGAGCGGACAGGGAAAAAGCAAAAAGTCCGAACGCCGTCGCATTCGGACTTCTTGGAACATCACAACAGAACAGAGGAGCAAGGGAGCGGGCGGATGACGTGTCTTTTTTCCGTTGGCATAAAAAAGACGCCGGAGCAAAGCGGGCTTTGCTCCGGCGTG
>CABVBV010000144.1 GCA_902496595.1 uncultured Eubacteriales bacterium | reverse complement strand
GTCTGGACGGCGGCGGTCATGCCGGTCTCGGCCATCTGCTCGGCGCCGTAGGCGTCGTTGGGCACGCAGTAGAGGTTGCCGTCGGACTTGGTGTGCCAGGCGACGACAGAGCTGTCGACGACGTTATAGAAGTAGGGGTCGTACTGGTCGGCCAGCTCGTTGAGCGCCCAGGTGTAGCCCTGCTCATAGAGGGTGCTGAAGCAGGTCTCCCAGGAGCCGAGGGTGATGAGGTCGGGCAGGGTGCCGCTTATCATCATGAGGTTGAGCTCCTCGGACACGTCGCCGGTCGGGGTGATGATCTCGATGTCGACGCCGGTCTTCTCGGTGATGTTCTTCGTCGAGAGGCTGTCGCCCCAGGTGTAGGGATACCAGCTCGCGCCGACGAACCACTCGAGCTCTATCGCCGAGGTGTCGTTCGTCCAGGCGGGCGTATTGGGGTCGAGGCCGCTGTCAGTCACGGCGGCGTCAGTCGCCTCGGGCGCGTCGCTGGTCACGGCCGGCTCGGTGCCGCAGGCGGCAAGCGAGAGCAGCGCACAGAGCACCAGCAGGATGGCAAGATACCTTTTCATCTTTTACATTCCTTTCTTCTCTTTTATGTCCACGCGGCCCTTCGCCGCGCCGAATACGGGGTTCAGCCCTTGATGGCGCCGAGCATGACGCCTTTTACAAGGTGCTTCTGGATGAAGGGGTACAGGCAGATGATGGGCAGCGCACCCACGACCATCGCAGCGAATTTGACCGTCGCCGAGGTGGTCTCGCCTCCGAGGGCGAGCATCGCCTGCTGCTGGGCCGAGGTCATGCTCGTCTCTGCCAGCAGCTTGTAGAGTATGGTCTGCAGCGGTTCCAGCGCCTTGTCCTGGACGTAGACTATGCCCTGATAGTAGTCGTTCCAGTGGTAGACCGCCGTGAACAGCCCGATAGTCGCTATGACCGGCCTTGAGTTCGGCAGGACGATGCTCCAGTAGATGCGGAACTCCGAGGCCCCGTCCAGCCGCGCACTCTCGATGAGCGACTCCGGTATCGTCCGGAAAAAGCTCATGAAGATGACCATGTTGTAGAAGGTGAACATACCGGGCAGGATGTAGACCCAGAAGCTGTCGTAGAGCCCGAGCTTTATCATCAGGATGAAGTTCGGTATGAGCCCGCCGTTGAAGAACATCGTTATCATGGCGATCTTCATGTAGACCTTTTTGCCTATAAGCCCCGGACGGCTCATCGCGTAGGCCACCATGGAGGTGAACAGCACGTGTGTGATCGTGGCCACCACCGTGCGCAGGATGGTTATCTTGAAGCCCGAAAGTATGTACTCGTTCTCAAACACGACCTTGTACGCGTCGAGGCTGAAGGCCGAGGGCCACCAGGCCGAGGCGCCCCTGTTCGCGACCTCGGGCGCGGCGAAGGAGTTCACGCCTATGTACCACATGGGATAGACGCAGGCAAAGCAGACGAGCAGGAGAATGACGACGATGATGTAGTCGAAAGCGGTCTTTTTGGTGTGAGTCCTCATGTTCCGTCCTCCTCAAATGATGCTCTCGCCCGTGAGTTTCACGGAGGTGAAGTTGCACAGCCTCAGCAGGGCGTAGGAGATGATGCTCCTGAAAAACAGCACCGCAGTGGAGAAGGAGAAGCGCCCGGAGACGATGCCCATGTTGTAGATGTAGAGGTCAAGCGTCTCGGAACGGGACATATTCGCCGAGTTGCTCAGGAAGAAGACCTGGTCGAAGTTGCTGCTCAGGCAGCCGCTTACGGCGAGAATGAAGAGCAGGGCGATGGTCGGTCGGATGCACTGGATGGTGATATGCCACATCCTCTGGAACCTGCCCGCTCCGTCCAGCTCGGCGGCCTCGTAAAGCTCCGGGTCGATGCTGGTTATCGCGGCCAGGTATATTATGGCGTTCCAGCCCATCTCCTTGAGCGTGTCGGAGAGGAAGGCTATCATCCAGAAGTTGTCCGGGTCGCCGTTATACAGTATCGCCTTGTCCTGGAGCCCCAGCGAAATCGCCAGCTGGTTGAAGATGCCCGACTCGGACATCCAGGAGAGCAATATGCCTCCGAATATGGCCCAGGAGATGAAGTGCGGCAGGTACGACACGGTCTGAACAAGCTTTTTGAACCTCTCGCAGCGCAGCTCGTTGAGCAGCAGGGCGAGGATGATGGGGATGCAGAAGCCTATCGTTATCCTCAGCAGGCTCAGGCCCAGAGTGTTGTAGACCGCCCTCCAGAACCTGTCGTCCGTGAGGAAGGCTATGAAGTGCTTGAGCCCTACGAAGTCGTTTTCAAACAGCGGCACGGATATGCGGTAGTCCGTAAAGGCGATATAGAGGAATACCAGGGGTATGTAGCTGAATACCGCCATCCATATGATGCCGGGCCACACCATGGCCTGAAGCTGCCTCTGCTTCCAGAACTCCTTGCCCGTGCGGGCCAGACGCTCCGAGAGCCGCGGCTTTATACTTGCCTCCTGAGATCTCATTTTCCGTCACACCCCCTGCGACTTTAGGATAACAAAGCGGCTCGGCGGAAACAACGCCCCCATTTTAGGTCATATCCCAATATTTTAGGTTCTGTTGACAGAGCACTTTGTGCCTATTACACTAAAGCCAGGAACGCGGACTGGAGGATATGCGGATGCAGACCTACGAGAAGCTGATCTGGGAAGACGATTTTGACGGCTCCGAGCTGGATATGGCAAAGTGGAGTTACAGGACTGGGAACTGGCAGGTCGACGCGAATGGCGACCCCGTCGTGCCCGGCTGGGGCAACCGCGAACTGCAATACTACACCGGAAGCGGCGAGAATGTCAGGTTCGGAGGCAGCTGCCTGCACCTCGTTGCAAAGAAGGAGAGATCGCCTGAGCAGTTCGGCATGAGGTACGGGTATACCTCGGCGCGGATAGACACGCGGGGCAAATTCTCCTTTACATACGGCCGCATAGAGTTTCGGGCCAGCTGCCCGCTGGGAGTCGGGCTGTGGCCCGCGGTGTGGATGCTGCCCGAATCGGAGGAATACGGCCCATGGGCGGCCTCGGGCGAGCTGGATCTGCTGGAGGCAAAGGGCCGCCTGCCAGACAGGGTGTTCGGCACCATACATTACGGAGGCGCATATCCCCTGAATACTCATCAGGAATACGAGGCCGAGCTGCCCAAGGACGCCGGCATAGACAGCTTCCACGTCTACGAGGTCGTCTGGGAGCCCGGATGGATAAGCTGGCTGGTCGACGGCAGGGTCTACGCCGCGACAAGCTCCTGGAGCTCCGGCATGGCTGGAATGGAGCATCCCGCCCCATTCGACAGGCCCTTTTACCTGCTCATAAATCTCGCAGTCGGCGGCTCCTTTGACGAGCAGGCGAAGGGCCGGGTAACGGCCGACCTGCCCGCAGAGTTCCGGCTGGACTATATCAGGATATTCCAGTAGTCTCGGCAGATTTCTCATCCGGAATCTCACGATAATGAATAGGCTTCGCTTCCGCGCCTTCAAGCGTCTGAGGCGGTACATCTCTAGGGTGAGGAAGGGCAGAGAGGGTATATTTTCAAGCAGACAAGCAAAGAACATAGCTCTCAGTAACGGCAGCCATTTTGAATCGGGCGGCCAGGTCGGCTATGGCGGCGCGCACCTCTGTCAGATGATCAAGTGAAATTTCCCCCTCTCTGAATAATAGTGCGGGGCGGCAGCACTCCTTGCTGTCGCCCCTTGTCTGTTCACCAGCAAAGGCAGGCGGGGCTGTCAACTGCGGGCGTTGCCCGTTCGCCTTGACAGTTGACTGGCTCGACTGGCTTTGCTGTGCGTTAAAATCTATGAAGATAAAGTTATTTCCAATGCTTTAACTGCGAAAGATACAAATCAAACTTATCGCGTCTGGTTTCTTCATCTGCGTTGTCCGGGTTGGGCATATTCGCAACCAGATAATCCAGCAAAAATTCCTTAGACTGATAAGCAAATTTTCCATCAGTATAGCACCATTTACAATAGTCCTCGTTATAGCTTCCATCCGGTTCTCGGCTGATCAGACCATCCTCATTCAATGGCATTCCGCAGCACTGACAAATAAGTTGTCGCGGAGAACCTAACAGCGTGTTGATCGATACATCAAAAACCTGCGACAGCAATTTTAATGTATCTGTATTTGGCTGCGTTTCCCCTGTTTCCCAGCGGCTAACCGCCTGTCTGGTAACTTGCATCCGCTCTGCCAATTCTTCCTGTGTAAGATTGTTTTTTTCACGCAAATTCTTGAGGATTTCTCGAGTCTCCATGCCTGTCCCTCCTAATATGTTATTATCTATTATAAATTTAAAACCCTGTTTTAACAAGCAACTCGCTGTTGCTATGGAATAGTGGATGCTGTCAATCATATTGTTGTTATTGCGTGTTTCGTTCTGGCACATGAGCATTGGCGCCGGGACTGTCGTTGCTGTCGTACCACACATGGGGTGTGTGGATTGCAATGACATCAAGGAACTTGGGAAGAAGGTCAACAGATTTGGCTCAGGGATTCTGGTTTCCTAACAGTTTCCGCAGAACTCACGCAGCTGCGTCCGCCCGCCGCCAAATTTTGGGCTGCGCATAGGCAAAGTGAAACTGCGGATACTAATTCCTGCGAAAAGAAATAAAGGCAGGAGGAAAAGAAAATGAAAGCGACCGGCATAGTCAGGCGGATAGACGACCTGGGCCGTGTAGTCATCCCCAAAGAGATCCGCCGCACCATGCGCATCCGCGAGGGCGACCCGCTGGAGATTTTTACGGATAAGGACGGGGAGGTCATCTTTAAAAAGTACTCGCCCATCGGCGAGCTCTCCGACTTTGCGGCGCAGATCTGCGACTCGCTCCACAAGTCCACCGACTGCATCGCAGCCGTCTGCGACCGGGATTCCGTCATCGCCGTCGCCGGCGGCGGCAGGCGCGAGCTCTTTGAAAAGCGCGTCTCCACCGAGCTCGAGCAGATCATGGAGTCCCGCCGCGTCTACCGCCACGAGTCGGGCGGCGCTGCGGTGCCCGTTACCGATTCCGAGAGCGGCTTTTGCGTCTCCGTCGCCGCGCCCGTCATCTCGGAGGGCGACCTCATGGGCTGCGTGATCTTCGCCTCGGCCAAAAACTCCCCTCCCTCCGGCGAGGTGGAATTTAAGCTGGCCCAAACCGTCGCCGCCTTTCTAGGCAAGCAGATGGAGAGCTGAGCCGGGAGCATATGAAACAAAGCGGGAGCTCCGTAACTGGAGCTCCCGCTTTTAGTGGGTTTTCGGTTTTGCG
>CABVBV010000143.1 GCA_902496595.1 uncultured Eubacteriales bacterium | reverse complement strand
GGGGTGAGAGGAGTTTCCTGAAAGCGTGACCAATCAGGAGGGAAAAAGTATGTATATGAACAGCCTAGAGCGAGACGACGGTGCGCGGCATTCTCGACACCGTGCTGTTTACTGCGCTGCCCTGTCCGCTTTGCTCGTCCGCTCCGCAGCCTGAAAGCAGCGTTATGCTCAACATCATCGCAGATATGAGCGCCACCAGCTTTTTCATCGTCGTCCCTCCCGTCTTTCGACTGTGGGGACATGGTAACACCTGAATGCATCAAAGTTGCATCATTTCTTTGACCTATTCGTGAACTTTTCTTTAATATCCGATTAATTTCACCCGAGAGAGCCAAGATAGGCCTCCGGCCCGAGTCGGTACAAGTCCCCGCCCGCGGAGTCCAGCGCCACGGTCAGCGGCATATCGCGCACCTCGAGCCGCCTAACCGCCTCAGGGCCGAGCTCGGGATAAGCCACGACCTCGGCGCTCTGTACACAGCCCGCCAGCAGCGCGCCCGCGCCGCCCGTCGCCGCAAAGTAAACGCCTCCGTGTCTCTTAACGGACTGCATGACGGCCTCCGACCTCGGGCCCTTGCCTATCATGCCCAGCAGGCCCCGCTCCATCAGCTCCGGCACGAACACGTCCATCCGGTAGCTCGAGGTCGGCCCCGCAGAGCCAATGGGGAAGCCCTCGGGCGCGGGCGCGGGGCCGCAGTAGTAGATGACCGCGCCTTTTAAATCGAACGGGGCCTCTCCGCCCGAGGCCAGCAGCTCGCAGAGCTTCCGGTGCGCCGCGTCCCGAGCCGTATATACCGTGCCCGAGAGCAGCACCCGCTCGCCCGCCCGCAGGGAGCGTGCCGCCGCCGCGTCCAGAGGGGCGCTTATTTTTTTTGTCTCCATCAGATGACCTCCGTCGCGTGCCTTATCGCGTGGCAGCTCAGGCAGACCGCCGCGGGCAGCATGGCTATATGCGTCGGCGCGGCCTTTATCCTCACCGCGAGCGCCGTAGTCCTCCCGCCCAGCCCCTGGGGGCCGATGCCCGCAGCGTTTATTTCCTCGAGCAGCTCGCGCTCCATTTTGTCGTAGAACTCGTCCGCGTTCGGCTCGTCCAGGCCGCGCAGCAGGGCCTCCTTCGCCAGTCTCGGCACGGTGTCGAAGCTGCCGCCTATGCCGACGCCCACGACGACCGGGGGACAGGGCTTGCCGCCGGCGGCCTTCACCGCCTCGAGCACGAACTTCCGCACTCCCGCCTCTCCCTCAGCCGGGGTCAGCATACGCAGGGCGCACATATTCTCGCTGCCCGCGCCCTTGGGCGCGACCGTGAGCCTCAGCCGGTCGCCCGGCACGAGCTTCAGATATATCGCCGCCGGGGTGTTGTCTCCGGTGTTCACCCTCCTGAGCGGGTCGGACACAACGCTCTTTCGCAGGTACCCGTCCCGGTAGCCGCGTCTCACGCCCTCCTGCACGGCCTCGTCGAAGCCCCGAACCTGCGCGTCTTCTCCCAGCTCGGCGAAGACCGTGACGAGGCCCGTGTCCTGGCAGATGGGCAGGCCCGTCTCCCGCGCCGTGTCGAGGTTCCGGCACAGCTCGTCCAGTATCCCCGCCGCCGTAGGCCAGGGCTCGGAGCCTGCCGCTGCCCGGAGCGCCCGCTCCGCGTCCTCCGGCAGATACCGGTTCGCCGCCATGCACAGCCTGCGCACCGCCTCGGTGACGGCAGCGGCCTCGATGACCCTCACAGCCGCGCCACCCCGCTCTCCACGGCAGCCCGTGCCACTGCCTCGGCGATGGCCCGAGGCGCTCGCTCGTCGAAGGGGTCGGGTATGATGTGCTCCGGCGAGAGCGAGTCCCCTACAAGCCCCGCGAGGGCCTCCACCGCCGCGGCCTTCATTTCGCTGTTTATGTCCCGCGCCCGCACCGAGAGCGCACCCCGGAAGACCCCGGGGAAGGCGAGGACGTTGTTTATCTGGTTCGGGCAGTCGCTCCTGCCCGTGCCGGCGACGAGGGCGCCCGCCTCCAGCGCCTCCTCATAGGCGATCTCCGGCGTCGGGTTCGCCATGGCGAAGACCACGGGGCCCTCCGCCATGGAGCGCACCATCTCCTTCGTCACCAGCCCGCCCGAGGACACGCCGATGAACACGTCCGCCCCGCGCATGACCTCCGCGAGCGTGCCGGAACGGTTTTCCGGGTTCGTCGTCTCGGCGAGCAGCCTCTTGTGGCCGGAGAGCCCCTCGCGGCCCCGATAGATGGCCCCCGACCGGTCGCAGACGGTTATGTCCCGTGCGCCGAGCGTGAGCAGCATCTTCGTTATCGCCGTGCCCGCCGCGCCGGGGCCGTTCAGGACGATGCGGCAGTCGGGCAGCGCCCGGTTTACTACCTTCAGCGCGTTCGTCAGCGCCGCCGACACGACGATCGCCGTGCCGTGCTGGTCGTCGTGGAAGACGGGTATATCCAGCTCGCGCTCGAGCGCCTCCTCGATCCCGAAACACTTGGGCGCGGAGATGTCCTCGAGGTTTATGCCGCCGAAGCTGGGCGCGAGCGCCCTGACCGCCGATATTATCTCCTCCGGCTCGTGGACGTCGAGGCAGATGGGCACGGCGTCGAGGCCGCCGAACTCCCGGAACAGCAGGGCCTTGCCCTCCATGACCGGCATCGCGGCGAGAGGCCCGATGTTCCCCAGCCCCAGCACCGCCGAGCCGTCCGACACTACCGCGACGAAGCTGCCCCTCGCCGTCAGCTCCCAGACCGACTCCGGCCTTCTGACTATCTCCCGGCACGGCTCCGCCACGCCCGGAGTATAGGCCGTGGACAGCTCGTCCCGGTTCCTGACCTGCACCTTGCCTCTTACCTCTATCTTCCCGCGGTGCTCCAGGTGCATCCGCATCGCGGCCTCGTTGTAGTCCATCGCGTCCAGCTCCTTCTCAGATCTTGGGCAGTTTATCCAGTATATCTGTAAAATACCCCGGCAGCTCGCTTGTCAGCTCCACGCGCTCGCCCGTGCGCGGGTGGATGAACTTGAGCTGTCTCGCGTGCAGGCATTGGCCCTCCAGCCCGCGCTCCGGCTTCTTGAGGTTTCCGTACACCATGTCTCCCAGGAGCGGGTGGCCGATATGGGCCATGTGTACCCGTATCTGGTGCGTCCGGCCCGTCTCGAGCCGGCAGCGGATGTGCGTATAGCCCCGGTAGCGGCCCAGCACCTCCCAGTGCGTCACGGCGGGGCGCGAGTTCTTCTCCGTCACCGCCATGCGCTTCCTGTCCGTCGGGTGCCGGCCAATGGGCGCGTCCACCGTGCCCGAGTCCTCGCGGAACTCGCCCCGCGCCACGGCCTCGTACACCCTTGAGAGGCTCCGGTCTGTCAGCTGCGCGGAGAGCGCGAGGTGCGCGAAGTCGTTCTTCGCCGCGATTATGAGGCCCGAGGTGTCCTTGTCTATCCTGTGTACGATGCCGGGCCTGAGCTCGCCGCCCACGCCGGAGAGGCTGTCCCCGCAGTGGTAGAGGAGCGCGTTCACCAGCGTCCCGTCCGGGTGCCCCGGCGCGGGGTGTACGACGAGGCCCCGGGGTTTGTTCACCACGATGAGGTCGGCGTCCTCATACACGACCTCGAGCGGTATATTCTGCGGCTCCGGCTCCGGCAGCACAGGCTCCGGCAGCTCGACCGCATAGACCTCCCCGGCCTCCGCCTTCCTATTCTTTTTGACGGGCTTCCCGTCCAGAGTGACCCGGCCCTCGTCGATGAGCCTCTGTGCCGCCGAGCGGCTCAGCTCCGTCAGAGAGCGCGCAAGGAGAGCGTCGATACGCTCGCCGCTCTCCTCCGCATAGATATTCAAAATTTCCACGCTCATTTATCCGAAAACTCCGCCAGAATGTCCTCCAGCGAGAACTCCGTGTCCGAGACCGGCTTCCTCTGCGGCTGAGGCTTCGGCTCCGGCCTTTGCCTGGAGACCGGCTGCGGCTGCTCGGGCCGCGCCTGGGCTTGGGCCCGCCGCGGCTGCTCCTGCTGAACCGGCTCCGCCTGCGCGGGCCTCCTGGGCTGGTTCTCCCACTCCGCGAAGGGGTTGTTCGGGTCTATCTGCCTGGGCTCCACCGGCCTGGCCGGCCTGGCCCCTGCGGGCCTGGCGCCGTATTCTTTCACCGGTATCCTGGTGCGCTCCGGCACGGGCTCGCGCCTCTGCCCGGACTTCTGCGCAGCCTCCCGCTTCGCGGGGGCCTTTTTCTTGCTGTGGCTGCCTCCGGAGCGGCGCTTCACGGGCTCCTCGTCCTCATACTCTTCGACCGCCCGCTCGCGCCCGCCGCCGAAGATGATATACAGGCAGAAGAGCACGCCGCAGCAGGATATGAACACATCTGCGATATTGAATATCGCGTTCAGCCTCGAAGAGCCGAGGAACTCGAACTTGAACATATCCACGACATAGCCGTAAGCCACCCTGTCGATGCAGTTGCCGATGGCGCCCGCGAGCACGCCCACGGCGGCCCAGCGGCCCAGCTTGCCCTTTATGAGCTCCTTCTTCAGAGCGTAGATGACCGCCGCGGCAAAGAGCACTGCGATGACCACAAACACCCATCGCCAGTCCCCGCCCTTGAGAAAACCGAAGGCCGCGCCCGTGTTATGGATGTTGACCAGCTTGATGACGCCCGGAATGAGCGCCTTCTCACCCACGTCCAGTTCGATGTTCAGCGTGACCCAATACTTCAGCCACTGGTCTGCAATGAGCACCAGCACCACGGCCAATGCGTAAAACATAGGTAAACCTCCCAGCCGGAGCTGTTATATATCTCTCTCAGCCTATCGCCTTCGCGCAGCGCGGGCAGAGCTCGGGATGCTTCTCGTCCGTGCCGATACCGGCGCTGTGCGTCCAGCACCTGGGGCACTTCGGCAGCGTGCTCGCTTCGACCTTGACGGTGAGACCCTGAACGGCCTCTCCGGCCCAGCCCTCCACGGGAACCTCGGACACCTCCAGCTCGGAGACGATGCACAGCTCCGCAAGGTTCGCGCCCTCGACGCTCGCCCAGGCAGCCTTCGCGTCCTCGCCCACATACAGCGTCACCTTCGCGTCCAGGGGCTTGCCCACCGTCTTCTCGGCCCTCGCCAGCTCCAGCGCCTTGTTCACATCGTCGCGGATGCGCAGCAGGTTCGACCAGCGCAGCTCCTGCTCGGGATTGAGCTTCAGCTTGTCGTCGGCCTTCGGCATATCGTTGAGCATGACGTGCCTCGGGTCGGCGCCCTCTCCGTGCGGCATATCCTGCCACACCTCGTTCGAGGTGAAGGAGAGCAGCGGGGCCAAGAGGCGCATCATCGCGTCCAGGATCATGTATATCGTCGTCTGCGCACTGCGCCTCGAGAGGCTGTCCGCCCCGTCGCAGTAGAGCCTGTCCTTGATGACGTCCAGGTAGAAGTTCGACAT
>CABVBV010000142.1 GCA_902496595.1 uncultured Eubacteriales bacterium | reverse complement strand
AAGCCCGCCTGACCAGCTCCAGCGCCTCCTCAAGCGGCACACCCATTCTTTTAAATGCCGAGGCGGCGGCCACGGCGTCCGAGCGCACCAGCTCCGACCTGACGCGCTCCCGCAGCTCGTCCGTGACGCTCACGCAGCTCTTTGCGCCCGCCCTCGACTCGAGCAACCCCTCTTCTTCGAGCAGGCGGCAGGCCTTCTGCACCGTGTTCGGGTTCAGCCCCAGCATCGCCGAGAGCACCCTCCTGGACGGCAGCTCGTCCCCGTCCACTATCTCGCCCGAGACGATCCCCTGCTTCACAAACCGTATTATCTGCAAATATATCGGCGAGCCGTCCTCCGCACGAAAGCCCTCAAACGATATCACCCGCTCACCTCCTTTTTAAACTGTGTCACTCGACTAATACAGTTCCTTGACTGTATTATAGGCATAATACAGTTCTGCTGTCAATAGGAAAACTTAAAAAAGCAAAAAATCCCTCCGAAGCAATGCTTCGGAGGGCTGTCCGGCGAAAAAGCCTCGCAGAGTTTCGCGGCCGCAGCCGCGAAATAAAATCCTATCATTTTCGGCGGCGGCGTGTACGTCGCCGAAAATACTTCTCGCGGAGCGCAGTGTCGCAGCGTAGCGAGGCGCGGAGCGCAGCGCTGTCCCCTTTGTCTAAGAAGGCAAAGCCTTCTTAGGCAAGCATACCCCGGCTCTGGCTGAGCCGGGGTATGCTGCGTTTAGATCAGCTTTTCGGCCATATCCGCGCCTGCGAGGATATGGAAGTGCAGGTGCGGCACGGTCTGACCCGCAGCCTTGCCGGAGTTCGTGATGACGCGGAAGCCCGCGTCCAGTCCCTCCTGCGCCGCTATCTTCGCAATGACCTCGAAGATGTGGGCTACGACGGCGGAGTTTTCCGACGTTATCTGCGCGGCGGAGTCCGCGACGTGCTCTTTCGGGATGACCAGGATGTGCGTCGGCGCCTGCGGGTTTATATCCCGGAAGGCCAGCACGCTCTCGTCCTCGTAGACCTTGTTCGAGGGGATGTCCCCCTTCGCTATCATGCAGAAAAGGCAGCCGTCCATTTACTTTTCCTCCTTCAAAAGTCCGAGCTTCATAGCCACAAAGTTGTCCACCATCGCAAGGGCGTTATCCAGCATGAGCGCGTCCTTGCCGCCGCCCATGGCGAAATCGGGCTTGCCGCCGCCCCTGCCGCCGGTCATGGCCGTCACCTGCTTTATGAGATCGCCGGCCTTCACGCCCTTTTCCACTGCGTTCTTGCCACAGACGGCGAAGAAGGTTATCTTGTCCTCGCCCTCGACGGCGGCGAACACCGCCACGAGGTTCGGGGCCTTGTCGCGCAGGAAATCGCCCACGCGGCGCATCTCGTCCGCCGTGGAGCCCGGCCTTGTCGCGGTTATGACGCGCAGCTCACCGACCTTCTTCGCCGAGGCGATGAAGCCGTCCAGCTCGCCGGAGCGCAGCTTGTCCTGCAGCGCCTCGACCTTGCGCCTGAGCTCCTTGAGGTCGTTCATCGCGCTCTTGGCCTTCTCCACGACCTCGAAAGGAGAGGACTTGAGCACGTTGGCCATCTCCATCAGCCTGCGGTTGTTCTCCTCGTTCTCCCTGAAGAACTCCAAGCCCGTCACGGCCTCGATGCGACGCACGCCCGAGGCGACGGAGAACTCCGCCTCTATCCTGAACGGGCCGACCTTGGCGGTATTGTCCATATGCGTGCCGCCGCAGAGCTCGCTCGAGAAGCCGCCCATGGTCACGACCCTAACGATATCTCCGTACTTCTCACCGAAGAGCGCCTGCGCTCCGTGGGCCTTGGCCTCGTCTATGCCCATCTCAGCGACGTTTATCACGTCGCCTTTGAGTATCTCTCCGTTCACTATCCTGCCGACCTCCAGCAGCTCCTCACCGGTCATGGCGGAGAAGTGCGTGAAGTCGAACCTCAGCTTGTCGGGCTCGACCAGCGAACCGGCCTGATGCACATGGTCGCCCAGCACCTGTCTGAGCGCCGCGTGGAGCAGGTGCGTCGCAGAGTGGGCTCGCATGATGGCCCGCCTCCTGTCGGCGTCCACGCTCGCCGTGACTGCCATATCCAGCCTCAGCTCGCCCTTTTTCATGACGCCGCTGTGCAGGTACTTGCCGCCCTTGGTCTTCTGCACGTCCCGCACCTCAAACACCGCTCCCGCGGCTTCGATGGCGCCGTGGTCGGCCACCTGGCCGCCCATCTCGGCATAGAACGGGGTCTTGTCCAGCACGACGGAGCCCTCTACGCCCTCGCGCAGCTCGCCGGAGAGCTCGCCCTCTACGACCAGCGCCTCCACCTTTGCCTCGTCCGTGAGCTTCTCGTAGCCCGTGAACACCGTTGGCGTAGAGTCGAGGCCCAGGTCGAGGCCGGCCCAGCCGCTGATATCGCCCCTCGCGGCCCTGGCCCTCTCGCGCTGTTCCTGCATGAGCGCGTTGAAGCCCTCGGTGTCGGCGGTCATGCCCGCCTCGCCCAGCACGTCTTCCGTGAGGTCGAGCGGGAAACCGTAGGTGTCGTAGAGCTTGAAGGCGTCCGCACCCGCGAGCACGGTCTCGCCCTTCGCTTTGAGTTCGTCCATGAGCTCGCCGAGGATGCGCATACCGCCGTCTATCGTGCGGGCGAAGCTCTCCTCCTCGGTGCGTATGACCTTGGTTATGAAGCTCTGCTTGTCCACGAGGTCGGGATAGGCCGTGCGGTTCTCGTTTATGACGGTCTCGCAGACTTTATACAGAAACGGCTCGTTCACGCCGAGAAACTTGCCGTGCCTCGCTGCCCTTCTGAGCAGCCTTCTGAGCACGTAGCCGCGGCCCTCGTTCGAGGGCAGCACACCGTCGCCTATCATGAAAGTGGCAGACCTGATATGGTCGGTGATGACCCTGAGCGACACGTCGTTCCTGTGGCTCTCGCCGTAGTGCGCGCCGGTCAGCTCCGAGACCCTGTGCGTGATGTTCATGACGGTGTCGACGTCGAAGAGGCTGTCCACGCCCTGGCAGACGCAGGCGAGGCGCTCGAGGCCCATGCCGGTGTCGATGTTCTTCTGCGCGAGCTCGGTGTAGTGGCCCTGGCCGTCGGAGTTGAACTGGGAAAAGACGTTGTTCCAGACCTCGATATACCTGTCGCAGTCGCAGCCGACGGTGCAGTCGGGCTTGCCGCAGCCGTATTTCTCGCCGCGGTCAAAATATATCTCGGAGCAGGGGCCGCAGGCGCCGGTGCCATGCTCCCAGAAGTTGTCGGCCTTGCCGAAGCGGAAGATACGCTCGGGGGCGATGCCGATTTCGTCGCGCCAGATGTTGAAGGCCTCGTCGTCGTCCTCGTACACCGAGGGGTACAGCCTGTCGGGGTCGATGCCGACCCAGTCCGGGCTCGTGAGGAACTCCCAGCTCCAGGCGATGGCCTCGTGCTTGAAGTAGTCGCCGAAGGAGAAGTTGCCGAGCATCTCGAAGTAGGTGCCATGGCGAGCGGTCTTGCCTATGTTCTCTATATCTCCGGTGCGGACGCACTTCTGGCAGGTGCAGACGCGGCGGCGCGGCGGCTCCTGCTCGCCGGTGAAGTAGGGCTTCATCGGCGCCATGCCCGAGTTTATGAGCAGCAGCGAGGGGTCGTTCTGCGGAATGAGCGAGAAGCTGGGCAGCCGCAGGTGCCCCTTGGATTCAAAAAACGAGAGAAACATCTCCCTGAGTTCATTCAGACCAAATGCCTTCATATTTACCTCCCAAGGACAAATATCCGTATTCAACCATAATAAACACCCGGAGAAAAATTGTCAAGCGCGGGCGAAAAAAACGCAGTTTGCCTTCAGAATTTCCGGCCTTTTGCTGCGGAAGACCCGGCCCCGGCCTCATCGCGGTTCCGGCAACCTCTCCCGTCTCAGGATGGGCGGACGGAACTTCAGGAAGACAATGGCGGAGAACACGACGTTCAGGCTGTCGGCAGTGACCTGCGACCATACCAGGCCGTACATACCCACTACATGGTTGAGGATATACAGCATCGGGATATTGAATCCCAGCCAGCGAACTACGCCCAGGAGCAGGGAGATGCGCCCCTTTCCGAACGCCTGGAACAAGTACACCGTGAAAAAGCTCATGAACATCAGCGGAGTTGCCAGCACTCGCGCCCGGAGGAATGCCGCAGCCAGCTGCACGGTGTCGTCGTTATCCAGGAACAGCCGGGTCAGCTCCGGAGCAAAGAGCTCATACAGCAATATGCTCACAGCCGCCGTAACCAGGCCGATGCACAGTGAGAGGAGTATCGTGTCCTTGAGACGCTTGCGGTTGCCTGCCGAGTAATTATAGCCCACCAGCGGCATCATGCCCTGGCAGATACCCACGCCGACGTTGAGCGGGAAACGCTCCACCTTCAGCACAATGCCTATCGCCGCGAGGGCGAGGTCGTTATACGTGGTCATGAGCCTGTCAAGAATCACATAGTCGAGATCGAACAGGAAACTCGTCACCGCTGACGGCACGCCGACTGCGAAAACTGCTGCTATGCTGGAACGCTCAGCGAGGCCCACTCGCGGGTCGAAGGTTACGACCGCGCCCTTCCCGCTCATGATCAGCACTCCGATGAAATATATGCAGGCAATGCAGTTTGAAAGGCAAGTGGCCACGCCCGCGCCGAAGACTTCCCTCCCGTCCGGCATCAGCACAAACATGAAGAGCGGGTCGAGCGCGATATTCAGAACGCCTCCCAGCACTATCCCGAACCCCGCCGCCGTGGAGCGGCCTATGCTGCGGAGAAGATTCGAGAGCACGTTTGAGAGCACAGTTGGCACACCGCCGGCGACTATCACGCACAGGGCATACTGTCTTGCGTACTCGTAGGTGTTGTCCCCTGCCCCGAGCAGCGTCAGGATGGGCTGCATGAAGACGCCCATTACCAGAGAGAACAGCGCAGAAATGGCAAGGCCGAGATAGATGGAAAACGTGCCCACCCTTCTGGCCTCGTCTTCCCTGCCCTGTCCCAACAGTCTCGATACCAGAGAGCCGCCGCCCACGCCCGCAAGGCCCGCTATGCAGATGCTGATGTTGAAAACGGGCAATATGAGCGATGTGGCGGCGACCATGTACGGATTATGCGTCTGGCCGACATAGAATGTGTCTGCCATATTGTAGATAAGCACTATGAGCTGGCTGATGACGGACGGAAGTATCATGATGCGCAGCGCCGAAGGCACCGGCAAGCTCCTGAACACATCCTCTCTGGCTGGCTTTACTTTGTGACCGTTCAACTTCATCACCGGGTTCTCTGTATATTTTCCGCAGCTATTATGACACTCCGCGCCGCTCAGTTCAAGCGTGAAAACGCCGAAAATAACGGCAGGCCGTGCAAAAGCGCGGCCAGCCGTGGAGCGGGTGAAGGGAATC
>CABVBV010000141.1 GCA_902496595.1 uncultured Eubacteriales bacterium | reverse complement strand
AAGGGCAAGCCCGTGGGCGTGGTGCTCGACAGCCAGAAGAAGATACCCCAGGAGAAGCGCGACGCACTCAAGGCGGCGCTTGAAGCGATAGAGTAAAATTTTAAGGAGGAACGAAAAATGGCGAAGTATACCTTTGAGACCACCACCGTCGGCGAAATGCTCGACACTCCGGAGATCATGGAGCTCATAAATCAGTACATCCCCGCGGTGCTTGAGCACCCGCTGCTCGAGGTCGGCCGCAGCTTCATCTTCAACGACGCCCTGCCCTACATCGAGGACATGGTGACTGAGGACGACCTGGCCGCCTACAAGGAGGCCCTCGAGGCCCTGTAAATCGGGAATAATGCAGACTTTTGCCCGTGGGAGCAGCGCTTCCACGGGCAAAGCCTTTTTTGGGGTCTGTTCAAGACGGATAACTTTTGGTATACTCGAACCGGAGGCTGATGCTATGAGCAGGAACGATTGGTATAAGTCCATGGTCGTCTACCAGATCTGGCCGAGGAGCTTCTGCGACGGGAACGGGGACGGGATCGGCGACCTCTGGGGCGTCTTGACAAAGCTGGAGTATATTAAGAGCCTCGGCGCCGACGCCATCTGGTTCTCTCCGCTCTATCCTTCGCCGAACGCCGACTTCGGCTACGACGTTGCGGACTACAAGAACATCAATCCGGAATACGGAAACCTGGAGATATTCAAAGAAGTGCTTGACAAGGCTCACGGGCTGGGCCTGCGCGTATTCATGGATCTCGTCGTGAACCACACCTCCGACGAGCACGAGTGGTTTCAAAAGAGCCGGGACATACACAGCCCCTATCGGAACTACTATTTCTGGCGTCGGGGCCAGAAGAGCCGCTCAGGGGTGGCGAAGCCGCCGAACAACTGGGACAGCCTGTTTGAAGGCGGGGCCTGGGAACCCGACGAGAGCTCAGGGGAATACTACCTGCACATTTTCTCAAAAAAGCAGCCGGATCTGAACCATGACAACCCCGCCGTGCGCGAGGAGGTCAAGTCCGTCATGCGCTTCTGGCTGGACATGGGAGTGGACGGCTTCCGTGAGGATGTCATCACCTTCATCTCCAAGACTCCGGGCCTGCCGAACGCCTATCCGAAGCTGCCTGCGGCCACGGGTATGTCGAAGTATGTGAACGGCCCGCACGTCCACGAGTATTTGAAGGAATACCGAGCCGTCGCAGACGATTATGACTGTATGCTGCTCGGCGAGGGGCCCAGGATGAAGCCGGAAACGGCGCTCTCATATCTCGAGCCTGGAGAGCTCGACCTCATGTTCAACTTCGCGCACATGGAGGCCGACTGTGTGATGACGGATTTCATTCAGCGGCCGTTCAGCCTCAAGAAGCTCAAGCGGGCCTTCTCAGAGTGGCAGGAGAAGCTCGCGGGCAAGGCCTGGAACACGCTCTACCTCGAAAACCACGACCACCCGAGGGTGATCAGCCGCTACGGCAGCGAGATGTACCGCAGCGAGTCAGGCAAGATGCTTGCCGCCTGCTATATGCTTCAGCAGGGCACGCCCTTCATATACCAGGGTCAGGAGATAGGCATGACGAATCTGCGGCTGCCGAGGCTGGATATGTATGTCGACGTCATGCTCAAGAACAACTGCCGCATCGCTTCCAAGGTGCTGCCGAAGTCCCTGGTTCTCAAGCTCGCGCAGGACTCCTGCCGGGACTCCGCCAGAACTCCCATGCAGTGGACGCCGGGCCCCTGGGCAGGCTTCTCCGAGACGAAGCCATGGTTCTATATTAACGAGAATTACAGGGATGTGAACGTCGAAACAGAGGAGAAAGATCCCGACTCTCTCCTGAACTTCTACCGGGAGCTCATAGCTTTCCGCAAGTCCGAGCCGCTGGTGACGGAGGGGACTTACACGGAGCATCTCAGGCAGAGCCCGAATTTCTACGTCTATTCCAGAGAGGCCGGGGAGAGGAAGCTGCTCGTCATCTGCTCCTTCGCGGACAAGGAGACCTACTTCACCTGCCCGGAGGGCTTCGACCTCGCAAAAGGCAGACTGGTGCTCAAGAACCACGACCTGAACGTTGTGGTGGGCAACCGCTTCACGGCCAGACCCTACGAGCTGAGGGTGTACCTCTTTGAATGAAGCGGGAAACTAATTTCAGTATTAATAAAGGCATCTCCCAGGCCCTGACCGGCCGGGGAGATGCCTTTTTTCATGAAAGGAAAAACAATTATCTGCTTATTGCCGCCTGGAGCACGGCATTCGCCACCGGGCCCGCGTTGGCGAGCCCGCCGCCGGCGTGCTCGAGCACGACCACGAAGGAATAGGGGTGCTCCGGGTCGTTTAAAAAGCCTGTTATCCAGGCGTGGCTCGTGCCGTCGCCCACCTCGGCGGTGCCGGTCTTGGCGGAGACGTTGAGGCCGCCGAAGACCCAGCTGCCGTAGGCGTTCTGGACGTTGTAGTTCATCATCTCGGATATCTTCTGCGCGGTATCGGCCGAGAGCACCTGCGTCTTGCTGTCGAGCGAGCCGTGCCCGAGCAGCGTGGGCTCGTAGATGGAGCCGCCGTTGGCGATGGCCGCGACGTATCTCACGAGCGCGTAGGGGCAGACCAGATCTTCGTACTGCCCGGCTCCAGACCAGGCTAGGCCGATGGAGCCGGCCTCGCCTTTGACGTAGCTGCCGGAGAGCACGTCCATGCCGTCCAGCTCGAGCTCTGCCGTGATGCCGAGCTTTTCGGCGTATTCCGCCATGATATCCGGCCCAAGCTCCACTGCTAGCTGGCCGAAGACGCAGTTGCAGGAGTTTGCGAGCGCCTGCTCGATGTTCTGCGTGCCGTGGGCCCCGGTGCAGGTGAGGGTGGAGCCGCCGACGATGGCGCTGCCCTCGCACCAGAAGCTGCGCTCGAAGAGGTCGGGGATGTTCTCGATGGCGGCCGCGAGGGTCACGAGCTTGAAGACCGAGCCGGGGGTGAAGGAGGCGCTCAGACACTTATTTAAATATGTGCCGTCGGCGGGCTCTGTGCTTGGGTTCTCCGGGTCGTCGCTGGGGGTGGAGACCATGCAGAGAATCTCGCTCGTCGTGTAGTCGATGAGCATGCAGGCCCCGTTCCGCCCGGCCATCGCGGAGTATGCCACGGCATTGAGAGAGGAGTCTACCGTGAGCGAGATGGTCTCGCCGCTGGTAGTGCCCTCAATGAAGCTGTAGCCGGAGAGCCTGTCGCGGAACTGCCTGAGCGCGCCGGTCCAGACGTTGCCGTTGGTGTCGCCGATGAGGTGATAGCAGCTGACTCTGGTGGCCCAGTCGGCGGCGAAGCTGTGCCCGTTCTCGTCCGAGGTGTAGAGCACGACGCCGTTGCGGTCGAGTATGGTGCCGCCGGGGGTGCCTCCGCTGAAGTAGGAGGCCCAGGCCCCGCCGTTGTCGGCGAGCCGGACGAGGTATACTGACAGGCCGACGACGATGAGCGCGGCTATGAGCAGGGCCGCTGTGGCGCGGCGTTTGACTTTTTTCATGCCCCGGCCCCCTCGCTCTCTTCTTCGCCGTCGTAGTCCTCATAGTCTTCCTCGTCCTCATATCTCCGCTTGGGCGCCTTGTCCCGGCTGACTACGAAGCTGGCGTCGCGCCGCGTGTCCGTGGCCTTGACGAAGGCCAGGAGCATCCAGCAAGATACCAGCGATGTGCCGCCCTTCGAGACGAAGGGGAAGGTGACGCCCGTGAAGGGCAGGATGTCCAGCGAGCCGAAGACGTTCAGGCCCATCTGCACCATCAAGAGGCTGACGGCGGCGCAGCCGGCTATGACGTAGAAGGTGCTGCGCCCCTGCGCTGCGTTGCGCACGGCAAAGAGCGCGAGCGCAATGACGGCGAACATGGCGAGCACGGCGATTATGAGGCCCAGCTCCTCGCAGACGACGCCGAAGACCATGTCGGTCTCTGCGGCGAAGATGTCCTTGAGCCAGCCCTCTCCCGCGCCCTTGCCGAAGAGTCCGCCGGAGGCGGCGGCGCTCATGGCGTGGGTCTGTTGGTAGCCCTTGTCCCAGACGTCCTCCCAGACGTGGCCCCAGGCGGAGAACCTGTCCGCTATATATGGCTTCACGGATATGACGAGGAAGCCCGCCATTGCCGCGCCTGATACGGCGAGGAAGATGGTGGCGAAGCTGCCCGAGCGCATGAAGGAGATTACGAGGAAGGTGGCGAAGAAGATGACCGCCGTGCCGAAATCGCCTATGAGCGCGAGGGCTATGACGCAGACGGCCGAAAAGACGATGAATACGAAGAGGTTGCGCCGGGCAAAGAGCCTGTCGAGCGTCGCGGCGCCGGTGTAGATGTAGAGCACCTTGACGAGCTCGGAGGGCTGGAAGCTGACGCCGCCTATCTGGAGCCAGTTCTTCGCGCCGAAGACGGCCTCGCTGAAGACCACGTTCACGGCGAGCAGGCCGAGCGCCGCCGCGGCGGCGAGAAAGCGCGAGGCCTTGACGCGCTCGAGGCTCCTGAGCCAAGCGCCGAGGAAGAAGTAGAGCGCGACGCCCAGAATGATGAAGACGGTCTGCTTGAACATATCCTCAGGCGTGCCCGAGGCGCAGACCGCCGTCCCCAGGGTCGTGAGGAAGAAGGCCAGCGTCTCCGGCTCGAAGCCCGTGCGCCGCACGCTTCGCGTAACGAGGTAACAGAACCACTCCGTGACCATGAGCGCGAAGAAGCCGAGGCAGATGGGAAAGAGATACTCCTCCTTGGCGGTCACTGTAAATTCAAGCGTGAGAAAGGCCTGGAAAATGGAGAGTATGAGCAGGGTGATGCCGGGCCCGACGAACTTGCCCGGGGCAGTTCTGCGCCGCTCGAGCGCGGCCCGCTCGTCCGCATCTATCTCGCGGAAGGTCATGACGGCGTCGCCGAACTCGAGGGTGTCGCCGTCCTCCACCGGCTCGAGTATGTCGATCTCATCTCCGTTTATATATGTGCCCTCTCTGGAGCGCAGGTCGGAGAGCGTCCAGTCCCCGTCCCCGTCCCTCTGGAGAGAGGCGTGGAGCTTGGAGACGCCGGGCATATCTATCACGACATCCGAAGATGCGGCGCGGCCTATTATGCACTCCCAGTGGCGGACGGGTACGGCGGCCCCGTCCTCGTCGAGCAGCCAGGCCCAGGTCTCGGGCTCGTATTTCTCGCGGAGCATGGAGCGTATGCAGCGCAGGAGTATCCACAGCGCCAGGATGGGCAGCAGATACTTCGTGCCTGTCATTATATATGAGGTGAGGTCAGGGATATCGGGCAAATCGCCACCCCCTTCTGTTTCTTTGCGTAACGGGTATTATACCATTTCAGCGCCCTGTTGACAACGGGTGAGAGGTACACTAAAATGGTGGTATGTGGCGTAAGACGAAGTTTTGGATAGTTTTGTTCTCCGCGCTCTTCATTTTGGGCGTCGGAGC
>CABVBV010000140.1 GCA_902496595.1 uncultured Eubacteriales bacterium | reverse complement strand
TATACAAGATAATGAACACCCGCATACGCGATCCCTTTTTGCAGAAACGGGTCTGCTTCTATCCCGCACCGCTGGACATAGACAGGATGCGTGCGGCGGGCCTGGCCTTCGAGGGCCGGCACGATTTCAGGGCAGTCCGGAGCGTGGGGACGCAGACCAAGACCACCGTCCGCACCGTGTACTGGTGCCGGGCCGGGCGCGAGGGCGACATGATAAGCGTCGCCGTCTGTGCGGACGGGTTTTTATACAACATGGTGCGCGCCATCGTGGGCACCATGGTCTATGCCTCGCACGGCAAGCTCGAGCCGGAGGAGATACCGGCCCTGCTGGAGAGGGGCGACAGGCGGCTCACGGGGCCGACCATGCCTCCTCAGGGGCTGTACCTCCGACGGGTCTGGTACGAGGGCACCGTGGGAGAGATGATGCGGGAGGACTACCCTGATGAAACACCCGGCGGTACTTATAAGGCGCAGGGCGCTGTTCGGGCTCGCGGCGGCGCTCATAGTGCTGGCGGCGGCGACGGCCTTTTCAATGAGATGGAAGGGCGCTGAAACGACTGAGAACAATATTTCAGACCTGGAAGCCGCCCTGGAGTCTGATTTCGGGAACTCTTTTGCGCGGCTTTCGTCAACTGGAGTGGATGCTGCAAAAAACGAGGAATATGTGGTCACGCTCTCGAGAGAAAAGCAGAGCCGGGGCGTTGTGACTGTCTGCGACTCGCAGGGGCAAAGGCTGCTCGACTGGCACTGCAACACCGGGCTGCCCTATGCGGTGGAGCTCTCGGAAGGCTGTTTCTATGTGCTGCTAACGGCGGACGACGGCTCCGAGCTGAGGTGCCTTAGCCTTGAAGACGGTTCAGAGCTTTGGAGGTACGAGAGCGCACAGGCCGTATGCGACATCCTCCCTCTCGACGGAGGCGGGCTCTGCGTCCTGGGACTGGATAGCGCCGCAGCGCTGGACGCGGAGGGCAAAACGGTGTATAGTTATGAATACGAGTCGGAGCCTCTGCGCTGGGGCCTCGTGGACGGTACGGCGGTCGTAGAATGCGGTGAAGGCCGCGTTGAGCTTTACGCAGAGGGCGCGGAGGTATATAATGAGGACTGAAAATGAAGTAAGGAGGGCAAAGAAATGAGAACTGTCATAGATCTCGTTCTTCTTGCCATAATAATAATCAGCATCTGGTCGGGCTACAAGAAGGGGCTCATCATGGGCATAGCCGGCGTCGTGGCGATAGTCGTTTCGCTGTACGGGGCCTCGCTGGTGTCCTCGGCCTTCTCCTACGAGGTGGTTCCGGCGCTGCGGCCCTTCGCCAGCGGCTATGTCGAGAGCCAGATGCAGGATACTGTGCTCGAGGACATGGGCCTGGCCGATACGGAGCTCTCCTATGAGGATATCCTCTCAGACGACCCGGAGCTCAGGCACGACTTCTGCGCCGCCTGCTACAAGACCTTCGGCATCTATGAGGACGCGGCGGAGCAGATGGCCACCGAGGCCGAGGAATACGCCGATACACAGGGCAGCACGGTTGAAGAGGCGATAGTCGAGGTTCTCTGCGCCAGGGTCGCCTATATCGCAGGCGTGACGCTGCTGTTCATCATCTTCCTTATCACGCTCATGACCATCGCGAACATCCCGAACCTGTCGTTCAGGATACCGAATATGGATATACTGAACGACGCGGGCGGTGCCGCCGTAGGCCTGTTCACCGGTATGCTCTACTGTATGCTGATAAGCTGGATACTGCGTTTCGGCGGCTTGGCCATAGGGCTGGATACCTTCGGGGACACGCTGCTGGCGAAGTTCTTCCACTCCATCGACTTCCTCACCGCGGGCCTCGGGATCTGAGCCGCAAATATATGAACAAAATGTCAATTCGGAGCCTCCGGTGTTGACAATCTGCCGACTTGGTGATAAATTAGCACTCGAAGAAAAAGAGTGCTAATTTGTTTTCGGAGACTTTTTAAACAGGAGTACACAAAATGCAACCAACGCTTTGCTCACGCTGCAAGAAAAATGTGGCGGTTATATTCATAACGAGGCTTGAGGGGGGCCAGACGAGGAACGAGGGCCTCTGCCTCAAGTGCGCCCGCGAGCTGCATATAAAGCCCGTGGACGACGTGATAGACAAGATGGGCCTGTCCGACGACGAATTGGACGGACTGACGAACGAGATGATGGAGGCGCTCGGCAACGCAGAGGGCCTTATGGACATTGAAAACAGCGACTCCGACTCGGATGACGACGGCAAGACCGCTACTTTCCCGTTTTTGAACAGGCTGTTCGGGAACATGGGAGGCCAGAAGCCGGAGAACAGCGCGAACGGAGGAGAACTGGTGCCCGAGGGAGGGCAGCAGCAGAACCAGTCCGGGCCCCAGCAGCCCGGCCCGCAGCAGGCGCCGCCGAGAGGGAAGAAGAAGTTCCTGGACAACTACTGCATCAACCTCACGGACAGGGCGCGTGAGGGCAAGCTGGACGCCATGATCGGCCGCGAGGAGGAGCTCGAGCGCGTCATACAGATACTCAACAGAAGGCAGAAAAACAACCCCTGCCTCATAGGCGAACCCGGCGTCGGCAAGACCGCCATCGCCGAGGGCCTCGCTCAGCGTATCGCGGACAGGGCTGTGCCGTATAAGCTCAGGGACAAGGAGGTCTACCTCCTCGACCTCACGGCCCTCGTCGCGGGCACGCAGTTCAGAGGCCAGTTCGAGAGCCGCATGAAGGGGCTTATCGAGGAGATACGCAAGACCGGGAACATCATCCTCGTCATCGACGAGGTACACAACATCGTCGGCGCGGGAGACGCCGAGGGCAGCATGAACGCCGCGAATATACTGAAACCCGCGCTCTCGAGGGGCGAGATCCAGGTCATCGGCGCGACCACCTTCACGGAGTACCGCAAGCACATCGAGAAGGACGCCGCGCTCGAGCGGCGCTTCCAGCCCGTCACCGTGGCGGAGCCGTCCATAGAGGACAGCGTGAAGATCCTCGAGGGCATTGCCCACTACTACGAGGATTGCCACAAGGTGAAGATCTCGAAGCAGATGTGCCGCGAGGCCGTCGTGCTCAGCGAGAGGTATATTACCGACCGCTACCTGCCCGACAAGGCCATAGACCTCATAGACGAGGCCTGCTCGGACGTGAACCTCAAGGACAAGACGCTGGCGCGTATGGACGCCGCGCAAAAGGAGATAGACGATCTCAACAAGGAGCGCGAGCTGCTGCTCGCCGACACGGCGAACGAGCACTACGAGCGCCTCGCCGTCATCCGCACGACCGTCATGCAGCTCACTGACGAGCTCAACCGGCTCAAGAGCTCGCAGCCCGAGCTCACGCGGGAGAACCTCGCAAGGGTCATAGAGCTCTGGACAAAGATACCGGCGAGCTCCATAACCGAGGACGAGTTCGAGAGGCTGTCCAAACTGGGAGACCGTCTGCGTGAGCACATCGTGGGCCAGGACGAGGCCATCGACGCCGTCTGCGCCGCCATAAAGCGCAGCCGAGTGGGGCTCCAGGCCAAGCGCAAGCCCGTGAGCTTCATCTTCGTGGGCGGCACCGGCGTCGGCAAGACCGAGCTCGTGAAGCGCCTGGCGGCCGATCTGTTCAATTCTCCCGAGAGCCTCATACGGCTCGATATGTCCGAGTTCATGGAGAAGTTCTCCGTCTCGCGCATCATCGGCTCGCCCCCGGGCTACGTCGGCTACGACGAGGCGGGGCAGCTCACGGAGAAGATACGCCGCAAGCCCTATTCGGTCGTGCTCTTCGACGAGATCGAGAAGGCGCACCCGGACGTCATGAACATCCTGCTCCAGATCCTCGACGACGGGCACATCACGGACGCGCAGGGGCGGAATATAAACTTCGAGAACACGGTCATCATCATGACGACGAACGCGGGCAGCAATACGAAGAGCGGTTCGCTGGGCTTCGCGGGCACGACGACGGATAAGGAGCGCGAGCGGGCGATGAAGGCCCTGAACGACTTCCTGAGGCCGGAGTTCATAAACAGGGTGGATGAGATAATCTGCTTCAACAAGCTGACGGAGGAGAACTTCCGCGCCATTGCGGGCCTGATGCTCACGGAGGTGCGCGAGCTCATGCGCGAGAAGGGCATGGAGCTCTCCTGGGACGAGGGCGTCATAGACTACCTCGTGAAAAAGAGCTACAGCCTGACCTACGGCGCGCGGAACCTGAGGCGCACGATACAGAAGGATATAGAGGACGCCATGGCCTCCGTCATAGTGGACGGCAGGCGCGGGGCGGTGAGCGCGATAAGGCTCACGTCCGACGGCGAAAAAGTAAATGTGGAGGCGGAATGAGCCATGATAAGGTTTGAGAGCGACTATCTGGAGGGCGCGCTGCCCGAGGTCATGGAGGCGCTGCAGAGGACGAATCTCGAGCAGACGCCGGGCTACGGCGAAGACCCGCACTGCGAAAACGCGGCGCGGCTGATCCGCGAAAAATGCGCCGCGCCCGAGGCGAAGGTGCATTTCCTGGTAGGCGGCACGCAGGCGAACTTCACGGTGATCGCCGCGGCGCTCAGGCCGCATCAGGCGGTAATCGCCGCGGAGACGGGCCACATAGCGGCCCACGAGACCGGCGCTGTGGAGGCCACGGGGCACAAGGTCATCGCCCTGCCCAGCCCGGACGGGAAGCTCAGGGCGGAGCAGATAAGCGCCTGCGTAGAGGCCCACTGGGCGGACGCGACGCACGAGCACCAGCCCCAGCCGGCGATGGTGTACATCTCCCAGCCAACGGAGAACGGCACGGTGTACTCGCTCGCCGAGCTTGAGAAGATAAGCGCGGTGTGCCGCGAGAAGGGGCTTATCCTGTTCGTGGACGGCGCGAGGCTGGGCGCGGCGCTGGCCTGCTCGGACGTGACGCTCGCCGACCTTGCCCGCCTCACCGACGTGTTCTATATAGGCGGCACGAAGCTGGGCGCACTCTTCGGCGAGGCGGTCGTGATAACGGCCCCGGCGCTGGCCAAGGACTTCAGGTACATCATAAAGCAGCGCGGCGGCATGTTCGCCAAGGGCAGGCTCCTGGGCGTCATGTTCGAGACGCTGATGACGGACGGGCTTTACGAGCGCACGGGCGAGCGGGAAGTCGCCCTGGCCCTGAAGCTGCGCGCGGCCTTTGAGGAAAAGGGCTGGCCCCTGCTCTACGATTCGCCCTCGAACCAGCAGTTCCCCATCGTACCCGACGCTGCGCTGGAAAAGCTCGCGGCGAAGTACAGCTTCTCCGATACTCTGCGCACGGACTCAGCCCACCGCGCGGTGCGCTTCTGCACCAGCTGGGCCACGAGGCCCGAAAACGTGGACGAGCTCATAGCCGATATAAAGGCGCTGTAAACCAAAAAACCGCCCGGCAACAAGCCGGGCGGTTTTTTTATTTTGCGTATTCGATTGCCTT
>CABVBV010000139.1 GCA_902496595.1 uncultured Eubacteriales bacterium | reverse complement strand
ATTACAGCGGCGAGGGCTGGGGCGCGGTGCGGCTCAGTCTCCGGTACGGGAACGGCATGTGGTTCATCCTGCCCGACGAGGGCGTATCCGTGGACGCGCTGCTGCAAAGCGATGAGGTGCTGGGCCTCATGGTCTCGGGGCCGGATGAACTGGCCGGGGAATACGCAGTCGTGCATTTTGCCGTGCCGAAGTTCGACATCGCGGCGCAGCTCGACCTCATCGGCGGGCTGATGGAGCTGGGCGTCACGGACGTTTTCGACAGCGCCGTCTCGGACTTCACGCCGATGACGACGGACACGGACGTGCCCATCTACGTCTCAGAGGCGACGCACGCGGCGCGGGTGAAGATAGACGAGGAGGGCGTCGAGGCCGCGGCCTTCACGGTGCTGGAGCCCGGCGATAGAGCGCCGATGCCGACGGAGCGGGAGATATACTTCACGCTCGACCGGCCCTTCCTCTTTGCCGTCAGCTCGCAGGACTGGCTGCCACTCTTTGCGGGCGTCGTGAACAGGCCGTAATGAAAGGAGGCGCGGCATGGAAGACCGCGAGATCGTAGCCCTCTACCACGCCAGGAGCGAGAGCGCCATCGCGGAGACGGCGAAGAAATACGGCGCGTTCTGCCTGCGCGTGGCCCTTAACCTGCTCGGCATCCGCGAGGACGCCGACGAGTGCGTGAACGACACCTGGCTCGCCGCCTGGACGCGGATGCCGCCGGAGCTGCCCGCGAGCCTCCGCGCCTTTCTGGGCCGCATCACGCGCAACCTCTCCATAAGCCGCTACCGGCAAAACCGGGCGCAGAAGCGCTATGCGGGCCTGGACGCGCTGCTCTCGGAGCTGGACGACTGCGTGCCCTCGCCCGTGACGGTGGAGCAGACCCTGGACGCCATGGAACTGACCCGGCAGATCGAGGCCTGGCTCGGCACGCTGCCCGAGCGCGAGCGGCGGCTGTTCATCCGGCGCTACTGGTACGGCGACGCGCTGGGCGAACTCGCGGCGCAGGAGGGCGCAAGGCCCGCGCAGCTGGCCCAGCTCATGCTGAGGCTCCGCCGCTCCCTGCGCGAGCGGCTCGAGGCAGAGGGCGCGGCGATATGAGCTTCACCCCTTGAAACTCCTGCGCGGCTCTGTTATCATACAGCCGAAAGGGGTGTCGTTATGGCGCTTGATACACCGAAGAATTACCGGAACCTCGTCATGTATTCCGTTTTCGTCCGCAACCACACGAAAGAGGGCACCTTCCGCGCCCTCGTGCCCGACCTCGACCGCATAAAGGCCCTGGGCGTCGACATCATCTGGCTCATGCCCATCCATCCTCTGGGAGAGAAGGCACGCAAGGGCTCGCTCGGCAGCCCCTACGCCATCCGTGACTACCGCTCCGTGAACCCGGAGTACGGCACGCTCGAGGACTTCCGCTGCCTCGTGGACGAGATACACGCACGCGGGATGCTCTGCATCATCGACGTCGTGTACAACCACACCTCGCCCGACTCCGTGCTCGCCTCGGAGCACCCGGAGTGGTTCTACCACAAGCCCGACGGCAGCTTCGGCAACCGCGTCGGCGACTGGACGGACATCATCGACCTCGACTACTCAAACCCCGCGCTCTGGGACTACCAGATAGAGACGCTCAAAATGTGGGCGCAGATCGTGGACGGTTTCCGCTGCGACGTGGCCCCGCTGGTGCCCGTGGAGTTCTGGCTCCGCGCGCGGCGCGAGGTCGAGGAAGTGCGCCCCGGCTGCTTCTGGCTGGCCGAGTCCGTGGAGCCGGAGTTCATCGTCTCCATGCGCGAGCGCGGGCTCGTCGGCCACTCGGACGGAGAGATGTACCAGGCCTTCGACGTCTGCTACGACTACGACATCTTCGGCGCGTTCCGGGCCTGTCTCAAGGGCAGGCTGTCCCTCAAAGGCTACCTCGACCACGTCGCGATGCAGGAGTTCATCTACCCCGACAACTACGTTAAGCTGCGCTACCTCGAAAACCACGACAACACCCGAGCCGCCCTGCTCCTGCCCGACGAGCGTATGCGCCGGAACTGGACGGCCTTCATGTTCTTCCAGAAGGGCCTGCCTCTCATCTACGCGGGCCAGGAGTTCGGCCTTCGCCACCTGCCCAGCCTCTTTGACCGGGACACCGTCGACTGGCAGAGCGGCGCGGACGAGACAGAGCTCTTCACGCGGCTCGCGCACCTGCGCAAGGATGTGCTCTTCGCCGCGGGCACGTTCAGGCAGGAGGCGCTGCCCTGCGGCGTCGTGAGGGCCACGTACTCCGACGGGACGCGGCAGCTCTGCGGCCTGTTCTGCCCCGAGGGCCGGCCCGCGCTGGCCGGGCTGGATCTGCCTAATGGTACTTATGTAAATCTAATAGACGGCAAAACCGTGGAGGTACACGCCGGACTGCTCGGCGTGACGGGCGAGCCGGTCGTCATACGCGCATAAAGAGAGAGAGGCCACGGCCTCTCTCTTTTCATCTTCCACGTACAGTAGTGGGCTCTGGCGCTGTATGCGCAGCGAGACGAGCGAATCGTAGTCGTAGAGCTGGGTGACGTCGCTGTGTACGGTATTTTGGAGCTCGCTTTCAAACTCCCGCACCTCTTTAAAAAAGCTCTTGGCATCGAAAAAGCCTCTGTCCTTCACGTTGTCCTTGGCAATGATTCCGAAGCAGAACTGCTCCGCGTCCTTCGCCGCGCCTTGGTATCGGGATCAGAGCAGGCCCTCACAAGCCATGGCCTGCCAGCTCCAGAGCTTCGCCTGACCGGGCCTCTGCGGCACGCCGGTAAGGTCGTGGCCCTGTGCGCCCATGATCGCCTCTGTTATCCAGAAGTTCTCACCCTTCAGCCCAGCATATGATCCAGGCCGAGGGCGCGACAGTCGAGGTGCCGAAGATGATGTCCAGGCCGCGCTTCACCGCCTTCTCTATCATCCGATCAAAGAAGGAAAGGTCGTATCTCCCCTCCTCCGGCTCCATGATGCGCCAGGCGGGCTCGTCTATCCTTATGACATTGCGCCCAGCTCAACGATCCTGTCCAGAGCCTCCTCGAGCATAGAGGGCTCCCACTGCTAGGGATAGTAATCGATGCCCAGGAACATTTGCATCATCTTTGGTTTTTCAATGATTTTGGGCCTCTCTCCTTGCCTTGCCGATATTGCAGATGTTTAAGGCGTCTCGGCTTTTGCCGGGCTGCCGACGAAGAGGGCGCTGCGGTAGGCTTCCAGGTCAGCCTCAGTGCCGTCCCAGTTCTCACCGCTCAGCAGGTCTGTATACTCTCCTTTCAGTGCCTCGAGCCGGACGTGCTGAGCGGCGCCTGTGAAGTTGAAAAGGCCTATGAGCGTCCTGCCGTCCAGAGTTCTCGTCAGGGCTAAAACGCCGTTGTTGGCAGTGTCCCAGGTGCTCACCCTGGCTGCGCCTCCGAACAGCGGCTCAGACTTCCGTATGCTCTCCAGCTTGCGCAATCCGCTCCATATGCGCTCCTGCACCGTGTCGGGCTGCGTCCGCAGTTCTGCCTTTTCCCAATCAAAGCGGCTCCTGTGCAGATTTCGGCTGTCCTCGCACCTGTCCGGGTCGTCATGGTAGCTGTAATCGTTCAGCTGGCCTATCTCGTCACCACTGGAGAGCATGGGGAAGCCCGCCATGGTCATGATGACTGAGTGCATCATAAGGTCGCGTTTCACGCCCAGCTCCACCTGAGCCTCGTCATGCTCCTTCAGGCCCTTCTCAATGCCGCAAAGGCTCGCCGTGGTGCCGCAGCTGCGCGCATCTCCGGTCTTCGGGTCGTAATTATACAGCTCACCCCTCGCCCAGCTGCCGGGAAAGCTGCCGTCGTAGAACTCATAGAGATACTTCTTGTGCAGGTACGGGTCGTTGCCTATGCTACGTCCATATTCTTCGTTGAGGCCCCAGCCTATGTCGTCATGGCAGCGCAGGTAATTGACGAAGAAACAGTGCCCGGGCAGGCTGTGCAGGTCATCCAGCTGATGCTTGAGCTGCCGGACATCGGCGCTCGCGAGTGCGCTCCACTGAGTACACATAGTAGAGGAATTATATAGTACATGGCATTCAGGCTTCTCCGCCGTGCCGAAGTAGGCCGCGAGCTCCCTCGGGGCCATGACCACCTCGCCCTTGAGTATGACAGCCGGGCAGACGGTTTCCGTGACCAGCCTGACCATGCGCATTATAGTATGCACCTTGGGCAAGTTGCGGCAGCTTGTGCCGAGCTCTTTCCACAGGTAGGGCGTAGCGTCCACGCGTAGCACTTCGACGCCAAGGTTAGCCAGGTGCAGCATACTCGCAGCCATGTCATTGAACACCGCAGGATTGCGGTAATTCAGATCCCACTGGTATCTGTGGAAGCTGGAGCACACCCAGCGGCCCATCTGCTCATCGTATATAAAGCTGCCCGGCGCCGTCTCAGAAAAAACGTCTGGTATGGTCTTCTCCATTTCCCTCGGTATCTCAGGGCTGTCGAAAGTGATGTATCTGTCCACGTATTCCCGCTCCCCGGCTCTCGCCCTCACAGCCCACTCGTGGGTATCGGCGGTGTGGTTCATCACGAAGTCCAGGCAGAGGCTCATCCCGCGCTTGCGCATCTCCTTGGTAAGCGTTTCAAGCTGCTCGTTGGTGCCCAAAGTCGGGTCAACCGTGTCAAAATCTTCGACCGCATAGCCTCCGTCATTATCCGGGTGCGGCATTTTGAGCAGCGGCATGAGGTGGAGATAGGTCACGCCCTGCTCTGACAGGTAGTCCAGCTTTTTTGTAAGACCGGAAATGTCCCCGGCGAAAAGCTCTGTATACATGGTCACGCCCAGCATACGGCCCTCGCGATACCATAGCGGAGCCTTCTCCCTCCTGTCGTCCAGGAGTTTGAGCGCACGTGAACGTGCCGCAGAGCCCCGCCGCATCATCTCCTCAAGCTCTTCAAGGCGCTCCCGATTGCCATAGAGCTCCATATAAAGCCATTCCAGCTCGGCGCGCCGCGACTCGAACCTGCGCTCAAAAACAGTCTGTACCGCCATTATCATCCCTCCCGAGCACAGTAGTTTAAACCAACATTCCCCTTCTGTCAATCGGCTGTTATACCGGCCCGCAGCAGAGAGAACGGGTAAAAAAACGCCGTGCGTCGGCGGCGCACAGCGAGTCGTCTGTTACTCTTGCCTCGCCGCGACACCGGGTGCGTTTGGTGTGCGCGGGCATAGCAAAAAGCGCCCGACTTTACGTCAGGCGCTCTCTGGAGCTGCTGCCCGGATTCGGACCGGGGACCTCATCCTTACCAAGGATGCGCTCTACCTGCTGAGCTACAGCAGCATAGCTTTCCCCACGGCTTTCGCCGTGGGGAGTGGCGACCGAGAAGGGACTTGAACCCTCGGCCTCTAGCGTGACAGGCTAGCGTTCTAACCGACTGAACTACTCGGCCACAAGCGGCTTTTGTAATATACCAAATC
>CABVBV010000138.1 GCA_902496595.1 uncultured Eubacteriales bacterium | reverse complement strand
GCCGCCCCGCGGCCTGCGCATGGCGTCCGGCCCGTCCAGCAGCGTTTCCTCGCCGTTGTCCACGGACTCGCTGTTGAGCTTAAAACGTATCTCGTTGAAATAGGGGTTATTTACATTGATGACGATGTAGAAGTCATAGGAATAAGCATACCGCCTGGGGTTGAAGCTCTTGCGCTCCCCGTCCTTATCCTCGTATTCGATCTCCGTCCTGCTCTCGTCGATGTCCAGCTTGCAGCCGGTCACGTCCGAGAAGGACAGCACATCCGGGTTGGCCTCCTCGAGATCCTTGGCCGAGGTGACCATGAAGAGGCCCGCGTCCTCGTCCAGCAGCACCTTGGTGCGCTCGCCGAGAGTCCGGGTGACGCGGAATGACGCTACCTTCTCCCGGTTTGCCTCGCGGTAATCGAGCTGCTCCTTGATCTCTTCCACCGTGCTCTGGCGGCGGTCACTGAACCAGGGTGAGAGCTTGGCGGCGCAGCTTTTGCACATGTTGCCGTCCTCCAGCTTGCGGTTGCCGAGCAGTCCTATCTCGCCGCCGCAGATGGAGCACTCCTTTTTCTCAAATAACTTGCCGAAGAGTCCCATGTCCCGTGTTCCCCCTTAAACTCCGTCAGACGTTGACGCTCTTTTTCAGCTGCATCGCGCCGTAGGAGTACAGGCCAGGCAGCAGCATATTGAGCACCAGGTTGATGATGCTGAACTGTGAGCCGCCGATTATGCCGATGATCGTGGAGATGATGTACAAAACGGCTATAACAATGCCCCATTTGACGCAGGCAGCCGCTTTCTGGGGCGCGCTGCAGGCGCCGACGCCCTTGATGCCGGCTATGAACTCGATGATGGACGACACGATGATGATGGCAGAGCTTGCATAGAGCAGACCCGCGCCCTCCGCGCTCTCAGCCAGCGCCACCAGCGCGCTGATGCCCAGGATGGCGAACACGCCGACGATCGCGGCTATAACGCCGCCGATTATCATGAGTATGGACGTGACCTTCAGAACCTTTTGACCTTTCATTTCTAATACCTCCTGTTTTATGTTTTTATAATACGCTTTAACCTCAGATGCCTTTGTTCAGTTTCCTGCCACCATTCGTTTCATATCCGGGGATCTCCCGCCCGATGGGGTCGGCCAGCTCTTTCAGCAGAGCCGCCAGCGTCGAAATGCGTTTATCGTTAGGAGAGAAGTACTTTGTCCTCTGCTCACCCTCTTCCGTGTCCCAGATGAGGGTGATGCTGGAGGAACTGCTTTCGTCCTTCACGCCGCCCAACAAGCGTCCCAGGCTGCTCCACAGGTCTATCCTTGGCTCCGGCTTCGGCTCCATCAGCGGGTAAAGCTCCAGGACGACCTGCTCCACCTCTTCCCACTGCCCGGCAGTGATGGGGACATTCTCCTTGTCGAATATCTCAT
Organism: uncultured Eubacteriales bacterium; assembly: GCA_902496595.1. Classification (GTDB taxonomy): domain Bacteria; phylum Bacillota; class Clostridia; order Oscillospirales; family Oscillospiraceae; genus Scatomorpha. The sequence continues at coordinate 4,051 of CABVBV010000138.1, read as the reverse complement.
TCCAGCCCACGCCCTCAGGAGGCTCCTCCGGGTAATAGAAGGTCTCCACTATGGCTTCCGGTGAGAGCCAGATGAAAAAGTCGCTTCGGGCTTCCATGCCGCCGGAATAGCTGTACATAACGCCGGTCAATGTGCCGGGCGGCGCGTCTGGCTCCGTCTGCATCGCTGAGCTGCCCCCTTGCTGTTTAAGATATAGAGCTCCTGCCAGCAGCAGGATCAGGGCAAGAGCTGCGGCGCAGAGCGCCGCGGCTCTTTTACTCTTTCTCACCCCTGAACGTCTCCGTCGTCAAAGGGGTCGCCGCATTCCGGGCAGAACTTGGGCGGATGCGTGGGGTCAGACGGCTCCCAGCCGCATTTGTCGCACTTGTACTGGGGCACGCCGGCGGGCTTTTTCGCCCCGCACTCGGAGCAGAATTTGCCCTTGTTCACCGCGCCGCAGGCGCAGACCCAGCCGTCCGCCTGCGCCTCCGGCCTCTTGGTGCCGCACTCGGGGCAGAACTTTCCGGAGGCGGCGGCTCCGCACTGCGGACAGATCCAGCTCTCTGCTGCCGGCTTGGGCTCCGGCTTTTTGCCGCCGCAGTTTGGGCAGAAGTTGCCCGTGATGCCGCCCTGCCCGCAGGAACAGGTCCAGCCGGCGGGAGCAGCGGGAGCTGGTGCAGGTGCAGGCTGCTGGGCCTGCTGCGCGCCCATCTGATAGAGGTTCTGCGCGTTCATGCCGCCCATCTGTCCGGCCATGCCCATGCCCATGAAGGCCATGGCCGGGCCCGCGCCCTGATTGGCCGCCGCGGACTGCATGGCGCTGGCCTGTGCGCCCACCAGATGAGCCGCCGCCCTCGTCGGGTCCATGAACGCCGCGTTGCGCTGCAGCTCCTTTATCATCTGCTCGTCTTCCTCGTTGGCCTTGACGCTGGAGACGCCGAAGGACACGATCTCCATGCCGCGCAGGTCGCGCCATCTGGAGGAGAGCTGCTCGTTGAGTGCCTCGGCCAGCTCAAGCGTGTGGCCGGGCAGGGCGGAGTAGCGGATGCCCATCTCGGATATCTTGGCAAAGGCGGGCTGGAGGGCGGTCAGCAGCTCCGTCTTCATCTGCCCCGCTATCTGCTCGGTCCTGAAATCCTCGCTGACGTTGCCGCAGACGTTGGTGTAGAACAGCATGGGGTTTTTCAGCCGGATGCTGTACTCGCCGAAGCAGCGGATGCCGATGTCTATGTCGATGCCCGCCCGCTGGTCCACCACCCGGAAGGGGACGGGGCTGGGGGTGCCGTACTTGTTGCCGGTCAGCTCCTTGGTGTTGAAATAGTAGACGCGCTGGTCCTTGGGCGCTTCGCCGCCGAATGTGAAGCGCTTGCCGACGTTTTGAAACACGCTCCTTATGGAGTCACCCAGGTCTCCGGTGAAGAGGCTCGGCTCCGTGGACGTGTCGTAGGTGTACTCGCCCGGCTCGGCGCACATATCCACGATCTTGCCCTGCTCCACGATGAGCATGCACTGGCCGTCTGCCACAGCGATGACGGAGCCGTTGGAGATGATGTTGTCATCGCCCTTGGTATTGCTGGAGCGGCCCGTGACCTTTTTCTTTCCCTTCAGCGCCAGAACTTCCGCGGGTATGGCCTCGCAGTAGAAGAATTCCTTCCACTGGTCGGCCAGCACGCCGCCGGCTGCCCCAAACGCGGCTTTGATAAGTCCCATGGTTCATTTCCCCTTTCATCAGTTTGCAGGAGCGGCTGGCCCGGGCCGCCTGTCACGGATGCAGCCGGAGCCAGGTCTCGCCGCTTCCGGCCCTCGTATAGTCGTGGCCGTTGGCAGCCTCCATGACGTACCAGTAGGCCCAATGGCCCTCGGCCATGTCATGGAAGGTGCGCAGTTCGTCGGGATGGCTGCGGATATAGTCCTGATCCGCCGTGCGCTCCAGCAGGCGGCAGGTCACAGCAGCCACCTCGGCGCGGGTTATCGGGTTTTCCGGCCTGAAAGTGCCGTCAGCGTAGCCGTTTACCCAGCCGCGTGTGGCCGCAAAGTTGATATAGCTGGCCGCCCAATAGGTCGCGGGAACGTCCGCAAAGCTCTTCGTGCCCTCCGTCAGCTTTTCAAAGCGCGAGGCAATGGCGGCAAACTCCGCCCGGGTCACGGGCGCGTCGGGGCGGAAGCTCCCGTCAGCGTAGCCGTTGATGATGCCGAACTGCTCCATGTATCCGATGTAGTTTGCGGCCCAGTGGCTGCCCGGCACGTCGCTGAAGCTGCTGGCATAGGTCTTATCCGCCTCTATCTGCTCGGTGAGCAGGCGGGCGAACATAGTCGTCACCTCGGCACGCGTCATGTTCCGCTCCGGGCCGAAGGAGCCGCCGTCGTAGCCCACGAGGAAGGTGAAGTGGTCCTCGCGGTTGAGCTGCGCGGCACGGCGGTTTACAAAGGTCACGGGGACGTAGGCTTCGCCGTCCATGGTGACGCTGGAGCCTCTGACGGAAAGCTCATAGCTTTGCTCAGACTTCACATAGCCCTCCGGGGCGCTCTCTTCCAGCAGGGTGTACTCGCCGCTGCTGACGCCGGTGAAGCTGGCCTCGCCCCGGGAGTTGGAGACAGCCTCGTAAACAGCGTCGCCGCGGCTGTTTTCCAGCACAAAAACCGCGCCCGCAAGCGGCTCCCCGGCAGTGTCCTCCTTCTTCACCGTTATCGTGGCGCCGTAATACCAGTCGGGGATGAAGTTGTAGGTGTAAGTGTTGGTGAAGGCCGCCGTGGGCTGAGGATCATCCACGCTGTATTCGTGGCACAGGCTGAAGGTGTAACTGTAAGAACCGTCATTATTGGTGCTGCGGGTCACATGATACAGCGCGTCGGAGTAGTCCCAGCTGGGGTCGCCGCCTGATATTTCGCGCAGATAGACGTAATACCAGGTCGTATCAGTACATTCTTCTCCATCTACGGTGCCTTTCGGCGTCTGGAAGGACAGGGTATGCTGCGTGGTGCCCGCGCCATAGGTGGTGATCGTGGCCGTGCCGAGCCGCTCATATATGGGATTTCCATCTTCGTCCTCTCTCCCACCCAGAAGCAGTTCAAAGGTGAATGTCGCCGCACCGGGCGCGACGTTTCCGGCCTGCGCAACGGTCTTGGTGATGTCAAGTACCGCAGTCTCCATTTCAGGGCCTTCATCCGCCAGCGCCGCGGCAGGGAGCAGGCCCAGCACCATCACGAGACAGAGCAAAACGGCTCAAAATCTTTTCATCGTTCTCGCTTTCATGTTCTTCATCTCCTTTTTGTTTGGCCTTTTATCAGAGCGATTGAAGGCTGGCGGCCAGATAGTCCAGCGATACGTCATAGAACACAAAGTCGTCGATCTCGCCCTTACGCTTCGCCTCAATAACGCGGCGGACGGCCTCCGTCTGTCCCTCGGGGCACATCAGCATCAGCCGGCATTGGGGCGTGACCTCGCGCAGCCATGCGCACAGGGCCAGGCAGAAGTCGATGTCGTGTGCCCCGTCCTCGGATACCTCCAGCAGCGCCCCGGCGGCCAGATGGGCACGGATGGCCACGTCGGCGTTGGCATAGTCCGGTTCATAGCACAGCTGGATACCCGGCGCATCGCGCACTTTCGCCATCAGCCCCTGCGCCAACGACGCCCGCCGCATGATAAGAAGCACAGTTTTCAGCATATCCACCTCCCCGCATATCCCGGATCGTATCTTCATTTTAGAGCTTTTCTAGCGCCTCCGCCCTATCCGCAGCGGGTAGTCTTTTGCCCGAAACAAAAACTCCACCGGTGAGAACCGGTGGAGTAAGTTTGTATTTGCAGACAGTCAGTGGTATAATTTGTACATTCACGGCCATTGTATAGGCCTGTGAGGGCACAGGGTAAAGAGGTGACTTGGTTGAAACACGAAAAGGATGAGCGCTCAGCCCTATTTGAGTATTTAGACGATAACGATTGCACTATATATAGCTACGGCGAAGCGCAGAATGAGGTGCATGAGCTGGAGACGATTTTAGCAGGCTTGCAAAAATATGATTCTCCTGATATGTATGCCATCGTAGGCAATATGCTTGTAATAATCGAGCATTT
>CABVBV010000137.1 GCA_902496595.1 uncultured Eubacteriales bacterium | reverse complement strand
TGTATGAACTCTCTTTTATCCTCCTAAAGTGTTGCACTTGATAGTATAATTCACCCACGTTGTCCGCGGCGAACACTTTGGTCTCTCCCTTGACATCCGCTACGATCTCACCGTCGCGGACCTCGAGGCACTTGGCGTTGAGTTCGATCGTGATATCCTCCTTGGCCATGGCAAGGCGAGTACCTATCTTGCGCATCTCATCGAGTTCGGTCAAAGCCTCGTCGCGCATCTCAATAATGGTCACGCTGTGGCCGCGAACAGCAAGGTACTCTGCACACTCAATGCCGACAAGTCCTCCGCCCACGATGACCGTCTTGCTCACGGGGATATCAGCACCGGCAAGCACATCGCGTGCGTTGAGCACATTTTCCCGCTCCGCGCCGGGAATAGGCGGTATGACGGCCTCGGAGCCGATGGCAATGATAACAGCGTCCGGCTTCTCGGCGCTTATCATGTCGGGCGTGACCGCGGTGTTCAGGTGAACCTCGACGCCGAGATCGAAGGCGTTCTGCGCGAAGTAATTGACGGCTCGATCCACATCCTCTTTGCGCGGCGCCTTGCCTGCCAGCAGGAACTGCCCGCCGAGGTGGTCGCTCACCTCATACAGCACGGGGATGTGCCCGCGGTCATGAAGTATATCAGCAGCCTCCAGACCGGCCATGCCGCCGCCGATCATCATGACGCGCTTGGGTGTATCCGCCTTTGTTATAATGTACTTGTCCTCCTCGCCTACGGCGGGGTTGCGCAGGCAGCTGATATGCTCCTTGGTCGGGTCGAGGAAGTAGCTGTGGCAGCCCTGGTTGCAGCCGATGCAGTACTTGATATTCGTGAGCTTTCCGGCGCGGAGCTTGTTCACGAACTGCGGATCGGCGATCTGAGCACGGGCCATAACAATGAGGTCGGCTTTGTCTTCATCGAGCACCTTCTCGGCAAGGTCAGGGAAATTGAAGCGGCCGGTAGGCATGGTGAGTATGCCGGCCTCGCGACGTATACGCGCAGCGGCCTCGACGTTATAAAAGTGCGGCAGATCCATCGGCGGCGTCTCGTAAATGAGCGCGTCCATATCCATGAAGTTGCCGCGAGAGACATCCAGGACGTCCACTCCGAGCTTTCCGGCCCGCTTGCAAAACTCAATGACCTCCTCGATAGTCAGTCCGCCGGGCAGGTTGTCGTCAAAGCAGTCGTGGCGCATAAACAGCGGCATATCATTCGGTATATTTTTCCTTATGGATTCTATCACCATGAGCGGGAATCTCATGCGGTTCTCCAAACTGCCGCCCCACTCGTCGTCACGGAAATTCATGCCGCCGGAGAGGAACATATGGGGCAGATAGTTGTGCGCAGCGTGGAGCTCCACCACATCATAACCGCACTCGACGGCTCTCGCCGCTGCCCTGCCGTAATTTTCGATTATCTCCATGATGCGCTCGGTAGTGACCTCATTGACGAAGACGATCTCTGCATCAGGGTCGCTGCCCACGGCAAGGGCGCCCTGCCAGTGCTGGATATTTGCCCTGCCGCCATTCTTATGTATCGCGTCTGTCAGCTTCTTGTGGCCGGGCATGGGACGATCCTCGGCGATACTGACGAAGTTCTTCGGGGCACTCTTCGCGTCCACGCTGCACACCTCAAGGGTATTCAATGCCACTCCTCCGGCAGCGCGTGCCGCATGGTAGTTGACCAGCATATCGGTTATGCCGCTGTTGCGGTCGTTCATCTTCGTGCCCATGCCGGTCATGATAATACGGTTTTTGAGTTCCAGTCCCCTTATCTTTATCGGGGAAAGCAGCTTTTCAAATTGCATATCAAGCGTCCCTCCTTATATGTAGAGCTTCTCGATGTCTCGTGCGTTTGCCTCCATCTTCACGCTGTAAGGCTCCTCGCCTGCCGAACCAGACCTTTATGCGCTCCTCGTCGCCGTCCTGTACGAATTGCAGCACTCCGCCGGGCTGGCTCATGATACGCCGGTTGTGCTCCTTGTTCTCCTCGGGCGTCGCAGGCATTGACCCGGCGGGTGCGTTCATTGCATTCTCCATAAAGGCGCCAAGCTGGTCGAATATGGCCTCGTTAACACTCTTCGTCCTGAATGGAACCACATTTTCGAGCTCGTCGGAGTCCAGGAAACAGTGTCCGTGGAAGTTGTGCAGCGCGAGCCAGTTCGGCTCCTGGGCCTCGCGAGGATCCTGATACAGCGCCTCGTAGAAGCTGAATGTGGTAAAGCGAAAATCCTTTCCGTTAGAGAGGTTGTATGCCCTGCGCCAGAAGCGCTCAGGCGCCTTCAGGCAGATGTTGACCATCAGGTTTGCCGAGTCCTCGGCCGTAGACCACTCTATGAGGTTGTTGTACGGCTGGTGGCTATGGGATAGGTGCCGGACTTGGGGTTTACCGGCATCATGCCGCTCTGCCTAACGCTCGCCCAGTACTTGAGCCCGGACTCCATGACTGCACGCTCGGCGAAAACCTTGCTGACGGCATAGTAGTCGTAGACGGAGGGTTTCATCGGGTCGCCGACGCGGCCCCAATGTACCGGCGGCATACGGTCACCGGTCTGCGCGACTGTGCCAATGTACACGAAATGCGTCGTCTCAGCCTGACCGAACTCCTTTATGCTCTTAAGCATTGAGAGCGTACTGCCGTAATTGACGCGGAGCGCTCCATAAGGGTCGTTGTCGCAGAACGGTGAGAGATATGCACCGATATGAAGGACATGATCCGCTCCCTTCACGCCGTCAGCCAATACCTCGTCGTCTTTGAGATCTCCCCAGAGCACCTCGACCTTTCCCGAGAAAGGCTCAAGCAGCGAGCGATTCTTTTCAGAATCCCTTGCCAGCAAGCGGACACGGAAGTCTTCGCCTAGTTCCGCGAACTTCTTCAAGGTCGCAATGCCCATTGTCCCAGTCCCGCCGGTCACAAATACTGTCTTCAACTTAGCTTTTTACCTCCTTTTTCTCAAATACACTCATTGACTACAAAATAACAAGCCCGCCGCTTGAATACAACGGACTAAAGTGGCACAAATGCAGCCTCGATCAAGGTTAAAAATTCATATTGACCTATTTGAATTCTTGAAAAGTCAAATCGAACAGCTTTAATATCACAGGCCGATATGCTAAAATGGGAAAACATAATTACAGAGGCGGCGTTATGACCTTCGGAGAAGCACTTAGGCAGTTGCAGACCATATATGGCATTAAATAGGCAGCCTCTCCGATGCGCTGGGCTATGACATTTCCTATTTGAGCAAGTGGTTGAGCGGGTCGAAGCTGCCGTCAATGCGCAGCGCCGAGTCCGTTCGCGAACGCATAGCCGCTATGTCGGCACGTTGAACAGGCCCGAAGGCAAGGACGCCGCCGCGGCCAGGCTGAGCTTTGCATACGACGACGGAGGATACGAACGCGCTCTTTCAGAGCGCCTGTATGCACCGATATCCATGGATTTTTACGCCGCGACGGAAGGCAAGAACCCGGTAAGCCCCGCCTTGGTACTGCGAAACGGCATACTTATTCAGGGCGTAGACCTCTCCTTGACACATGGGCACAGCTATTCTCTGGTAACTTCCGACAGGAACGTAGTAAACGAATGTTACCGTATATCTGATAACTATGTGCAGACCCTGCCACCGCTGGCGGAGCGGCTCGGCCGGGAGGCTGTGCTGAGCTCCAACCTGCCGTTCAGCTATGCGCTGCAGCAGATAACCGCTATCTTATGCACAGTACGTGGCCGGTAAATTTGAGCGCCGAACAGCTGGATGAGTTCATGGATGAATACCTTGCGGACGAAGAGCAGCGCGATTTTCAACGTTAAAATGTATGAGATAACGTCCAGCTCCTTCAACTCCGTCATCACATATAAGTCCTCGCTCGTGGACTATATGAACACGGGCAGAATACGCCTCTTTGACGGCGTAGTGACGCTCACGAGAGACGAACGGCGCCGCCATCTCTCGCACCTGATCGATGAGCTTGAGGACGGCAGCCACATTTCGATAGGTATAGTGAGCGACCATAACCCGCTGCTGGATAAGAGCGATAATGCGTTCTCGGTATTCACAAACGCAAACATGACTTTCGCATTGAACAGCAACCATGAACAGGTGGAGGAGCTGTATAACTTTACCTATCCTGAATTCTGTCAGTGTTTTGGACTTTTCTATGATGAAATGATGTCTCTGTCTGAGTCCTGGCTCAAGAAGGATAAACGTGCGATAGACTACATATATAACGGCATGAAGCTAATATGAATACTGCGTCAAACATCCGGCTTTTTGCCGAGATGAACGTTAAATGATTAAACCCCAACAACACCAAAGCCCACAGCGTGCGAGACGCTGTGGGCTTTTTGCATATCATCCGCTGCGGCTTGGTAAAATAGCGGTATCACTTGCCAAGGGGGATGCGGTCATGTCAAAACAGGGCCTGAGCGTCACGGGGGCGCTTATCGAAAAATACGCCGTGCAGCTGCGGGAGGAGGAGCGCAGCGAGGCGACCATTCGTAAATACGTCCACGATCTCGGCGCGCTGGCGGAGTTCCTCGCCGGGCGGGCGGTGTCAAAGGGTCTGCTGCTGGAATGGAAGGAGGCGCTGGTAGGCAAATTCGCGCCCGCGAGCGTCAACAGCAAAATTGCCGCTGTGAACGGTTTCCTTACATTCTGCGGCCTCGGTGAATTGGGGCTTAGGCCGCTCAAAATTCAAAAAGCCCTCTTTCTCTCCGAGGACAAGGAGCTGACACGCGCTGAATACGTCCGGCTCGTCCGGGCCGCGGAGAGGGCCGAGAACGAGCGGCTCGCGCTGGTCATCCAGACCATCTGCGCCACGGGCATCCGGGTGTCCGAATTGCGCTTCGTCACGGTGGCAGCGGTGCAGTCGGGCCGGGCTGAGGTGGCGAACAAGGGCAAGCGCCGCACCGTGTTCCTGCCGGACAAGCTGCGGAAGCTGCTGAAAAGTTACCTGCAAAAACAAAAAATCACCGCCGGGGCGGTGTTTGTCAGTCGGAACGGCAGGCCGTTAAACCGCAGCAACATCTGGCGCGACATGAAGGCGCTGTGCCAGAGCGCCGAGGTGGAGCCGGGCAAGGTGTTCCCGCACAACCTGCGCCATCTCTTTGCGCGGACGTTCTACTCCATCGAAAAAGACCTCTCGCGCCTCGCGGACATCCTCGGCCACAGCAGCGTCACCACGACGCGCATCTACACCGCCGAAAGCGGCTCCGTCCACGCCCGGCAAATAGGGCGATTAGGGCTGGTGGTAACGTAATTTTCGTTCTGTTGCGTTCGTGATGTAATACATAAGCATTATACTCAGTTTTTTCCGAGTACGCAAGCATCCTTTCCAGATTCAAGGTAAAAGTTCGGGGATTATGGGCGCACAAATATAAACGGGCCGCGAAATTTATGTTGCCCGTCTGTTCTGCTATGTCATTATGCAGTTAATCATCTGATTTGTTTGCCATTTTTGGGCGGCTGGTGTATAATTCTACTGCATAACAATGCCGATGAAGCCCGGCATCAACAACAGAACGAAAATTCTGCTGCGTTCTTTCTTTTTGCCCTGGCAACAGAACGAA
>CABVBV010000136.1 GCA_902496595.1 uncultured Eubacteriales bacterium | reverse complement strand
GCTCGCCGCGCTGGGAGAACTGCTTGAGCCTCTGCGCCTGCGACAGCGACGGCGTAGCCTGCTCGCTGTCCATAGCGTCGAGAAGAAGGCGCTGCTCGTCCTGCTTCAAAAACGAAAGCTCATAGGCCGGATTGAACGCTATCTTGCGCTCGTCCACCATGTCCAGCAGCGGAGGGATAAGCTCGGTGAGGCGGATGTAGCGCTTTATTTGAGACTTACTATCTGGGCTTTCCTCTGCAACTTTTTCTGCGGCTGTTAACTTCGGCCCAACTTGGGCCGAAGTTAAATCCGTGCGTTCTCCCTGATGCCGCAGCGCATCCAGTTTGAGCTTGTACGCAAACGCCCTCTCGCTCGGAAGCAGCCCTTCGCGCTGCAAATTGCTGTCCACGACGAGGATCGCAGCCGCGTCGTCGTCCAGCTCGCGGACGATTACCGGCATAGTCTCCAACCCCGCCAGCTCACACGCCCGCTTGCGCCGGTGGCCGGATACAAGCTCGTACCCACCTTCCGGCAGAGGCCGCGCGATGGCTGGGGATAGGACGTCGTACTGTTTCACGCTCTCGGCCATATCTCGCATCGCGTCGTCGTCGCAGACTTTGTAAGGGTGCCTACTGAATGGGTACAGCTCTGTAAGAGCGAGCGTAATAAGCTCACCGTCAGCCGCCGTTTTGCCCCCTGTATTCATGTCAAGTTTGCTGCCCATTTACATCACCTCCTGGGCGTGAAAAATGGGCGCTCCAAAACATGAAGCGCCCCAAAATGAGCCTTTGAAAAACGGTTTTTGCGCTAAAATGCCACTTGCCCAATGCCATGAAACCGTTGATTTTCCTAGCTTTTTTGCTCAAATGCTGTAAGAACACTCGTACCACGCCGGAGCAAAGTTCGCTTTGCTCCGGCGCTTTTTTTGTCTTGTAAGCCTCTTGGAGCCGCAGCCGATTATGCCGGCGCGGCGCATGGTGGGGGCGCTCGCGGGCTTCGCTCAATGTGCCGATACCGGCTCCAGGGGCAGGCGCATGGTGAAGGTGCTGCCCTTGCCGGGGACGGACTCTGCTTCGATGCTGCCTCCGTGTTCGAGCGCGAAACTGCGGACTATGTAGAGGCCGAGCCCCTCTCCGCCGCTGCCCGGGCGGCTGGTGAAGCCGAGCTCGAAGACGTGGGGCAGGATTTCCGGGGCTATGCCGCAGCCCGTGTCTCTCACGCGGATCACGGCGCTGTCTCCCTCCCTCCTGAGCGAGAGCGTTATGCTGCCCTCCGGCGGCGTGAAGGAGAGCGCGTTGTAACAGAGGTTCTCCAATGCCGCGCACAGCTGGAACTCGCCGACGGCGGCGTACAGCTTCCCGGTCGGCAGCTCCAGCCTGAAATTCTGGCCGCCGAGCTCGATGTCCGGACGGTTCCTCTCATAAAAGCTCCTGATGAAGCCGCAGAGCTCCAGCCTCCGGGCCTCAGAGACGGTGCGCTCGGCCCGGGAGAAGCCTTGGAGCAGGTCGAACCTGTCCTCCACCGCCTCCACACGCTCTGTAAGCGCATCGAGATAGGCCGAAGTCTCGGCGTCGAGCACCTCTCCTCCGTTTCGGACGAGGTCGGCGTAGCTCCTGACGGCTGAGAGCGGGTTTTTGATGTCGTGAACGAGGGTGGCGAGCAGCTTCCGCCTCTCGTCCAGCAGGGACTCGAGGGCATGGGCCTTGCGCTCAACCTCTTCGCTCAGCCGGGCGTTGAGCCTCTGGTTCTCGCGCACCATCAGTATCCCCCTGTGTACCATCAGGGCCGCGAAGCCGGCCACCAGCGCGAAGCCTCCGAACTCCTCCGGCCACACCCCGCAAGCGGGCTCGAGGTAGCCCGTCTCCAGCACGGATACCAGGGTCATCAGCCCGTAGAGGCCGGAGGAACAGAGCAGATAACGGCCCAGCGGCCGGCTCTCCCGAAGCGCCCTGGCCGAGAGGAAGAGGAGATACGCTCCGGCCAGGAGCTTCCAGACGGAGAGCAGGATGCCGTATGAGTTGATAAACGCCGGAGCATATGGTAATATAAAAACAGGAAATACAACGCAGACCGCGCACATGGCCGCCGCTGCCGGAACTGCGGCGCGGCGATGGAAGCCGAGCCGCTCGGCTGCGGAGAGCTTTCCGGCGAGGAGCATCGCGCAGAGCAATACCGCTGCGGCGCAGAGATCCTCGATCGCGTAGAGCGGCCTGATCGCGGGCACGCCGAGCGTGCGCAGGAAGGGATAGTCCATCCTGAGCGCGTAGGCCAGGCAGAGCAGTCCGAGCAGCTGAGTGAGCCTGTCCCGGCCCAGAGCCCAGAGCGCCAGGTTGGAGAGGGCCGCGGCCAAAGAGGCGAAGCACAGCAGCCCGTAGAGGGCCAGACGGGTGGACAACAGCCGGGTGATCGCCCCGGGAGTGCCCACGGCCGGGGGATAGTACATACCCGAGTAGTAGTGCGTGAAGTTGGCGCACTGAACGATGATCTCGGTGCTGCCCTCCGCTTTGAAGGAATACACACCGTCTGTGACCCTTGGCACATAGGGCTCGACGCTGCCCTGTTCTCCGGCGAGCTCTCCTCCTATGTAGACCCGGCCTGCGCAGAGCAGCTCCGGCAGGTAAAAGCTCAGCTCCACGGGTTCCCCGTGATTTTCAAGCACGATGCGATAGGTCGCAGCGCCGTATGGGCTGCCGAGCCACTCGCTGAAGTTCGCATACTGCCCCGCGTAGGTGTACTGTTCCGCCGTGCGGCCGGAGGCGAAGTCCTCCGGGGCGAGCAGCTCGCCGGGGTAGAACTCCCAGCCGTCTACCAGCCAGCAGGGTTCGTTCGGGTCTGATTGGAGCACGTTGACGCCCCAGTCGCCGCTGAGCGCTGCGGTGTATTTGTTGTCCCAGCGATACTGGCACCAGACGGCCAGAAGTCCGGCAAGGAGAAAAACCGATAACATCAAAATGCCTTGCCCTGTCTCTTTGCGCATGATTTAACCTCCGGAGGGAAGATGAATGAAAGTCAGACTTGGAAAACTGCTCGCCTGCCTGTGCTGCGCTGCGGCGCTGTGCCTGCAAACGCCCGCCTACGCGCTGGTGTTGGGCGGCCAGGGCGGAGACTCGGAGGGAGGAGAGGAGACCGAGCCCGTCAACTACTGTTTTGAGCTCGGAGATATCGTCATCGATGAGGGGGAGAGCCTGAGCTATACGGTCATAGGCTCTGAGTTCCAGACCGACGAAGAGTCGGGCTATTATGCCGGGAAGCTGACTTTCACCTTCAGCGGTACGGTAGTGATAAGAAACGGCGGCAGTCTCAGCATCGGCCCCGTGTCCATAGGCGGAAAGGAGCCCAGGACAAAGATAATAGCGGAGCTCGGCGAGAGCGCCAGGATCGTGGTCGAGGCCGGCGGCGCGCTGAACATCGTCGGAGCGGACTTTGAGTTCAGCGGTGCGGGCACATTCGTCCGGCAGGAGCCGGGAGGCGTAGTGGTCTTCCATGACTCCGCACTGCCGGAGGACGCCGCCGAGTGGTCTGGGCCGGTCGCGGACAACAGTTACTCCGCACCGGAGGATGTGTACCTAGAATCCGGCACCGCCCTCTGTGAAGAGCTGCTGCCCCGGGAGCTGGGCCTGTATGTCAGCGACCGCGGCAGGGAGAGCTATATGGATCTGAAGCTCTCCTGGGAACTCGGAGAGCATTTGGGCCAGACCGAAGGGGAGGCCACGCTGACCGGAGCCTTCATGGGAGAGAACGGAGAGGAAATAGCCTCTCTGCGGCCGCTGACCGTCAACGTATACTGGTACGAGCAGGGAGAGCTGTCCGTGACCGACGCCAGCTGGACGGGAGCCGAGGCGGTGACGGTTACGCTGTTCATGGACAGCCTCCCCGAAGATGTCCAGACGTATGACGTCTGGGGTCAGACCTCGCCCTCAGGCGAGGTCTGGACGGATTTTCCCGATTTCGAGCTGAAGGGTAACGCGGAGGACGGCTACGCCGCCATCTTTTTCCTGGGCGGCGACAATGAACCGAGGTACTTCAGACTCGCCGCGTCGGATCCGCGTGGAACGATGTTCTGGTATTCCAAGGGCTTCCTGCTTCCGAAAGAGGACGAGGGGGAGGACGACCAGGGCGGCAACAGAGGCGGCGGCACGACCCTGTTTCCTCCGCTGAGAGAGCCGGAACCCAGTCCCGAGCCTGACCCTGAGCCGAGCCCTGAACCCACTCCGACGCCCGAGCCCGACCCTGAGCCGAGCCCGGAGCACACCGAGCCTCCACAGTATACCGGCTCCGGAGGCGTCCTGGGCACCACAGGCTCCGAACACACCATGCCCCCGGCTCCTGAGCCGACGCCGAGCCCGGAACCTGCTCCGACGCCGAGCCCGACCCCCGAACCGACGCCTGAGCCCGAGCCTTCCGCATCTCCGGAGGTTCCGGAGTCCGACGTCGAGATAGAGGCCCCGGAGCTGCCGGATCAGGATGAAGGAACGAATACGGCGACTACGGTCATCCTGGCGGCGGCGGGCGTCGGTATCTGCGCCTGCGTCGGAGTCGCTGCGGCGAACGCGGGAAAGTGGAAAAGGAAGAGATGAATTGAATATCGTATTATCTGCGGCGCAGCGGCCGCGCAGCCCCCGGACGATCGTGCCCGGGGGCTTTTTCACGTCTGTGCGCCGCTGTTGAAGCGGTAGCCCCTGCGCCGCACGGTCTCGATCCAGTGAATGCCGGGGCAGAGGGCGTCCAGCTTCTGACGGACTCGGGCCATGCAGACCTGCAGGTTGTGCAGGCCCTGGTTTATCGGGGACTTCCAAACACGGTCGTATAGCTGCTCATAGGAGAACACCTGATCGGGGTTCCTGGCGAGGAAGGAGAGCAGGTCGAACTCAAGGGAGGTGAGCGGGGCAGCCTCGCCTTTGAACCGGGCTTCGCACAGGCCCAGGTCGATCTCCAGGTCTCCGAAGCGGAGTATCTCGCTGGACTCCACGCCCTTGTGCCTCCGGATGCGCAGGCGCAGCCGAAGTTCCAGCTCCACGAGCGAGTAGGGCTTGCCGATGTAGTCGTCTCCTCCGGCCATGAGCCCCCGTATCCGGTCGTCGGTGCGGGCGTAGGCCGAGAGGAAGATGACGGGCACGCCGCTCACTTCGCGAAGCCGTCGGCAAACCGTCACCCCGTCAGTCCCCGGCATATCCACGTCGAGCACGATGGCGTCGAAGGCGGCGGAGGAGGCGAGCTTCAGGGCGAGCTCCCCGTTTTCCGCCCGGCTCACCTGGTAGCCGAGCTTTTTCAGATAGGCTTCGTTCGCGTTGAGGATGTGGACGTCGTCATCCACCAGCAGCACCTTGTACATGGAAGATCCCCCTTACTTATGATTATAGCATACCATAGCGCAGTTCTGTAAAAAATCACAGAATAATCACATTTTTTCAGGGACAGTGGCGCACGAACTGGAATAAAGGTATATTGAAATATATGCCCGAGAAGAGGGCCGCCGCAGACGAATGAGAGGGAAAGCGAATCCGCAGCAAACGCCGGCAGGGAGCAAAGCCGCTGCCGGCGTTTGTTGTGTTGAGATCATCGTCAAAACCGCCAAAGAATGATGGCAGGAATTGTATAGTCGTATG
>CABVBV010000135.1 GCA_902496595.1 uncultured Eubacteriales bacterium | reverse complement strand
ACGAAGCTTGCAAAACGATAGATTTTGGGATAAAGATAAAGAAAAAGTCCTGAAATCTCACGATTTCAGGACTTTTTCTGGTGGAGATAAGCGGGATCGAACCGCTGACCTCTTGAATGCCATTCAAGCGCTCTCCCAGCTGAGCTATACCCCCATGCGGTGCAAGAGGTATATTAGCAGAATCGGGCGGGAATGTCAAGGCTTATTTTAAAAATCCGGCGACAATTTGTTCTTCGGCCTCTTTCTCGGTCAGGCCCAGCGTCATCAGCTTCGTCAGCTGCTCACCGGCTATCTTGCCTATCGCCGCCTCGTGTACCAGGCTCGCCTCAACGCTGTTCGCCGTTATCTCCGGTATCGCCTGCACATAGCTGTTATCCATGACAATATTATCGCATTCACTATGTCCATAGCATCTCGCGTTGCCGTTTATCCGCAGCACCAGCACCTGACGCGAACTGTCCCTCGCTACGCCGCGACTTATTACATTCGCCGAACTGTCGTCTCCGTCCAAATCTATTGTGAACTCACTGTCGGACAGCTGCTTGCCGTGGGTCATCAGCTTCTCCCGAACTATGAGCGTCGCACCCGCAGCTACCTTCGCCTTAGTATCGCGCTTCGTCGAGTCCACGCCCTTTATCTGGGTCGTGTCCATCTCCATATATGCGCCCTCATCGAGCTCGATCACCGTCGTCGGGTTCATTATCCGCTCTCCGGTTCCGTCTCCGTCGGCATAGTGCTTTTCGATATATTTTACCTTCGCATTTTTGCCTACGTAAAATGTATGGACGCCGTCGTGCTGACTGTCCTGGCTGCCGCAGTTATTGATCCCGCAGCCCGCAACTATCGTCACGTCGCTGTCTTCGCCGATGTGGAAGTCATTATACACCAGATCCTTCAGCCCGCTCTTCTCTATGATGACCGGTATATGCATACTCTCATTTTTCGTTCCGGGTTTAATAAATATGTCTATGCCGGGCTTATCCTTCTTTGTGACTATATCAATATTCGCCGTGGTCGCCCTGCCCGCGAGTTCACCATCAGAGCGTATATTATATGCCCCTTCGGGCACCCCATGCAGGCCCGCTATCTCGGCCAGCAGCGTCTGCTGTATCTTATCCAACGCCATACCAAAACCCCCTTACACAGCGGCAAGGCGCCCGCAGGAGCCGTTATCGCACATCAGTTTGGGCATGACCTCTTCCTTGGTTCCCTGTTCAGTGATGCGTCCGCCCGCTATGACCACTATCTTGTCCGCTATCTCCAATATCCGCTCCTGATGCGAGATTATCAGGATGCTGCCGTTTATCTGCTCATACATCTTCTCGAACACAGCAATGAGATTCGTGAAGCTCCACAGGTCTATGCCCGCCTCCGGCTCGTCGAACAGCGAGAGCTTCGTGCCTCGCGCCAGTATCGTCGCTATCTCTATCCGCTTCAGCTCGCCGCCGGACAGGCTGGCGTTGACTTCGCGGTTTACATAATCCCTGGCGCACATGCCCACGCGGCTGAGGTATTCGCAGGCCTCGCCGACGGTGAGTTTCCGGCCCGAGGCCAGCTGCAAGAGGTCGAAGACCCGGATGCCCTTGAATCTCACGGGCTGCTGGAAGGCATAGCTTATGCCCAATTTTGCTCTCTCGGTGACGCCCAGGTCTGTGACATCCTCACCTTCGAAGTAGATGCGGCCCGAGGTGGGCTTTATGATGCCCGCGACTAGCTTGGCGAGCGTCGATTTGCCGCCGCCGTTCGGGCCGGTTATTGCGACGAAGCGCTCGGAGACCTTGAGGCTGACGTCGGTCAATATATCCTTTACGGCGCCTTCTTCTTCTCCGGCGCTGTATGAGACGTTTTTGAGTTCAAGCATTTGTATCAGCTCCTTTCAAAACTTTTCTTCATCGAGCTTGTGGCTCAGGTCGCGCTTGAAAACGAAGCGCGGCTCGCGTTTTTTGATTATTCTTGAGATATTGCCCATATGCTTCATGACGATGACGAGCAGCGTCAGCAGGGCGAGGATGAGGCAGAGGCTTGAAAAGCCGTTTGCCAGCATCGTTATCGGCACGCTGGCCGCGCCCAGCACGGAGCCGAGCGAGACGTATCTGGTCAGCGCCACGATGAGGGCGAAGACGACGAGCGCTATAAGCGCCGCGTCCGAGTCCACGACGAACACGGCCGACACGCCGACCAGGATACCCTTGCCGCCGCGCAGCCCGTAGAAGATCGGGAACACGTGCCCCATGACGAGGCAGAAGGTGGCGAATATCCGGCCGATGTCGACGTACTCCGGCTTGAGCAGCGGGTCGCTCGTGGCGAGGCCGAGCAGCAGTCCGCCGACGAAGGCGCCGACGAGGCCCTTCACGATGTCGATGGCCAGCACCCCGGCTATGCCCTTGGCGCCGTAGTTCCTGTAAAAGTTCGTGAGTCCGGCATTTCCGCTGCCCAGCTCGCGCACGTCGCTTTTAAACAGGTATCTTGACACGATTATGGCGCCGTTCACGCTGCCGCAGAGGTAGGCTATTACCGCGATGGCCAAAAGCAAGGCGGTGATTATCATTCCTTATCCCCTTTCTGACGGATAACGATGCGGATGGGCGTGCCCTCGAGCCCGAAGACGGCTCTTATCTGGTTCTCGATATATCTCTGATAGGAGAAGTGGAAAAGCTCCTTGCTGTTGCAGAAGATGACAAAGTTCGGCGGCCTGACGCCGGTCTGGGTCATGTAGTAGATCTTGAGCCTGCGGCCCTTGTCGGTGGGCGGCTGCTGCCGCGCCTGCGCGTCGGCGAGGACGTTGTTGAGCATACCCGTGGTTATCCTCATGGAGCTCTGCTCGTTCACGTAATTCACAAGCTCGAATATACGCTCTGCTCTCTGACCCGTCAAGGCCGAGATGAAGAGCACAGGCGCGTAGCTCATGAAGGCGAGGTCGCGGTAGACGTCCTTCCTGAGCTTGTCCATGGTCTTGCCGTCCTTCTCGACGAGATCCCACTTGTTCACGACGATGATGCTGGCTTTGCCGGCCTCATGTGCGAGCCCCGCTATCTTCGTGTCCTGCTCCGTCACGCCGTCCCTGGCGTCGAGCATGATTATACATACGTCGGCCCGCTCTATGGCGAGCTGCGCACGCATGACCGAAAATTTCTCTATCCTGTCGTCCACCTTCGACTTGCGGCGTATGCCCGCCGTGTCGATGAAGACGTATTTGCCGTATTCATTCTCAAAGGGCGTGTCCACGGCGTCCCGCGTCGTGCCTGCGACGTCCGAGACTATGACGCGCTTTTCGCCGAGTATGAGGTTTATGAGCGAACTCTTGCCCACGTTCGGCTTGCCTATGACGGCGACCTTGATGCGGTCGTCCTCCTCCCCCTCCGCGTCCTCTGGCGGGAAGTGCTCGACGCAGGCGTCCAGCAGGTCGCCCGTGCCGTGGCCGTGCACCGCCGAGAGCGCGATGGGGTCGCCGAGGCCCAGCGAGTAGAACTCGTAGATGCCCGGGTCGGGCAGGCCGGTGGAGTCCATCTTGTTCACGCAGAGCACGACGGGTTTCTTCGAGCGCAGCAGCATATTCGCCACGTCCCTGTCCGCCGCCGTGACGCCCGTGGCGATCTCCGTCACGAACACGATGACGTCCGCAGAGTCTATGGCTATCTGCGCCTGCTCGCGCATGAACAGGAGTATCTCGCTGTCCGCCGAGGGCTCAATGCCTCCGGTGTCGACGATATCGAATTTCCGCCCGTTCCACTCGCACTCCGAGTAGAGCCTGTCGCGGGTTACGCCCGGCGTGTCCTCGACTATGGACAGCCTGCGCCCCGCAAGTCGGTTGAACAGCATGGACTTGCCGACGTTCGGCCTGCCCACTATTGCTACAAGCGGTCTTGCCATCCAGCAAGGCCCCCTTTCTGAATTTCCTGTCCCAGCATCGCGGCCAGCAGCTCGTCTCCCGAGCCGCCGACGGGTATGACCGGCACGCCCAGCTCCGCCGACGCCTGCTCGAGCGTCACGTCGTCGAGGAAGACGCCCTCGCCGTGGCGCAGCATGGTGTGCGGTATGAGCACCCGCTCGCCCAGCTTCCTGCCCTTCAGCTGCCGGATGAGGTCGCCGCCCGTGACCAGCCCCGCCACGTCTATCGTGTGCCCGAAGAAGTCGTTCACGATGGGCGCTACCCGTCCTTTTATCTTAACACATTTTTTATGTCCAGTGTGTAAAAGTTTTTCCAAAAGCGGCGCCGCCGCGACGCCCGTGGCGATGGTGAACTCCGAACCCGTGCCCTCGTCCGGCTCCGTGAAGTCCAGCGCCGCGAGAAACTCCGTCTCCAAAAGGCGCATGAGGCCCACGCCGTTTTCCAGCTGGCTGTACTCCTCGTAGTACTCGTCCTCCGGCACCTCGCGCCCGGCTTTCAGGTAGAGCTCGTCCGAGCACCAGAAGATGCGGCTGCCGTGCTTTTCGAGGCACTCGCCCGCGTATTTTTCCACCCGGTCTATCGTCTCCGCAGCGCTGTCCCTGTCGAAGGGCGTGAGCTTTGCGAGCTTCTCCCGGTGCTTTGTGAGGCCGACGGGCACGATTGACACGCTGTTCACGCCCGGGTACAGCTCCGCAAGCTCGCGCATGGAGCGGGAGAGCTGCTCCCTATCGTTATAGCCCGGGCAGCAGACGATTTGGCAGTCCACGGTTATGCCCGCCGAGGTGAGCCGCCGGAGCGGGCCCATGATGTCCGCGGCCTTCGGGTTCCCCATGAGCTTTGCCCGCAGCTCGGGATCCGTGGCGTGGACGGAGACGTTTATGGGGCTTATCTTGAGCGCGCAGATGCGCTCCAGCTCCCGCTCTGAGAGGTTCGTGAGCGTGATATAGCTGCCCGTGAGGAAGGAAAGCCTCGCGTCGTCGTCCTTGAAGTAGAGCGTGCGGCGCAGACCCTTTGGAAGCTGGTCGATGAAGCAGAACAGGCAGCGGTTCGAGCAGCCCCAGGGCTTGTCCATGAGGTATTCCTCGAAATCGAGGCCCAGATCCTCGCCCTCGCCCTTCCTTATCTTGACCTCGTATTCCTTTCCCGTCGCGCCGGAGCGCAGCGTCAGCGTGAGCCTCGGCTCGTATGACCAGTACCGGTAGTCGAGCACGTCCTCGACCCCGTGGCCGTTTATTGATAGGAGCTTGTCCCCGACGGACACCTTCCCAAGCGCCGGGCTGGCCTTATCTATATTTGTAATAGTGTTAAGCATATACGTCACCCTATAGCAAAAGAAGGGGAGGCTTTTAATTGCCTTCCCTTCTCAGCGTGATGTTACTTGCTCTCCTCGACCTCGAAGACCACGCGGCCGTTGTACTGGCCGCAGGCCTTGCAGGCGCGGTGCGGCAGATGGTAAGCGCCGCAGTTCGGGCACTTCACTATTGCGGGCGCCTCCAGCTTCCAGACGGAAGAACGCCTCTTGTCGCGGCGCTGGCGGGATACTTTACTCTTCGGGACTGCCATGAATTACACCTCCCACAGACGGCTGTTTGCGAGCAGCTCTGTTATTTGTGATGTTTGAACCTGTTAGCAGGCTCATCAGAACCTGCTAACAGGTTCCTTTATTTATCCAAAAGCTGCTCAAGCACAGCTAATCTTGGATCCGGTTTTTTGCGGCAGGAGCACGGGCCTTCGTTGAGGTTTTTGCCGCACTCGGGACAGACGCCCTTGCAGTC
>CABVBV010000134.1 GCA_902496595.1 uncultured Eubacteriales bacterium | reverse complement strand
GGCAGCCGCCGGAGCAGCCGACGGGGCTTGCGACCTTCATGCCGCCGAAAATGCTATGATAGCGGCTGTCGCCCTTGAGCGCGTAGCACTCCGCGCCGCCTTTCCTCGCGCAGTTGAGCCTGCCGCCGACCTCGTTCGGGTAGCGGTAGAACCAGCACCTGACGTCCTGGCAGATGTTGCCTCCCACGGTGCCGAGGTTCCTTATGAGCGGCGTGGCGACGGAGTGCGCCGCCTCGGCGAGCGCCGGGACGTTCTCTTTGACCGTCTCGCTCTCGCAGACCTCGCTCAGCGTGGTCATCGCGCCGACCTTGAGCTTGCCGTCTTCGAGCTCTATGCCCTTCATATCGGGCAGGGCCTTGAGGCTGACGAGCTTTTTGGGGTATTTGGGCAGTATCTCCTGCTTGAGCGTACCCAGCAGGTCGCTGCCGCCGGCGACGTAGACCGCGCCCTCGGTCATTTCCTTTTCGGCCTCGGCGCAGGAGCCGGGCCTGACGTAATCAAATTTCTTCATCTTTTCCGCTCCTCCCTCAGATCTTGCCCAGGGCCTTCAAAATGACGTCCGGCGTCGCCGGGTACTGCGCGACCTGAACGCCTATGGCGTTCGAGATGGCCTGCATCGTGGCGCTCGCCGCCGCCGCGCCCGCTATCTCGCCCACGCCCGTCGCCTTGAACTGGAAGGTGTCGAACTTGCTTTCGAGGATGCAGGTCGTGTAGTCCGGGAACTCATTGAAGGGGCGCCACTTGTACTCGAGCATATCGTAGGTCATCGTCCTGCCCGTACCGGGGTCTATGATGTGCTCCTCGAAGGTGGCCGTGTCCAGCGAGGCCGAGCCTATGCCGCCCTGAGCCTGCATCTCGAGGCCCGAGGGGTCGATCATCTGGCCGCAGTCCGTGCCGCCCAGCATATTCAGCACGTCCACCTTGCCGGTCTCCTTGTCGACCTCTACCTCCAGGAACACGATGAACATATTAGGAGTAGAGAAGTTTTCGAGGTGCTGGCCGTAGCCCGTGAGGGTGAGATCCTGAGGAATGAGTTTCTTCCAGCTCACGAACTTGCCGGGCCTCGCTACGGTCGCCACGCCATAGTCCGTCAGGTACATACTGTCTTCCGCTACCTCGAGGTAGGGCTTCGCAAGCTCAAAGAGCTGGTGTCTCGCGTCCTCAGCCGCGCTCGTCACCGCGTGCCCGTAGGTTATCGTGCCGCGTGAGCCGCACAGGCCGAAGCCCGTCGGGTTTATCATCGTGTCGCCCGGGGTGATGTCCACCTTGTCAAAGGGCACGTTCATGACCTCGGCGACCATCTTGACGATGTTGCTGCGCTGGCCCATGCCGGACTCCGTGATGTTCGTCTGGAGCACGATGCGGGCCTTGTCGCCAACGAGGTCGGGCACGACCCGGACGTAGGCCTCGGTGTTGTCCTCGCCGATGTCCGCGTTGCCGATGATGCCGCAGCCGACGCCTCTGACCTTCTTACCGTCCGCGCTCGTCCAGGTGGGCACACCCCAGCCTTTCCACTTGTCCTTCCAGCCGAACTTTTCAGCAGCCGCCTCGATGGCCTTGACATAGTTCACAGAGTGCGCCTGCCACTGGCGGCCGTCGCGCCAGGTGTAGACGTCGCCCTCGCCGACGTAGTTCTTCTTGTAGCACTCCACGGGGTCGAAATTGCCCGCACGCATCGTCCGGCCTATGAGGAGCGAGAGGCAGGAGTTCAGCTCCTGGCCGCCGTAGCCGCGCACTATGCCCGCCGGCTGCTTGTTCGTCACCACGAGGTTGGTGTCCAGATCCCAGTTCGGGCACTTGCACATGACCAGCTGCGCCTCGCCTATGCCCACGCCTATCTGGCCCTGCGTCGCGTTGCTCAGGCAGCCCGTGTCCACCGTCCACTCGGCCTTAACAGCCTTCACCACGCCGTCCTTGTCCATGCCTATCTTCGCGTGTACCTGGCTGCCCAGTCGGGTCTCGAAGCAGCACATCTGCTCGGTCTTCGTCTGGTAGAACTTCACCGGCCGGCCTGTCTTCATGGAGAGCACCGCCGCCGACGACACTATCTGCACCTGGCTCTGCTTGTTGCCGTAGGAGCCGCCCACGTTGAATGTGTGGATATCCATGTTGCAGCCCTCTATTACCGAGGCGTTCGTTATTTTGCAGATGTAGCCCGACTGCGTGTCGCACCAGACCGTGAAGTCCTTGCCGCCCTCCCAGCGGACTATGGCTCCGGGCGGCTCCGGGGAGGCCGGCGCGGCCATCTTGGAAAACTCCACCGTGTCCTCGGCGATGTAGGCGCAGTCCTCAAAACCCTTCTCAGGGTCGCCCTTCACGAGATGCCAGAACGCGCCGTCCTTCTGGAAGGGAGGGTAGCCCGGCGTCACGATGTTGTGCTCGAACACGCCGGGGTAGAGCTGCGGGGCGCCGTCTTTCACGGCCTCGATGCCGCTCGTAACCGCGGGCAGCACCTCGTACTCGACCTCGATGAGCTCGATGGCCTCGTCGGCTATTTCCCTCGTCTCCGCCGCGACGAGCGCCACAGGGTCGCCCACGTAGAGCACCGTATCGCCCAGGATGGGCTTCATCGGAGGCCAGCCCATGAGCCAGCTCTGGTCAACATCCTTATACGTCAGTACCGCTGCGACGCCGTTCAGCTTCTTCGCTCGTTCGACGTTGATGCTCTTTATCTTTGCGTGCGCGTGGGGGCTGCGCTTGGCGCGGCCGATGAGCATCTGCGGCAGCGTGAAGTCGTCGAGGAAGGTACACTTGCCCGTCACGATCTCGCGTGCATCCTTGCGCGGGACGTTTACTCGGCCGACATATCGGTAATTCTCCTGGGTATAATTCTCGTTTCCGAAGTGCTTCATCTTCTGCCCTCCCATTTCTCGTCGAGCTCCACGCCGCGGCCGGTGAGCGAGTCGATGGCCTCAAAGACGTGGTACTGGCTGATGCAGCGGCAGTAGTTGCCGGAGAGCGCGTCGCGGACTTCTTCCCTCGTTGGGGTCGGGTTCTTGTCCAACAGCGCCGTGGTGGTCATGATGATGCCCGGTGTGCAGAAGCCGCACTGGAAGGCGTTGTAATCCAGGAACGCCTGCTGTACCTTCGAGAGCTCGCCCGTCTCCCTGTCCGCCAGACCCTCGAGCGTCGTTATCTCGGAGCCGTCGCAGTCAACGGTGAGCAGCGAGCACGAGGGCACCGCCTCGCCGTCCTTTATGACCGTACAGCAGCCGCAGGCGCCCTCGTCGCAGGCCTTCTTCGCCGCAGTCAGGCCGAGCCTGTCGCGCAAAGTCTCAAGCAGCGTTTCGCTATACGGCACCTGGCCGAATGCGTCGCCCATCGAGAAAGTGCGCCGGACGCCGTTGACCGTCAAAGTGGTGGTATCCACGCCCATTGTGATTCCTCCTTGCCAATTTCAAAAAATGCGGAATTTCCGCCTTCTGAGGCAATGATAAGTCAGCCAGATACCCGGCACAATGCGGTTTGTAGCCCAGACTACATTAAAAGTTTATTTTTTCACGATGTCGGAACTTTCTGTCTGTATCCTGGACTGGCAGTGTTTAGACTGCTGCGTGTGCGTAGCCTAAAATGCTTCTCACAGAATGCAGCGCAGGCCCCTTCTCCAAAGACGGCAAAATAAAAAAACGCGGCCGTCACGTGGACGGCCGCGTTTACTATGGTTATTAATTAATGGTCTCAGCCCTCTTTTGCAGCTTTGCCGATCTCGTAGCCTCTCTTGAAAGCGGCCTCGTTTATCGGGTTAAGCTCAGGGCGCTTGGCGCCCAGCTTTCTGAAGGCCGTCTGGAGCACGTTCTCAGCGGGCAGCACCTCGGTATAGCCGATTATCGCTCCGACCATTACGAGGTTCAGAACCTTCAGGTTGCCCAGCTCGTAGGCTATGGTGCCCGCGTCCACCTTCACGACGTGGACATCTTCCCTGTCTTCCTCTATCGTCACGACCGAGCTGTTCACGAAGATCGTGCCGCCGGGTGCGACCGAATTTTTGAATTTCGCCATGGAAGGGTCGTTGAGCGCGACTACGTAATCAGCCTGAGAGACCTTGGGTGCGCCGACCGGGTCGTCAGAGATGACGACGTAACAGTTTGCCGTACCGCCGCGCATCTCCGCGCCGTAGCTCGGGAAATATGTGACGTATTTATCCGTGGTCTCGCAGGCCGTATAGCTCAGGAGCTGGCCCATGACCATGACGCCTTGTCCGCCGAAGCCGGCTATTATGAAGCTCTTTTCCATCTCGCCGCCCCCTTACTTCGCACGAAATTCCCCGAGCGGGAACTCGTTGAGAATAACGTTATGCACATGGTCGAGCGATTCCAGCGGGCTCATGCCCCAGTTCGTCGGGCAGTTCGACACGAATTCCACGAACGAAAAGCCCTTGCCGTCAAGCTGGTACTGAAAGGCCTTCTTCACCGCGGCCTTTGCCTTCTTCGCGTTCGGCACGTCCGCCAGCGTCACCCTCGCGATATACGCCGGGGCTTCGAGCTGGCTGAGTATCTCGCACATATGCAGCGGTGCGCCGTGCTCAGTGACGTTCCTGCCGTAAGGCGTCGTGGTGGTCTTCACACCGACCATGGTGGTCGGGGCCATCTGACCGCCCGTCATGCCGTAGATGCCGTTGTTTACGAAGATGACCGTGAAGTTCTCGCCCCTGTTCGCCGCGGACATCGTCTCGGCGAGGCCGATCGCCGCGAGGTCGCCGTCGCCCTGGTAGGTGAAAACCAGAGTCTCCGGGCTGCACCTCTTGAAAGAGCTCGCGATCGCGCAGGCCCTGCCGTGAGGGGCCGCGACCGTATCCATATCAAAATATGTGACCGCCAGGCCGCAGCAGCCGACACCCTGCACATAGCAGGCATTGTCCACCATGCCCAGCTCATCTAGCACCTCGGCAACGACTTTGCACACGCTCGAGTGCATACAGCCCGGGCAGAAGCCGGTGACTGCTCCGTCAAATATCCCGGAAGGCCGGGAATACACTTTTTCCATCATAATTCCAGCCTCCTTATCTTCCGCAGAGTGCGCGGGCCGCTTCGACTATCGCGCTTCTGTCCAGTATCTCTCCACCGGAGGACAGGGCCGTGACTATCTTAGTCCTGCCATGCACGACGTTCTCCACGTCCACTGCGAACTGCGCCGGGATAGCCATCTCCGCGCACACGATGCCCTTGAGCGTTTCGAAGTTCAGCTTCTCATACGCCTCCGCCGGGAACGGGTACACCTTCTTCGGCCTGATCAGGCCGGCCTTAACGCCTTCGGCCCTGAGTATGCCGACGGCAGACTTCGCTATACGGCCCGAGATGCCGTAGGCGGACAGGATGACCTCCGCGTCCTCGGTCATGTAGTCCTCATACTCGACCTCGGTGGTCTTCCACTCCTCGTACATCTTGCCGTCCCTGATATTCATCTGCTCCTGGCTGACCCTGGTGTCAAGGCCCGGGCCGCACATGACCTTGTGCTGCGGGCCGCCCTTCTTGCCCGTGGCCGCCCAGGTCTTCGTCGCCCTTATGGCCGCGACCTGCTCGTCGCTGAGCGCCTCGGGCAGTTCGACAGGCTCCATCATCGTGCCCGTGAAGCCGTCCATGAGCAGCAGCACGGGGTTTGAATACTTGTCCGCCAGCTCAAAGGCCTGCCAGGTCATGTCCACGGCTTCCTGCAAGGTTGACGGGGAAAGCACCAGCATTTTGAAGCCGCCGTTGCCGCTGGCCTTGGTCGCCTGCGTATAGTCCTGCTGCGCGGGCTGGATGGTGCCTATGCCCGGGCCGCCGCGCTGGAAGTTCGCCACGACCACCG
>CABVBV010000133.1 GCA_902496595.1 uncultured Eubacteriales bacterium | reverse complement strand
GAGCGGCTGACGCAAGCCCCGGAGGACGCCACGCTCGACCTCGATAATGTTACCGTGAACTACGACGATCCCGTCATTATCCCCGACGGCGGCGAGGTGACGCTGCTGTACAAGCTGACCGTCACGGGAGACAAGGACGCGAACTTCACCGTCACCGACGACGGCGCGACGCTCGTCGGCAGCAACTGCAGCGCGGCTCAAAGTTCCGGCAAGATAAGCGGAACTATCCCGGCGAGCGGTTCCGCGCTGCTGTATGTGACCAAGACATTCAGCGCCGACGACATCAATGAAGACGGCAAGCTGGTCAACAGCGCCGACATAGCCAAGGGCGATGGCACCGACATAGGCCCCGGCGTCGGCCCCGCCGAGGAGGAGACCGAAGCGAGCGAAGAACCCACCACTCCGGTGAACCCCTCCATCGACGGCTTCACCAAGGAGCGGCTGACGCAAGCCCCGGAGGACGCCACGCTCGACCTCGATAATGTTACCGTGAACTACGACGATCCCGTCATTATCCCCGACGGCGGCGAGGTGACGCTGCTGTACAAGCTGACCGTCACGGGAGACAAGGACGCGAACTTCACCGTCACCGACGACGGCGCGACGCTCGTCGGCAGCAACTGCAGCGCGGCTCAAAGTTCCGGCAAGATAAGCGGAACTATCCCGGCAAGCGGTTCCGCGCTGCTGTATGTGACCAAGACATTCAGCGTCGGCGACATCAATGAAGACGGCAAGCTGGTCAACATGGCAAGCGTCGCGGCCGGTCAGGATACTGGCATCGACCCGGAAGTCGGCAGCGCCGAAGTCGAGACACCGGCGAGCGAAGAACCCGACGAACCCCCTCAGGAGCAATACACCGTCACCATCGCCCCGGCGAACATCGTCGCCTATACCGGCGGCGCGGGCTACGGCGGCGTCACTGACAGCGACGGCAATATTATTGAAAACACCACTGCCTCCGGCCTGCCGGAGCCCGGTTACCACCTGCTGCTCAGTGAAAGCGTTTCCGAGTGGCTGAGCGAGAGGACGGATGCAACGGTCAACAACCTTGGAGATTACCTTAAGTTCACCTATGAGGACGAGAACAACACACGCCTTTGGACTATCAGCTATGTGGGAGTCTATTCAAGAGGCGCAGACGGCCGGCCCACGGCTTATGTGTATGTCCTGAATCCCAGCACCATCCAGGGCGGTGACCCCATTCCCGTGCGGCTCATGTACCTAGATGGAGAAAATGTGGTAGAGGATGACAATATCCTCATGAGCAGCGACCAAGTGAACAAGACTTACACCATGAAAATTAACCCCGGCGCCCTGAATCAGAGTGAAGTAAAAGCCGAGATCACATTTGAAGACGAAACGATAGTCGCGGACGTCGTCGTGGGCACCGGCAATCTCACTGTGCTCTCCACTGTCGAGAACACCGACAACACTAACGCCATAGTGAACGACAGCGCCGAAGTCTCTCCGGATACCATAACCGCAGTGGCGCCGGAGGACGTGGAGTATTACGTCAATGACAGCTATGTGCAGATAATTGACAAAGACCGCGTACAACTGCTGGTTGACGCCGTTACGAACAGCCAGGAATATGAGCAGCAGATGGCTCAGGATGCGATGACCCATGTGGGCGCCGCCGAAGACGCGGCCGCAGAGCTCTTCTACCTCGACCTGGTGGACGTCAAAAACGGCAACACCAAAGTTACGCTCGGAGAGGGCAACGAGCTTTCCATCTACTGGCCCGTGCCCCAGGACGCCGCCGCAGACAGCACTTTCAGCATCGTCCACTACACCGGCATGGATCGCACGGAGACTCCGGGCGACCTCGACGAACAGAGCAAGATGATCATCACGCCGACCAGAGAGGGGGACTACCTTGTGTTCAAGGTGTCCGGCTTCTCACCGTTCGTCCTTATCTACAATGCCGACACGACCGGCGGAGAAGATGATGAAGAGGAACTGGGCGAGATCACCGGCTTCTCCAAGCAGCTCGTGACGAACTGGGGGTACTATGACGCGTTCGACATCGACAGCCCAGACTTCCATGACGGTACAGTTTACGTCGACGAGAACGAGGGAGTGATCCTGCTCTACAAGCTGACCGTTGAAGGCGAGCCAGGCACCGAGTACACCGTGGTAGACCCCGGCGCTCAGGTGCTATACGGCGCCCTTTCGGGGACGATAGGCGAAGACGGCGTACAGGTCGCTTACGTGGCCATGCCCTTCGGCTGGGACGACATACTCGACAGCGACGGGCGGCTGATAAATACTGCATATGTCGAGTACAGAGACGGTACAAGGCCCCCTGACGGCCAAGCCCAGGAGGAGATCGGGGTGGAGATCAACGACAACGAGCCCGCCGACCCGCCCTACATCCCGCCTGTGAAGCCCTCCGAGCCGGAATACGTCCCGGATTGGCTGAACACGAAAGACCACTACGCCTACATAATCGGCTACGAGGACGGCTCTGTGCAGCCCTACGGCTCCATCACGAGGGCCGAGACGGCGACAATCTTCTTCCGCCTGCTCACCGACGAGGCCAGGTCGAAATACTGGAGCAGCACTAACAGCTACGCGGACGTGAACGCCGGAGACTGGTACAACAACGCCATATCCACCCTCAGCAACATGGGCATCCTGGGCGGCTATGCCGACGGGACGTTCAGGCCGAACGCGACGATCACGAGGGCCGAGTTTGCGAAGATAGCCGTGAGCTTCTTCAAGTACAAGGACATAGCGGCAGAGAACATCTTCACTGACGTGGCCTCCGGCAGCTGGTACGAGAGCTACGTGGCCGCGGCGGCGAAGCTCGGGCTAATCGAGGGCTACGAGGGAGGAGTGTTCCATCCCGAGTCGAGCATCACGAGGGCGGAGGCCTGCGCGATAGTGAACCGCACACTGAGCCGTGCGCCTGACAAAGACCACCTGCTGCCGGAGTCGGAGATGAACGTCTGGCCTGACAACAGCCGCGAGGCCTGGTACTACGCGGATATGCAGGAGGCCACGAACAGCCACGAATACAAGTGGCTCGGCAGCATAGAGCAGTGGCTCAAAAAGCTCCCCGAGAGGGACTGGGACGCACTGGAATACTGATATAAAAAAGCTGTCCCCGCATTTCTACAAATGCGGGGACAGTTTTTGTCTGAGAAAGCGGAGGATCGTGAACTCAGGTTTCAGAGTTCGATAACGTCTCCGGCGGCGAAACCGTGCAGGGCCTGTTTCATCCTGGCGCTCAGGAGACGGAATGGGCCGTCGCCGGTGCAGTGGCCGGTGTAATATGTCGTTCCGGGGTGCTCCAGCAGCCGGGAGGCTACGGCGTTCGCGAGAGGCTCGTCCACACCGTCTGTGCCGGGTATGGCCAGATGGAAGCCGCCAACGACCACATCGGGAGCCGACCCGTTCAACTGGATACAGCGGGAGAGGATATTCACGATGCCCCTGTGGGCGCAGCCCGCGATGAGCGCGGTCTTGCCGTTTTCACATATTATCAGGTTCTGTTCGTGCCCGAAGTCGTCCCTGGTCTTGCCATCCGGGCCTAGAAGCACTAAATTCGCCTCTGAGACAAGTTCGTGTTCGTCTCCGGCTCCGAAGAGCAGGAAGCCGGGCCAGAGCTCGGCGTCTGCGTCCAGCTCCACGAGCCTGTCGCTCTCCTTCAGCTTTTCCGAGAGGCCGATATATCTCTTGGAGCCGGTGCTCAGCGACCAATGTTCCCGGAGGGCTCCGGCCCTGACATAGAGCCTGGCTTTTCCGTTCAGCTCAAAAAACCGTTCCATGCCGCCGCTGTGGTCATAGTGGCCGTGGGAGAGCACGGCGGCGTCAGCTTCGGAGAGGTCAATGCCCAGTTTCATGGCGTTCTCGGCGAAAGCTCCGCTCGACCCTGCGTCGAACAGCAGCTTTTTCCCGTTCGCCTCTATCCACAAACTGAGGCCGTGCTCGGCTCTGAAACCCGCCTCGGCTCTGTTATCTATCAGACAGCTGATCCTCATGCCCCTGCCTCAACGGATGATGTCCCGTATGAACGGGGGCCTGACCGGCTTCTCGGGGCCTATGGAATACGCCTCGGCCAGTTCTGCCGCCGCCGTCTTTGCACTTTCCTCGTCCGCCGCATGGATATACGCCAGAGTCTCGCCCTGCTCGACCCTGTCCCCGACCTTCTTCTCAAGCAGAACGCCCACGGAAAGATCGATGACCGAGTCCTTCGTCACCCTTCCGCCGCCCAGGTGCATACTTACAAGGCCCACGCCCTCAGCGTCAATGTGGTTTACATAACCAGACTTGACAGATGGAGCGGGGAGGACTATCGGGGCCTGCGGCAGCAAGCTGGTATCGTACACCGCACGTTCGTCTCCGCCCTGGGCCTTGACGAACTGCGCGAGCTTGCGGAGAGCGGAGCCGTCGGATATGGCTTTTTTGAGCATCTCACGGGCAGCCTCGTCGCTCGCCGCTGCGCCGCTCTCCGTCAGAATGCATGAGCCGAGGGTGAGGCAGAGCTCCAGGAACTCTCCTCCGAACTCGCCCTTGAGAAGCGCGATGGCTTCCTTGACCTCGAGGGCGTTGCCCACGGCGCTGCCGAGCGGCTCTTCCATGTCGGTTATGCAGGCGACGGTGCGTTTGCCGTTCATCTTGCCTATCTCGACCATCTCGCGGGCAAGGATGCGGGCGTCGTCCAGGGTCTTCATGAACGCGCCGCCGCCGCATTTCACGTCCAGGACTATCACGTCGGCTCCGGCGGCCAGCTTTTTGGACATGATGCTGCTCACTATGAGCGGCACGGACTGCACGGTTCCGGTCACATCTCTCAGCCCATAGAGCTTCTTATCGGCAGGATCGAGGTTGGCGGTCTGGCCGACGATTGCAAAGCCGATGCTGTCCACCTGCTTCATGAAGCTCACTTCGTCGAGGCTGCTGCTGAAGCCGGGAAAACTCTCGAGCTTGTCCAAAGTGCCTCCGGTATGGCCGAGACCGCGGCCGGACATCTTCGCCATCTTCACGCCCTGGCTCGCCACCATGGGCAGCAGGGCCAGCGAGGTCTTGTCGCCGACCCCTCCGGTGGAGTGCTTGTCGGCCTTGACGCCCTTTATTGCGCTCAGATCCATCGTGTCCCCGCTGTACATCATGGCCATGGTGAGGTCATAGGTCTCGCGCCGGGTCATACCGCGCCAGACTATGGCCATGAGAAGGGCAGACACCTGGTAATCGGGCAGTTCCCCCTTCGTATAACCGTCTATTACGAACTGTATTTCCTCCTTCGACAGCTCTCCGCCGTCGCGCTTTTTGGCGATAATGTCGGGCATACGCATGGCTATCTCTCCTTTATGCCTAGTTATCCTTCATTTTAACATTTTCACCACGGAAATACAACGTATTTGCGTCCGTTTATGACACGGACGACGTCTCCCGCCCATGCAGGGACTCTGGGGTCTGTTGCGGGCAGGGCGACGAGCAGGCGGTTCCCATCGAAACTGGATAGAGTCCCGTCCGGAGAGGCATACCAGAGCGTATCTCCATCGGGGCATGGCTCAGGCTCTGCGCTGGTCTCGGGTTCCGGCTTCGGGGCCCGTGGAGCGGGAAGTGCGCCGGACGGCCCGGCGTACTCGATGTTCTCCGGGAAGTCCTTCATGGCTGCCCTGGAGAGCTTTTTCTTTAATCCCACGGTTTTCCCGCTCCCAACCGGCGACATGACGCCCAGAAAACCCTCGCGTCCGTTCCCGTATACCGAGAGGCGCAATATCCCCCCGTCAAATTCTGCTTCGGCATCGAAAAGGGTCATCGCACCCGAACCTGTCACGCGCAGGCTGCCGATCTGTTCTCCGTTCACGAGCACTGGGTACTCTCCCGGCATACGCCCACCTCCCTGTGAAAGCCTATGCCGTCCGGCACCCGCATAT
>CABVBV010000132.1 GCA_902496595.1 uncultured Eubacteriales bacterium | reverse complement strand
TGTTCAGTATAGAGTGTTCCGCTGCCTGCGGGCAGCGGCCAGGGGGCGCCGCCCCCTGAACCCCTGCCGCCTTTTGAAAAAGGCGGGCGAAAACTTTAGATTTGGGGTGGAGACTTTGAACAAATTCCTTGAAAAATACCGGCGCGGCGAGAAGTCGCTCGGCACCTTCACGCACCTCCTCAGCGCGCCCGCCGTCGAGGCGCTCGCTCGCGCCGGAATGGACTACGTCATCATCGACATCGAGCACAGCCCCATCGGCGTCGAGCACGCCGCGGAGCTCGTCGGCATTGCCGGCGGCGCGGGTTTGGCGCCGTTCGTCAGAGTCGACGAGATAAGCCGCAGCCCCGTGCTCAAGATGCTCGACGTCGGCGCAGCCGGGCTCATCGTGCCCCAGCTCGAAACCGTCGAGCAGGCAAAACGGCTCGTCGGCTGGGCCAAGTTCGCCCCCACCGGGAACAGGGGCTACTGCCCGTCCCGCGACGGCGGCTGGGGCTATGACACGAATTATCACGGCGGCATGGAGAGCTACATGGACTGGGCCGACCGGAATACCCTGCTCATTCCCCAGTGCGAGACCGCCGGCTGCCTCGAGAATATCGAGGAGATAGTCGCGATAGACGGAGTGGACGGTATTTTCATAGGGCCGTTCGATTTGTCGATCGCGCTGGGCATACCGGGCCGGTTCGACGACGAGCGGCACATAAACGCCGTGGAGCGCGTCCGCCTCGCCTGCAAGAAGGCGGGGAAACCCTGCATCATGTTCTGCGGCACGGCCGAGGCCGCGGCGGGCTATTTTAAGCAGGGCTTCGACAGCGTCACGCTCAGCCTGGACATCGGCATACTTATAGAGGCCGTGCGCACCGCGGTGGATACGGCCTTCGGGAAATAAGAACGAAAAAAGGGGGAGCACCCGATGGTATCGCGCATACGCTCGCTGGGGATAAAGGGGATCGGCGGCTACGAGGTATCCGTCGAGTGCTCCATGGCCCAGGGCCTGCCGGGCTTTGAGATAGTCGGCCTGCCCGACGCGGCGGTGAGAGAGGCCCGGGACAGGGTCAGGGCCGCGATAAAAAACTCGGGGCTCAAATTCCCTGTGTCGCGGCTGACCGTGAACCTCGCCCCGGCGGACACGAAGAAGGCGGGCACGGTGTACGACCTGCCCGTGCTGCTGGGCATCCTGGCCGTGACGGGGGAGATAAAGGAGCCGCCCCAGGACTGCGCGTTTTTCGGCGAGCTGTCGCTGGCCGGGGAGCTGCGGCCCGTGCGGGGCGCACTGCCCATGGCGCTTGCTGCGGAGCGGGCCGGGATAAAGCGGCTGTTCGTGCCTGCGGATAACGCGCCGGAGGCGGCCTTCGCGCAGGGGATAGAGGTGTACCCGGTCGAGAACGTGGCGAAGCTGCTGGAGTATTTCAGAGAGCAGACGGAACTTGAGCCGGTGCAGCCCAGCTCGGAGCAGCATGAGCACAGGGACGGGCCGGACTTCTCAGAAGTGAAGGGCCAGCAGTACGCCAAACGGGCTCTCGAGGTCGCGGCGGCGGGCGGACACAACATACTCATGGTCGGGCCGCCGGGGGCCGGGAAGAGTATGCTCGCAAAGCGCATGACCACCATACTTCCGGACATGAGCATGGATGAGATGCTCCAGACGACGGAGATACACTCGGTCGCGGGGCTGACGAGCCGAAGCCATCCAATAGTGGATTCAAGGCCGTTCCGTGCTCCGCATCACACGACCTCGGCGGCGGCGCTCTCGGGCGGGGCGCAGCTGCAGCCGGGGGAGATGAGCCTTGCGCACAACGGAGTGCTGTTCCTCGACGAGCTGCCGGAGTTCCACAGGGATGTCCGCGAGGCGCTCAGGCAGCCGCTGGAGGAGGGCACCGTCACGGTGTCCAGGGCGGCGGGCACGGTTACATACCCGAGCCGGTTCATGCTCATCTGCGCCATGAACCCCTGCAAATGCGGCTGGTACGGGCACCCGACGCACCCATGTACCTGCTCGGAGCAGGAGATACGGCGCTATCACTCGCGGGTCTCCGGGCCGCTGCTGGACAGGATAGATATAATCATCGAGGTGCCGGCGCTGGAGTACGAGGAGCTTTCCGGCAAGGCGGAGGCGGAGCCGTCCTGCGAGATAAAAAAGCGCGTGGACTTCGCAAGGCAGAAACAGCGCGGGCGGCTCGCGGGCACGGGCGCGGACTGCAACGCGCACATGGGGCCAAGGGAGCTGGACAAATTCTGTGAGCTGAAGCCGGAGTGCTCGAAGCTCATGGAGAACGCCTATAAGAAGATGGGCCTGACGGCGAGGAGCTACGACCGCATACTGAGGGTGGCCCGCACGATCGCCGACCTCGAAGGCGCAGAGACCATAGAACCCGAACACCTAGCCGAAGCCATCCAATACCGCACATGGGACTTCCGGCTGGGCGAATGACTTGACAGCCGCGGGAAAAAAATAATATTCTATAAGCGGGTACCCGCTTTTGTGCTCCCGCAGGGAGCACAAAGAGAACTGGAGGCGATGAGAATGAAAAAACTGCTCGGTCTGGCGCTCGTCGCGGCCCTCTGCGCCGTGCTGCTCTGCACCGGCGCGATGGCGGACACCGGGGCTTTCACCGTCACCGGCGGCGACGAAGGCACGGACTACAGCTATGCGGACGGCGTGCTGACGATATTGTCGTCTAAATCTCTAACTATAAGCAACAAGGACGCCGACACGCCGACCACTGACCGCATAGTCATAGGCAGCGGCGTGAAGGCCAACCTCACGTTCGCGGGCGTGAACATAGAGCTCGGCGTGAAAGATGGCACGAACGGCGTCAGCGCCGTCACCGTGCCGTCGGGCGCGACGCTGAACCTCACGCTGGCGGATGGCAGCGTGAACACGGTCGTTGGAGATGTGAATGAGGAAATAATAGGCAGTAAGATAAAAAACGGAGCCGGAATAGAGGCGCCGGCGGGAGCAACTCTCACCATAAACTGCGCCCACAGCGGGGAGACCGGCCACGTCTGCGGCGAGAGCTGCGGCAGCCTGACCGCCAGCGGAGCCGCCCGGGGTACGATTTATGGCTACGCAGCCGGAATAGGCGGGAAAAATGCCGCCGGCGGCAGCATCACGATTAACGGCGGGAACATTAAAGCCACGGGCGTAGGCGGAGCGGGTATCGGCGGCGGCGGCTGGGATGCTGGACGCTCCGGCGGTACGATCGTGATCAACGGCGGTATCATCGAGGCCAACGGAGGTTTCCGCAGCGCTGGCATCGGCGGCAGCGGCACGGGCAACGGCGGCAGCATCACGATAAACGGAGGCGTTGTCAAGGCCACAGGAGACCAGAATCAGGGCGGCGCTGGTATCGGCAGCGGCTGGGGCGACGGCGGCAATATAAAGATAACGGGCGGCAAGGTCACGGCCTATGGCGCTGAGGGCGGCGCGGGCATCGGCGGGGGCAACGGCGGCGACGGCAGCGATATAACGATTAGCGGCGGCACGGTGACGGCCTACGGCGCTGAGGGCGGCGCTGGCATCGGCGGGGGCTGGTCTGGCGACGGCGACGAGATAACGATAAGCGGCGGCAAGGTCACGGCCTACGGCGCTGAGGGCGGCGCTGGCATCGGCGGCGGTAACGGCGGCGACGGCGGCGATATAACGATTAGCGGCGGCACAGTCATTGCCTGCGGCGGGGAGTATACCGGAACCGATGAAAGCGATGAGTATGATGAGTATGATGAGTATTATGGGCCTTCGGGCATAGGCAGCGGAGGCGTTTATGTAGACACTGACGATGGTGAGACTTATGATACGGAAAAGCCCGACCCCGGCACGTTCAGCACCGGAGAATCCGGCAGCGCGATAATATTCGCCTACGGCGGGAGAGGAGAGAATGGCGACGGCGAGGCTTTCAGTGCCGACGATACGAGCGGCTGGAGCGGCCTCATATTCCAGGGCATGGTTGAAAGCTACGGGGCTGACGGCTGGGCGGACAAGCTGAGCGCGTCGGGCGAGGTTTACGGCGCGACGTTCACGCTCACCGGCGACCTGAGCATACCCGACGGGCATAAACTCACGGTCGGCGAGGGCAAGAGCCTGAGCATCAGCGCGGACAAGAGCCTGAGCATCGACGCGGGTGCAGTCCTGAGCATCGATGTAGGCGGCAGCCTGAATAACGCCGGCACAATAGACGGCAGCGGAGAACTGCAGGTCAGGTACGATACGGATCCCATGGCGGCGGCGCAGACGCTCGAGCCGGGAGGGACCCTTGACCTCAGCGTTTGTCTCAGCTCCGGTGTATTTGAAGGCAACGCCCCGAATAACAGCGTGACGTTCACCCGTCCCGAGTGGTCGAGCAGCGACGACAACGTCGCGGAGGTCGACGAGAAGGGCCGCGTTACGGCTCTCGTCAACGGAGAGGCGGAGATATCCGTCGGAGGGGTGAGGGTGTGCTCCGTAACCGTGCGCACCTCCGTCACGGGCGTGGAGCTGGACAGGGACACGCTCAGGCTCACTGTCGGCGACAGGGAGCAGCTAACGGCAACGGTCTCGCCGGAGAGCGCCACGGATAAGAGCCTTACCTGGTCGAGCAGCGACAGCGAGGTGGCCTCGGTCGATGCTGACGGCCTCGTCACGGCGCACAAGCCGGGCGCGGCGGAGATCACCGTGACGACCGGCGACGGCGGATTCACGGCGAGCTGCACGGTCAGCGTCATCGCCCTGAACATCCCTGAGACGCACGACATAACGGTGATACCCGGCGCGGGCGGCACGATAAGGCCGAGCCTTTCCAACGCGAGCGAGGGCGCGGTGATAACGCTGACCGTCACGCCCGACGAGGGCTATGAGCTGGCGTACGTCACGGTCGACGGCGAGCGCATCCCCGGCACGAGCTTCACCATGCCCGACCACGCCGTCACCGTTTCCGCGGTGTTCGTGGCAGAGGGCCTGCCCTTCGCGGACGTGGCGCCCGGCGCGTGGTATTATGACGCGGTGAGCTATGTCTACGCAAACGGTCTCATGGAGGGCGTCTCCGACACGCTCTTTGACCCGAACGGCGGCATGACCCGTGCGATGGTCTGGGCCATCCTCGCCCGCATCGACGGCGAGACCGTAACCGGCAGCAGCTGGGCTGATACCGCCCGCGCCTGGGCGATGGCCGAGGGCGTCTCCGACGGCGAGAACGCCTCCGCCCCCGTGACCCGCGAGCAGCTCGTCACCATGCTCTGGCGCTTTGCGGGCGAACCGGCGGTGGACTTCCAGCTCACCGCGAAGGACGCCGACGCGGTCAGCGGCTGGGCCTGTGAGGCCATGCGCTGGGCCGCCGCCGAGGGCATCATCGAGGGCGACGAGAACGGCATGATAAGCCCCGCCGACGGCGCCACCCGCGCCCAGTGCGCGGCAATACTCATGCGCTATGTAGAGCTGGGCTGAGCGCGAGAAAAAACAGACAATGGGGGGAAAACCCGATCAAGGGTTTTTCCCCCCATTTTTTGTAGGGGCGGTTGGGTTCGCGCAAGGGAGGCTTTTGGGCGCGCCAACGCAATCGTAGGGCGCACCGACCCCGGTGCGCCGCAAACCAACGCACGCGGCCACGGGAGCGCGGCGCATCGAGGGCGGGGTAAATGATGAGGGCGTGCTTGCGTTTGAACGGGGCTTGTGCTAAAATACTTTTATCTATGCGCATATGCGGTCGGAGGCTGTAAATTGAAGGATATGATACTGCTCAAACAGGGCGAAGCCGTCCTGAAGGGCTTAAACAGGAGATACTTCGAGCAGAAGCTCGTGACTAACATCAGGAAAAGGCTCAAGCCAATGGGCAATTTCCACGTCTACTGCGTGCAGAGCACCGTCTACGTGGAGCCGGAGGACGACTTCGCGAACATGGACGCCGCCTTCGACGCGCTCTCGAAGACCTTCGGCGTCGTGGCGCTCTCCCGCGCCGCCGCCTGCGAGAAGGACGAGG
>CABVBV010000131.1 GCA_902496595.1 uncultured Eubacteriales bacterium | reverse complement strand
TTTTGCAAATGAAGCAACAGACAGTTTTATAAAATCTGCAAGTTCCTAAACGATTCTCGTGGATTTGTATGATTATACACAGAAAGTTTTTAATTCTACGGAGGCAATCATGCCGGAAAAGAAGCAGGATGCGCGTGTGCGCTACACAAAAATGGTCATAAGGAACAGCCTTCTGGAGCTGCTCAGGATAAAGCCGATAGCCAAGATCACGGTCACGGAGATCTGCGAGAGGGCGGACATAAACCGAGCCACCTTCTACGCTCACTACTCCGACCCCTCTGACCTGCTGCACGCCCTGGAGTCTGAGGTCATAGAGGACGTAACCCGCTGGGTAAGGCCCGCGCTGACGGCGGTCGGCAGCGATTTGAAGGATGTGCTCACGCGGCTCGTCGAGTACATCGGTGAGAACGCGGACATCTGCTCTGTGCTGCTCTCCGACAAGGGCGACAACAGCTTCCAGGCCAAGGTAGTAGATGTGATCGAAGGGCAGTTTATAAGCTCCTGGGCCTCTGCCCGACAGATAAGCCAGGAGGATGCGGAGTATCTCTATACCTTCATAGCTCTGGGCAGCGTGGGGCTTATCCGCAAATGGCTGGCCGAAGGCGCAAAGAAGCCCGCCTCGGACATAGCTGAGCTGATACTCAAGATCTCCAACGCGGGATACTACGGCATATGAGTATGGAGTTTTATGCGACGCTTGGCCCGGCCTGCGCCTCGGCAGAGGTCTTGGGCCGGATGCTGGACGCGGGCATGACCGGAGCCAGGCTGAACCTGTCGCACATGGGCCTCGAGGGAGCTTCGGAATATCTGGAGGCTCTTTCAATGGCCGGGCGGAGCCGCGGACTGAAGCCCGGCCTGCTTATCGATACCCAGGGCCCGGAGCTGCGAACCGGGGCTCTTGAGCGGCCGATGGAGCTCAGAGAGGGAGAAAGCCTGAAACTAGGCCCCGGCGGCGTTCCCATACCGCTCTCTCTTCTCGAACTGCTCGAGCCGGGAATGGAGCTGCTTATTGACGACGCAAGGCTCAGCCTGGAAGTCACCGGCCGCGCAAGGGCAAGGGTGCTGCGCGGCGGCCTGCTGGGCAGCCGTAAGGGTTTGAGCGTGGAAGGGCTTGAGTCGGATTTGGAACCGCTCACCGATGCGGACAGGGACGACCTCAAATGCGCCTCCTCCTACGGCGTCACTGCGGTCATGCAGTCATTTACGCGCTCTGCGGGCGACATCATCTCTGTCAGGGAGGCGCTGCACGGTCAGGACATCCGCGTCTTCGCCAAGGTCGAGAGCCGGAGAGGCGTTGAAGCCCTGCCGGAGCTCCTGGACGTTTCGGACATGATAGTCATAGCCCGGGGCGACCTGGGCGGCGCCTTCGGCCTGTACGAACTGCCCAAGCTGCAAAAGGACATCTCAAGGCAGTGCCGTGCAGCAGGGACCCCCTTCATGGTCGTGACCCAGCTGCTGTACACGATGCTGGATGAGCCTGTCCCCACCAGGGCGGAAGTGTCCGATATTTTCAACTCCGTCCTCGACGGAGCCTCGGCGCTGATGCTGACGAACGAAACGGCAGCCGGGAAATACCCGGTAGAAGCCATGCTCGCGCTCAGGAGCGCCGCCGCCGCGGCGGAGAACTATATCATCTGAATTTCCCAGCCGCGACAGCCAAAAACGAAAGGCGCTCAGTTTACCGTATGGTAAACTGAGCGCCTGGTTTTTATCACGCCGTATACTCGACCACTTCAGCCGGGTACCATTTGGAATTTATCATTGTGAAGACTATGATGCAGCCTCCTACCTGTTCTCCGTTCTTGAACAAGCTGACATGGCAGCCGTAGCAGTTCTCACCCAGCTTCATGAAGTTGCCGAGCTCATAGCTGTCGTAGCCGCTGTCGGTGACGCCGCCCGCCGGCTCCCTCGCGATGTACTCGGAGCCCAGCCTGCTCGTCAGCGGCAGGGTGCCGTAGAGATAGCTTACCATATTGTAGTAGTTCGTGTCTATCTTGTCGTTCGCGTTCGACTCGAAGGCAGCATAGAGCTTGAAGAAGTTCTCGCTGTACTCGCTCTGGGCAGCCTCGAGTTCAGAGTCGGAAGCGGGCAGGAAGAGCGGGGTGCCGTCCTGTATGTAGGCGGCGCCCAGGTCGCTGCCGGAAGTATCCGTGACGCTGTACTCCGGCTCAAGGTGCAGCCCGGTCACTTCCCAGGCCTCCAGCTCCGGCGCGGCGCCGTAGCCTTCGAGGCCGGACATGAAGTTTGCCGTCACTTTCTCTCCGGTTTTGTAGCTCTCGTCCAGCACCACTCCGTTCACGCTGATGACGGCGCCCTCCGGGGCGCAGATCCTGAAGCTGAGCGTGCCCTCTTCGAGCGCAAACACCGCTCCGTTTTCATCGGAGCTCTCAGCGCTCAGAACTTCCCCGTCAGCAGATGTCGCGCCGATCTCAACGGTTCCGTATATCCCCGGGATGTCGTAGCGGCGCAGCAGCTCCGAGGCGTTCTGCTCCAGCTCCGGGAGATAGCTCGAATCCGGGGCTTCGCTGCTTATGTAGCTCTCGCTCACCGTGATGCCGTTTACCGTCACAGTCGCGTCCGCAGGCGCAGTGATGCTCAACGTCCTCGGCTCAGGATTGATGAAGTCGCTCAACAGCTCGACTTTCTGGACTGACATATACTCCAGACCGAACCCGGCGTCTCCGCCCAGCTGCGGCGCCAGATACACTCGGCAGAGTTCGACGCCTCCTACCGACACCAGATAGACCGGCTCTTCATCCGTATACGCCGCATCCTTCACATAGCTCATGTCGCCGTTTTTGATGAGATCGAGGCAGAGCTCGTTTTCCAGGGCGGACTTGGTCTCAAATTCGGTAGGCGTAACGGAGAAAGCCCCGTCTATGGCCGTCTGCCAGTATTTCTCGTCGGCCATCTGCTCGAATTGGGCCATGATCCGCTCAGGCCGTGTGAACTCGTAGGCTTCGAGATACTTCCAGAACACGGCCAGAGCCGCCGCTACCACAAGGATGAGCAGTATGCAGTATACCAGCATGGCCTTGCCGAAGCCGCTCATGCCGCGCTTTTCCTCGGGCTCCTCTGCCGGAGGATTCCACCTTATGTCAGGCTCTTTTCTCGGCTGCCTGCGCTCCGCCTGGCGCACGGGCGGCTGCTTTTCCTCCTGCACCGCCATCTGCCTCGACGCCTGCCGCCTTACCGGCTCCTGCTCCGGCCTGCGCTTTGGCTTTGTTTCCGGCTCAGACGGCTTTATCCTTTCTCTCGGCCTCCTGACCGGTACAGGTTCAGGCTCCTGCAGCTGCTGAGGCACGATTTCCCTTTCAGGCTCCGGCTCCTCAGCCTGCGCCGGCTCTTCCACAGGCTTCGTAACCGCATCTATGACCGCAGTGCCCGCCGCCGGCGCCTTCTTCGGCAGCTCCGGCTCGCCCAGGTCGCGCTTTATCGAATTCAGAAAACTGTCGAAGTCTTCGTCAGCTCCGAGTCCGGTGAAATCAAACCTGTCGTCGCTCATCCCTCAGTCACCTCCGCAGTTTCTTCCGGCGCCCCGCTTTCCGCAGGCCCCGCAGTTTCTTCGGGTTCCTCGCTCTCTGCGGGCTCAGCGCTCTCAAGGGGCTCATCGCTCTCTATCGGCGCGGCGTCGCCCTCCGGTGCGGCAAAGAGCTCGGTTATGAACGCCGGCGCCCCGTATTCTGCCGCCAGCTCTCCAAACTTCTCTCCGGCCGCCGGTGAAGGGCCGAACTTGAGCATCAGTCCCGCCGCGACCAGAAGTATGACCGCCGCGAGCAGCGTGACGCCGACAAATGCCAGGATATGTCCCGCGATACTGCCGCCCGACGCGGCCCTGTCATAGTCTTTCCTGCTCATATCTCTTCTCCTTCCATGGAGTTTTGTCGCTATTTGTTGAAATACAACAGTCTCGCCGTGCCGTTTTTCAGCTCTATGCAGCTCCAGCAGCCCTGCTCGAACCAGAGCCGGTTCACCGCCGAGTTCGGCATCTCGAGCAGCAGCATCATAATGGTCGAGAGCGGGCCGTTGTGCGAGACGAGCACGGTGTCCTCATCCCTGTCGCGCAGCTCGTCTATTACCAGGCTCACCCTGTCCCTAAGGCTCTCAAAGCTCTCGCCCTCTGGAGGCACGACTCCCGTCCAATCCGTCAGCATGGCGGTCACGAGCTCGGGGTACTGCTCCTGCATCTCCTCAAAGGGCCTGTCCTCGAAAAGCCCCATGTCCTGTTCCATGAGCCTGTCGTCCAGCTCTATCCGGACGCTCCTGTCCATGAAAGCGATCCTCGCCGTCTCCGCCGCCCTAAT
Source organism: uncultured Eubacteriales bacterium (assembly GCA_902496595.1). GTDB lineage: Bacteria > Bacillota > Clostridia > Oscillospirales > Oscillospiraceae > Scatomorpha. Next base: position 1,652 of record CABVBV010000131.1, on the reverse strand, counting down.
GAGCGGACTGGCTATGCATCTCTGTATGCCTGCGCCCCTGAGCTTCTCCCCGGCCTGTCTCGCCTGGGCGCAGCCCTTCTCGGTAAGCGCACAGTCGGTTCTGCCGTAGAGCCTTCTCTTGACGTTGCACTCGGACTCTCCGTGTCGTATGAGGTATAGTTTCATATGTCGGCTCTCTCCTGCTCCACCGGAAGTCCTGCCAGATACCTGCGCACCATGTCGAACACGTTCTGGCAGGCGTAGAGCCTCACCGTCGACCTGTCCCGGCTGGTGAGCCTCTTCTCTCTGACCCATGTGCGTTTCCCGTCCGAGAGTGAGAGGAAGACCGTGCCCACCTCGTGGATCCCGTCTCCGTCCGGCCCGGCCAGACCTGTGACCCCTACGCCCAGGTCGGCTCCCAGCTTGAGCCTCACGCGCTCGGCCAGCTCGGCGGCGATCTCGCGGCTCACGGCGCCGTACTTGTCCAGCGTATCTGTCGGTATGCCCAGCAGCAGATGCTTGGCCTCGTTAGTGTACACCACGACGCCGCCCTTGAGCGCCGCCGAAGCCCCCGGGATATCCGTTATCCGCTTTTCCAGCTCTCCGCCGGTGCAGCTCTCCGCAGCGGCTATCGTGACGCCCTTTTCGATGAGCAGCTTCACCGTGTGCTCGGCGAGGTTCAGCCCGTCCACGGCGTAGACCAGGTCTCCGAAAATGCCCTTCACCCGTTCCACCACGGGCGCCATCATCTCCTCGGCCTCGGCCTGCGTCCCGGCCTTCGCCGTCACGCGCACGAGGCATTCTCCGGTCTTGGCGTAGGGCGCGAGCGTGGGGTTGTTGAGTTCCTGCATATAGTCTCTGAGCCTGTACTCCATCTCGCTCTCGCCTATTCCGAAGAAATGGACGTTGTGCGAGGCGATGACAGCATTCGAGAGCTCGGCGAGTATGGGGCGCACCCTGTGCTCCAGAAGCGGCCGCAGTTCCCTGGGAGGCCCCGGAAGCATGATGACCCTGACGCCGTCTCTCTCAAAGTAGCAGCCCGGGGCGGTGCCCCAGTCGTTCCTGAGCGCCCGCGAGCCCTCGGGAAGCCAGACCTGCTGGAGATTGTTCGGGGTGAGCTCATTGTAGCCGCGCTTTTTCCAGATGTCCATGAGCCAGGCCTCTTCCTCACGGTTGAGCTCCAGCTTCATGCCGAAGGCCTCGGCCAAGGCGGACTTCGTGAGATCGTCGCAGGTGGGCCCCAGCCCTCCCGTCGTGATGATGAGGTCGGCCCTCGACTTCGCCCGCTTCACGGCGTCCATGAGCCGGCCCGGGTTGTCGCCCACGACGGTCTGCCAGTAGACGTCTATGCCGTATTCCGACAGCAGCACCGCTACGTCGGCGGCGTCGGTATTTATCGTGCTGCCGAGCAGCAGTTCAGTGCCGACGGAGATTATCTCAGCCTTCAATGTCTATCCATATCCTTTCAACGCCCTCGAGCGCCTCGCTCACGAGCCCCTCGACATCCATGGCGGCCTCTGCCGTCTCCACGTCCTCGAGCCTGGGCTTGGTCTTGGGGTGCCGCGGCGTGAACACGGTGCAGCAGTCCTCGTAGGGCAGTATCGAAGTCTCAAAGGTGCCTATCTTCCGCGAGATGCGGATGATGTCCTCCTTGTCCATGCCTATGAGCGGCT
>CABVBV010000130.1 GCA_902496595.1 uncultured Eubacteriales bacterium | reverse complement strand
CCATCCCCGCCCCTACAAGGGTGTATGCGGAGCCGTGGGACCGCGTGTTCACACAAAAAAAGAGGGCCCCGAAGGCCCTCTCTTTTGATTTATCAGCCGCCGCTGGCCAGGATGGAGAAGTGCATGTAGTCTGCCGTGGTGTTCCAGCCGCTGTAGCCGTTCTCGGCCGTGCCGCCGCCCCAGCCCCAGCCGTACAGCGCAAAGGCCTCGACCACGCTGCTGTCGGGCGTGATGCAGTACGGGCTGTCGCTGTACTTGTAGCAGGTCGTGCCTGTGACTGCGGTGTAGGGGGTGGTGGTCGTGTAGCAGTAGAAGTTCTCGACGGGGTTGATGTCGATCGCGCAGCCCCAGCCGTGCCTGAGCTGGTTTGCACCGAACCTCGCGCAGCCGAGAGCGTGGATGGGGAACTGCTCCGGGTCGTTGTAGATATACTCGAAGATGGCCTTGACCTCGTCCTCGACCATTTTGTTCACCTGCAGGTTCCAGGTACGGGTGTACTTCTGGCCGGAGGAATTTATATCCCAAGTCCTGACCTGGATGGTGACGATATAGTCGCTGAGGTTGGACTCGTTGCCGGTGAAGTAGGTCTTGCTGCTGTCGCCGAAGAGGAGCAGCCTCGCCTCGGAGTTCGGGTTGCCCCAGGCGTCTATCATGCTGCGGCTGCGCCAGGCGAAGGAGTCCTGCGGATTCATAGTCGCGTCTCCGCCGGTCGGGGTCTCGACCTCGGTGGCGGACTTGACCTCGAGCCGCTCGGAGCTGACGGCGGTGCGGACGACGACCGCGGCGGCCTGCGCCCTTGTCAGGGTGTTCTCGCCGTGGAAGTTGCCGTCCTCATAGCCGTCGAGGATGCCCTTGCCGAAGGCCTGGATGACGGACTCGTGGTACTTGCTAGCCATGCTGTCGTAGTCGCCTATGATGCTCGAGGGCGACTCCAGCGTGACCGGCGTCTCGGAATACACGTTGCTGCACAGATTGTTTATCATGACGCTCATCTCGTATCTGGAGATGGGCGTTTCAAGTGAGGAATAAGTGCAGACCACGTCGTCTATGCCCCAGAGCACGCCGTTGTCGTTCATGAGCTGCCAATAGGGCTGGGCCCAGTGGACGCTTGTATCCCAGGTGTAGGGCACGAGGTCGCCTATGTAGGAGAGCAGCTTCATGAACTCGCCCCTCTTGAGCTGGTCGTCGGGATGGTAGAGCCCGTCTTCCTTGCCCTCGATGATGCCGAGGCTTGCGCAGAAACTCACGTATTCGTAATACCAGTCGCTCTTGCTGACATCAGCAAAGCTGACGTTCAGACTGCCCATATTGAGGGCGCTTGCCGGAGCCGCGGGCATGACGGCAAACAGCATGAGCGCTGCGAGAATTGCGGCTGAAAACCTTGCAATGATACCCTTTCTTCTCATATCGTACCTCCTATTGTTCTGACTTTATCTTCCAGCTCCTCCGCCATGCGCAGAAGTTCTTTTGCTCCCTCGAACATGAGGACTCCAGCCGGAGTGAGGCTGACGCCCCGGCTGTCCCGAAAAAAGAGCTCCGCGCCGACCGAATGCTCGAGCGCGGATATCGCCCGGGAAACGGTGGAGTGGCTTATATAGAGCGCCGCCGCCGTTTTTGAGAGGCTGCCTCTCTCGGCAGCGGCGCAGAATATTTTGAGCTGTTCAAGCTCCATGTCAGTAGTTGAAGGTGTGGGGCAGAAGCTGGTTGAGCCTGTAACTCACATATCTGCCTCCCGCCTTGGCGCAGAGCACTTCCATGGTCTGCGAGAACTCGGCGAGGAACTGCCGGCAGGCTCCGCAGGGCATACAGTAGTCCTTGCCCTCGCCCCAGATGGCTATCCTCACGAAGTCCTGATGGCCCTCGCTGACCGCCTTACAGGCGGCGGTGCGCTCCGCGCAGATCGTGCTGCCCAGGGCGGCGTTTTCCACGTTGCAGCCTGTGAAAACCGAACCGTCCGAGCACTCCAGCGCCGCGCCCACCGGGAACTGAGAGTACGGCACATAGGCGTTGCCTGCTGCTTCACGCGCCTTGTCCATTAATTCTCTGTCTGTCATTTCTCATTTTCCCCCTCGTCTGTTTCTGTGGAAAAGGTTATCGTCCAGTTTTCGATGCCGTAGAACACATTGCTGGATGTGGGATTCATGCCGGTGATGACGTTGCGGTGGCTGATTACCTCCTGCCTCTCAAAGCAGATGGGGATGATGGGGGAGGTGGAGGCGATGTAGCTGAGCATATCGTAGCAGGCCTGCGGCCTCGTCAAGTCGTCCGCGGCGAGGAAGCTGGAGATGTAGGTCGAGTAGTTCTCGTCTTCGATCTTGCCGTAGTTGAGCGCCGCGTCTTTGGTGAGCAGGCTGGAGAGGTCGAAATCGGCGCCGAGCTTCACCTCGGCGTAGTACATATCGAAGTCTCCGTTCATGAGCGCGTTTTTGTAGTCTGTCCAGCCCAGTTCCCTGACAGACACGGTAACTCCTATGGAGGAGAGGTCTGAAGCGAATTGCTTTGCAATGTCTCCCTTTCCGGCGGACTCGGAGCAGACGATGAGGTCGATGTCGATTTCCTTCATCTGGCTGTACTCCACGTATTCTCTCTTCCCGTCCCCGTCCATGTCGGTAACGCCCAGGTTGTCGAAGATCATGGCGCAGAGTTCCAGGTCAAACTTCAGCTCTGAGGCGACGCTCTCGTCATAGAGCGGGCTGAGCGGCGAGATGGGCAGGCAGGAGGGCACAGCCCCGTTGCCCATGAGCGTTCCCGCGGCGTATTCCCTGTCGACCGCCAGCGAGAGCGCATAGCGGAGCTGGGAGTTGCCGACGAACTCGGCCGAGGCGTTGAAACCGAAGTAGTGCATATTTGTGGTGGTGTAGTAGCGCTTTTCGGTGTTGCCGCCGTAGCCGTAGTTGAGAGTGCCGTTCGGGTCGTTCACGGTGAGGTCGATGTACGAGTCCTCGAAGGCCATGATGATATCCTCGACCTCAGTGTACTCCTTGAAGTAGATCCTGTCCACGGGCAAACTCTGGTAGTTGACGTGCCCTTCAAATGCCTCGACATAGTCTGCGCCTTCGACGTACTTATAGGGCCCGGTGCCGGCGGGCAGAGCCTCTCCGGCAGAACCTTCCTTCACAACGGGTATCGTAAGAAGATATGGGAAGAGCGTGTCGGATTTGCCGAGGTTGACAACGAATTGATCCTCGCTCGTAGCGCCTGCGCCGTAGGTATAGGTCAAGCGCCCGCTGTATCTGGACGATTGCTTGGCTCTCTGTATGGAGTAGGCCACGTCCGCCGCCGTGAGGTTCGTGCCGTCGTGCATCTTGATGCTCGTGTCGACAGTGAACGTCCAGTAGCTGCCGTTCGTGTTCTCGTAGTCCAGGATTATCCTGGAGGTCAGGTTGTACTCGTCGTCCAGCTCGAAAATATTGTCGTACACCAGCTGGCTTATGAGCAGGTTGTCCGTGTCGTTGGTGGCGTATGGGTTGAGGCTTGCCGACGAGTTGTAATTCAGGGAGAAGATGTCGTCGGCGGCGTCTGAAACGCCGAGCTCGGTGCCGGGCAGATTGCCCTCGACGGGGTCGGGTTCTTTTTCCGTGCGCGTCCCGCAGCCCGAGAGGATGGAGAGCGCCAGCAGGATGGATATGAAAGGTATAAGACGTTTTTTCATGTCACACTCCGTTGTTCAGAGACAAATGAACGCACACTGGCTGCCGCGCAGCCCGCGGCTGTGCCTGTGCGACCAGTATTTCTCATGCAGGCACATGGTACACTCGTTCGAGACGTCGATGTTCTCCTCCTCCAGCCCCAGCTGGATGAGCCTGTGCCGGAGCGCACCGCGCAGGTCTACGAGGAACTTGCCTCCGGCTTCGCCCTTTACCCTGATGAACTCCTCGGCTTCACCATCGCCGAGCCAGCGCCTGAGGGCCTCGGGCACGTCTGAATCAGTCTCGAAGCAGCAGGCGCCTATGGCGGGGCCGATGGCGGCACGGATGTCCCAAGCCCTGGAGCCCAGAGTCTCCATTATCCTCACTGCCACGGCGGGGATGTCGCCCACCGAGCTGCGCCAGCCGCAGTGTATGGCGCCTGCGGTCTCGCGCACCGGGTCGTGCAGCAGCAGCGGCACGCAGTCAGCGGTGAAACAGAAGATGGGAAGCCCCTTGACGTTGGTCACCAGTCCGTCCGAATCGCAGGGGTCGGGGTCGGTGGGGCAGCAGCGGTCGTCCTCGGTCACGAGCCTGACGTGTACACCGTGTACCTGCTTCGTGAAGGCCGCGTGCATCACGTCCACGTCCAGGGCCCGGCCAAGGATGCGGTAGTTCTCCAGCACCCGCTCGCGCTCGTCGCCCCGGTTGAAGCCCAGGTTCAGCGAGCTTAGGTACCCCTCGGATACCCCGCCGTACCGCGTCGTGAAAGCGTGCTTCGCCGTTATGACTGGCGAGGTCATGTACACCAGGCCGTCCTTTTCACGCTCGACAAATCGTGACATCGCCGCTCCTTCCCGCGGCTCAGTCATTGCGGCCGCAGCAGTCCTTGTATTTCATCGGCAGCCCGTTCGGCCTGAGCTTGCCGCAGGGGCAGGGGTCGTTGCGGCCGGGCTTCTTTATCTTCTTCACCGGCTGCTTCTTGACGCTGGCGTCGCCGCCGACGTTCGCCGCCGCGTTTTTGGAGACGCTCTTGCGCTCGAGCTTCTCCTCCTTCTTCACGCGCACGACGAAGAGCCGGCGCACCGTCTCCTCCCTGATGCCGTGTATCATGGCCTCGAACATCTCGAAGCCCTCGTTCTTGTAGGCGTCGATGGGCTTGGTGTTGCCGTAGCCGCGCAGGCCGATGCCCTGCCTGAGATCGGTCATGGCGTCGAGGTGCTCCATCCAGTATTCGTCAACCACGCGGAGCATGACCACGCGCTCGAGCTCGCGCATGACGGGCTGGCCGTTCGGCATGAGGCCGAGCTCCTTCTCCTTCGCGTCGTAGAAGGCCAGCGCCTTCTCAAGCACCAAGTCCGTCAGCTTCTGAGCGTTGAGGCCGGAAAGCTCCTCGGGCGCGAGCTTTATGTCGCCCGGGCGCAGGAAGAGCTTGCCGAAGGGCGCGAGCGCCTCGTTCACGGCGGCGAGGTCGGGGTGCTGCTCGCTGCCGAGCCCGTCCGCCACGGTGGAGGAGACGAACTCCTCTATCATCTTGCGGATGCTCGCCTGAAGATCCTCGCCGTCGAGCACCTTGCGGCGCTCGTCGTAGATGACGTTTCGCTGGACGTTCATGACGTCGTCGTATTCAAGGACGTTTTTGCGGGTCTGGAAGTTTCTGCTCTCAACGGTCTTCTGGGCCTGCTCTATGGCGTTCGAGAGCATCTTCTGGTCGAGCGGCGTGTCCTCGTCCATGCCGAGGGTGTCCATCATGCCCATGACGCGCTCGGAGCCGAAGAGGCGCATGATGTCGTCCGTCATGGCGATGTAGAAGCGGCTCTCGCCGGGGTCGCCCTGGCGTCCGGCGCGGCCTCGCAGCTGGTTGTCTATGCGCCGCGACTCGTGCCGCTCCGTGCCGAGGATGAACAGGCCGCCCGCCTCGCGCACCTTCTCCGCCTCCGCGTCCGTGACCTTCTTGTGCTCCGCCAGCCGCTCCGCGAACATGGCGCGGGCCTTGAGGATGTCCTCGTCCTCCGTCTCCGCATAGCCGGTGGCCTCGGTGATGACGTCCTCGTCGAAGCCGGCTTTTTTGAGGTCGTTCTTCGCGAGGTACTCCGCGTTGCCGCCGAGCATGATGTCCGTGCCGCGGCCCGCCATGTTCGTGGCGATGGTCACCGCGCCGAGCTTGCCCGCCTGGGCGACTATCTCCGCCTCACGCTCGTGCTGCTTGGCGTTGAGGACATTGTGCTGTATGCCGCGCTTTTTGAGCAGGGAGGAGAGGTACTCGCTCTTTTCGATGGAGATGGTGCCCACCAGCACGGGCTGGCCCTTCTCGTGGCAGGCGATTATCTGCTCGATGATGGCCT
>CABVBV010000129.1 GCA_902496595.1 uncultured Eubacteriales bacterium | reverse complement strand
TGATACACCTCCCACCGAAAAAGACGGATGCGGAAAGCGCCATCATCCGTCAAGTCTCTACGTCATTAATAATACCAAAACAACCTAAATTAAGCAAGCAAATTTGCACATATTACATGATAAATTAGGCACAATCTACCCGCCAAAACCTGCGTCAGAGTTTTGTCAATGTTCACGAATGTTTATTCGTTAACGAATTATAGTTAGAATGTACTTGATTCGGAGGCGGAATCGTATTATAATGTAAAATCCTTGAGATAAAATGAACCGTGAGTGGAGGTCACAGACATATGAGCACAACGGGCTACCGACGCAGGATTGGCGACCGCAAGGAAGGACGGCGTCTGCGCACGCTTCCTGCCCTCAATCTCTTCACACCCTACATCATGATCGATCGGAACGACGCCTGCAACCAGTTCGCGGGTTCGATTGAGATCTCGGATACGGACAGATGGCTCCGGGCCAAGCGGCAGGAAGGCTACAAGGGCCTCGGTATGCTGCACCTGTTCATTGCGGCGTACATAAGGGTGATCTCCCAGCTTCCGGGGATCAACCGTTTCGTTGCCGGGCAGAAGATATTCGCCCGGAACGAGATACTCATCAATATGATGGTCAAGCGCGGCATCACGACGGATTCCGAGGAGACCTGCGCCAAGGTCGTTTTCGAGCCGACGGACACCATTTACGACGTGTACCGCAAGATGAACGACGTGGTCGAGGAGATAAAGACTTCCGACGACAGCGGCACTGAGAAGGTCGCCGGTGCGCTCATGAAGATCCCCGGCCTGTTCCTGAAGTTCGCCGTGTGGATTTTGAGGGTGATGGACTATTTCGACCTCATCCCGATGTCGCTGCTCAAGGCGAGCCCGTTCCACGGCTCAATGATAGTCACCGACCTCGGCTCCCTGGGAATACCTCCCATTTATCACCACATCTACAACTTCGGCAATCTGCCGGTCTTCCTGGCCTTCGGCGCCAAGCGGAGGGTCATGGAGCTGGACAGGCACGGCAATCCCGTGGAGCGCAAGTATGTCGACTACAAGATCGTCTGCGACGAGCGCATAGTCGACGGCGCCTACTATGCCGCCGCGTTCAAGCACATGAAATACTTCCTCAAAAATCCGGACGAGCTCGAAAGGGCCCCGGAAAAGGTAGTCGAGGACATATATTGATTTTCTCAAAAGACGAGAGGGAGAGGCTGCCGCCTCTCCCTCTCGTCTTTTGACCGCTGAGCCGGCCGTGATGCGATACTATTACACAATATATATATTATCCGCTCCGGTACGCGAGCCGCAGTTTGTCCTGCGCGGACATTTGTGCAGAGTAAACATACATCGTCCGATTAATCGGGCGAGATTGTGATTGCTAAGCCGGCCGGAGTGGTGTTATAATACAGTATCTTTATGCTTTGCATGGAGTGGGAAAAATATAGGCCGAGGAGCTGTATTGACATGAACTATGAGAACCTTCGCCGCGTGGACGCGGAGATTTTTTCTGCCATGGAGCAGGAGCTGACACGTCAGCGCGACCATATTGAACTCATCGCCTCCGAGAACTTCACTTCTCCTGCTGTGATGGAAGCCGTGGGCAGCCATCTCACCAACAAGTATGCAGAAGGCTATCCCGGGAAGCGTTTCTACGGCGGCTGCGAATATGTTGACGTGGTCGAAAACATCTGCCGCGACAGGGCCAAGGAGCTCTTCGGGGCCGAGCACGCGAACGTCCAGCCGCACTCCGGCTCTCAGGCGAACGTTGCTGTGTATCTGGCGCTGGTGAAGCCCGGCGACGTCGTCATGGGCATGGATCTGGCCTGCGGCGGGCACCTGACCCACGGCGCGAGGGCCTCGATAACCGGTAAATACTTCGATGTGCGGCCTTACGGCGTCAACCGCGAGACAGAGCTCATCGACTACGACGAAATGCGCAAAATGGCCCGCGAGCTGAAGCCCAAGATGATAATCTCCGGCGCGTCGGCCTATTCGCGCATCATAGACTGGAAGGAGATCCGCAGCATCTGCGACGAAGTCGGGGCCTATATGTTTGTGGATATGGCGCACATCGGCGGCCTTGTCGCGGGCGGCGCGCATCCCTCGCCGGTGCCCTATGCCGACGTGGTGACGACCACGACGCACAAAACTCTGAGGGGCCCGAGGGGCGCGATCATACTCTGCAAGGCGGAGCTGGCGAAGAAGATAGACTCGGCCATCTTCCCGGGCAGTCAGGGCGGCCCGCTCATGCACGTCATCGCGGGCAAGGCAGTGTGCCTGAAGGAGGCCATGCAGCCCGAGTTCGCCGCGTATCAGCATCAGATAGTCCGCAACGCGGCGGCGCTGGCGGACACGCTCTCCAAGGGCGGCGTGAGGCTCGTCTCAGGCGGCACAGACAATCACCTGCTGCTGGCCGACGTCATGAGCATGGGCGTCACCGGCCGCGATATGCAGGAACGGCTCGACAGGGCGCACATCACTGCGAACAAGAACGCCATACCGTTCGACGAGCAGCCTCCGCACCTGGGCAGCGGCGTGCGCTTCGGCTCCCCCGCCGCCACGACTAGGGGCATGAAGGAGGCCGAGATGCGCAGGATAGGCGAACTCATACTCAGGCTCATGCGCGAGGGCGAGAGCGCCGTTCCCGAAGTCAAGGCCGAAGTCATGGATCTTTGCGAGCGTTTCCCGCTCTACAAGGGCGTTATCTGAGAGATGTACCGCGTATTCGTCGTTGAGGACGACCCCGTCATCTGCGGGGCTATCTGCGCGAATATGGAAAGCTGGGGCTTTGAGGCGAAGGCTGCGGAGGACTTTGGGAATGTCATGTCCGAGTTCGCGGCCTTCGAGCCCCAGCTGGTGCTGCTGGACATCTCCCTTCCGAGGTTCTCCGGCTACCACTGGTGCGCCGAGATACGCAAAGTCTCGAAAGTCCCGGTGATGTTCATATCCAGCGCGTCTGACAACATGAACATCGTCATGGCGATGAACATGGGCGCGGACGACTTCATCGCGAAGCCCTTCGACCTGGAGGTGCTGACTGCCAAGGTGCAGGCGCTGCTGCGCAGGGCCTACGATTTTGCCGGTACCGGCAGAGTGCTGGAATGCTCCGGGGCTGTGCTCGACATAAACGGAGGCGCCCTTGTCTACGGCGGAGAGAGGATACAGCTGACCAAAAACGAGCTGCGCATCCTCCAGGCGCTGATGGAAAAGCACGGCAGCGTCGTATCCAGGGACGAGCTCATGCTGAGGCTCTGGCAGACGGACAGCTTTGTGGACGAGAACACCCTCACCGTGAACGTCATGAGGCTCAGGAAAAGCCTCGGAGCCGTCGGCCTGGGCGACTTCATAAAGACCAGGAAGGGCCTGGGTTACATCATAGACTGAGGGGGTAACTGAATGCCGATCCTCTCATACTTCAAGCGGCACTGGAAGATCCCGGTGCTGCTCCTGCTTTGCGTGCTCATATGCTGCGCGGTGTTCTATCTGTACCATCTCCCTCTGGAGGCGGCGGCATACGCCGGCCTGCTCTGCGCCGTGCCCTGCGTTCTGGCGATAGTCATAGACTACATCAGGTTTTCACGCAGGGTCGGAGAGCTCCGGAACCTCAAGAACAGCATCAGGGTATCCATCGACCGGCTGCCCGAGCCGTGGCCCGGTGCGGATGCGGAGTATGACTCCCTGCTCAGGGAACTCTGGGCCGAGAGGTCGAGGCTGGACGCGGAATACAGCGCTTCGAGAAGAGAGGCTGAGGACTACTACGCCATGTGGGCGCACCAGATAAAAACGCCGATCGCTGCCATGCGCCTCCTGCTCCAAAGCAGCGACGCCGCAGAAAAGTCCGCCATATCCGCAGAGCTCTTCAGGATAGAGCAGTATGTGGACATGGTGCTCTCGTATCAGAGGCTGGGCAGCGACACCGTTGACCTCGTGCTTCGCAGCACGGAGCTGGACGACGTCGTAAAGGGCTGCGTCCGGAAGTTCGCCGGCCTGTTCATAATGAAAAAGCTGCCGCTGGAGCTCTCCGAGACGCATCTCAAGGTGCTCACGGACGAAAAATGGCTCGCCTTCGTCATAGGCCAGCTGTTGTCAAACGCGCTGAAATATACCAAGTCCGGACAGATACGGATATACGCCGAGGGCCGCAGCCTCGTCATCGAGGACAGCGGAACCGGCATCGCCGCCGAGGACATCCCCAGGCTCGGCGAACGCGGCTTCACCGGCTACAACGGCAGGGCCGAAAAAGGCTCCACCGGCCTCGGCCTGTACCTGAGCCGCAGGGTCTGCGCCAAACTTGGCCACAGCTTGAGATTCGAGTCCGAACCCGGCAGGGGCACCCGGGCCATCATCTGCTTCTCCGGATACGAACTAAACGCAGAATAGCCGCGCCCGTATGCCGGGCGCGGCGCTGTTTTTTGTACGTCGGTTTACATAATAATTCCGTGCTCAATTTTCAGCGTGAGTATGCGCATCACGCTCTCGTCGATGCGCTGTTCGGTGAGGCGGCCTTCGGCCACGGCGTCTTCAAGAGCGGCCACGGCTGCCTCCAAGTCGGGAATGCCGAGGAGGATATCTCCTCCGGCCTCGATGAAGCGCACGCAGACCTCGCCGTTGTCGTAGCCCGCCATGGCTCCCATGTCGAGCGAGTCCGTGATTACCACGCCGTCCCAGCCCAGCTCCTCGCGCAGCAGGCTTGTGATGACCGCCTCGGAGATCGTCGCGGGCACGTCGTCCAGCGCCGTCACCGTTATGTGGCCTATCATGACCATGTCCGCGCCCGCCTCGATGCCCGAAACGAAGGGCAAAAGCTCGCCCTCTCGCAGCTCGTCGAGGCTCTTGTCCACGATGGCCGCGCCCTCGTGCGTGTCCGTGTCCGTGTCGCCGTGGCCCGGGAAGTGCTTGAGGCAGCACACCACGCCCGCGTCCGTGAAGCCCCGAACCGCCGAGGCCACCAGCTCCGCCGCCTCGTTAAAGTCGTCCGAGTAGGCCCGGTCGCCGATTACCGTGTTCGCCGGGTTCGTCCACACGTCCGCCACCGGCGCGTAGTCGGTGTTGAAGAGGCAGCTCACCATATCCGTGCCGATGGTGAGGGCGTTCTGATAGGCCGTCTCCGGGCCCTCGTCCTTGTAGCTGTACATGGAGTGGATGAAGGTCGTGCCCAGCTTGTACATGAGCCTCCCCACGTTGCCGCCCTCTTCGTCCGCGCTTATGATGAGCGGTATCTTTGAGTACGACTGCGTGTTCTCTATCATCTCCCGCGTCTGCTCCTGCGTCACGAGGTTGTCCACGCTGTATATGAGGCCGCCGACGGGGTATTCCGCCAGCGCCTGCTGCGTCGCCTCGCCCGCGACGGTCACGGGCGAGAGCCCGGTGAGCACCTCGGGCCGCACGACCATGAGCTGGCAGACCTTCTCGCGCAGGCTCATATCGGCCAGCAGCGCCTCCGCTTTGGTCTTGACCGGGTCTGGGGTGGGCGTCGGCTCGGGAGTTGGCGCCTCGGTAGGCTCAAATGTCGGGCTCGGCAGCTCCATATCCGCCGCAGTGCCGCAGGCGGAAAGGGCAAGGCTGAGTATAAGCGTCAGGCAAAGCGCCTTGATCTTGAGTTTTTTCATTTTTGGTTTGACCCCTTTTGCTGTTGGTGGTAAAATAGGTTGGTTATGATTATAACCCCGATAATTTAAAATTACAATCGAGAAGGAAGCGCAGAAAATGACTAAGATCGATATATTCTCGGGCTTTCTCGGCGCGGGCAAGACCACGCTGATAAAGAAACTCATAAGCGAGGCCTACAAGGGCGAGAAGCTCGTGCTCATCGAGAACGAGTTCGGCGAGATCTCCGTGGACGGCGGCTTTTTGCAGGACGCCGGCGTCGAGATCACCGAAATGAGCTCCGGCTGCATCTGCTGCAGCCTCGTGGGCGACTTCGCCGAGGCGCTCAAAAAGGTCAAGGCCCAGTTCGCGCCGGACAGGATTCTCATCGAGCCCTCGGGCGTCGGCAAGCTCTCCGACGTCATCCGCGCCGTGCAGG
>CABVBV010000128.1 GCA_902496595.1 uncultured Eubacteriales bacterium | reverse complement strand
CAGCGTGGTCTTGCCGGAGCCGGACTCGCCCATGATGGCGACGTACTCGCCCTCGACGACGGAAAAGCTGACGTTCGAGAGCGCCTGCACCTGTGAGCCGCCGAAGCGGGTCGTATATATTTTTTTAAGGTTGGAAACCTCAAGCAGTGACATAACGATGTCCCCTCCTTCATGGATTACGCTCTGATAATACCAAAGCCGAGCCCCGCGTTCCATCGATTAACCTTACATTTCGGCCCCCAATGTGACATTTATGTAAGATTGGAGAGGGAACTCGCAAGGATGTGGTAAAAACAGCAAAAAATCCCCCCGGCTTCCGGGGGATTTCAGTCTGCCTCCAAGCCTCGCAGAGTTTCGCGGCCGCAGCCGCGAAATAAAATTCAATCATTTTCGGCGGCGGCGTGTACGTCGCCGAAAATACTTCTCGCGGAGCGGAGTGTCGAATTGTCCGCCTATGGCGGAAAACCGAGGCGCGGAGCGGAGTGCGATCCCTTTTGTCGAAGAAGGCAAGGCCTTCCTGCTGTGCTGCCTTACAGGCTTTGATGCTCGCTTCTGTACTGCGCCGGGGACTTCCCGGTGATGCTCTTGAAGGTGTCGGTGAAATAGCTGCGCGAGCAGAAGTTGAGCTTTTCTGTGATGTCCATTATGCTCTCCCTCGTGTTGGCGAGCAGCAGCTTCGCACGCTCGACCTTCACGAATTTGATGTAGTCGTTTATGGAGTAGCCGGTCTCTTTCTTGAACCTCCGTGAGAGATAATACTTGGTGTAGCCCATGCGGTCCGCGATAATGTCGATGTTCAGATCCTCCTCGGCGTTGAGCTCGATGTAATCGCAGCAGCTCTGGATGACCTTGGAGAAGTCGGGGTTCGAGCGGCAGGCGTGGACCTTGGCGATGTAGTCCTTGTACATCTGGGCCTTGATAAGGGCGCACTCGGAGGGCGACTTAGCCTCGCAGATGCCGCGGATGTAGTTGTCGCCCAGGGAGTAGCTCTCGTCTGGCGAGAGCCCGCCCTCGATGGCGGCGCGGGTGCAGAGCGTGACGAGGATGATGCAGCCTATCTTGACGTTTACAAGCGGATCCTTGACATAGGTCTGTATACGGGCCACGCTCGAGGCGTTGGCGCTGGCGAATTCGCTGTTCAGGTCGCCCTCGCGCACCATGTGCAGCAGCATACGCTCCGCCTGATAGACGTACAGCCGGGAATTCCTCACTCCGCCGCCGCTGTGGTCCACGTCGGGCCTCGGGTGGAAGCGTATCTCGCTCGTGTGCGTCTCCTGCCCGGTGACACAGCAGCAGAGCATGGCCGACCACTGGCACAGTATCGAGGAGCTGAGGGTCGGCAGGCGCTTGGTGGGCCTCGGTCAGCCGGAGCTTCCAGGAGGGCTCGGCGGTCGCATACTGTCGGATGAGTTGCTCTATGTAGGACGTGGGGACGACGTTCACGAAGCAGGGGCCCAGGACATGGAAGACCTTGCCGCCTTCGGGCGTGAGCTCCATGCAGGCTATCCACATGAGCCCCGCGGAATTGCTGAAAATGTATGGCACGCTCCTGCCCTCGGAGAAGGCAAAGTCCAGCGCCCCGGTGCTCCTGAAGACTGAGGCGAGCACATCCGCGTCCTCGCAGTCGGTCTCAGGAGGCGCGTCGGCAGAGGCGTATTGCCAGTAACTGAGCCGGCATATACAGTCCGTGAGCTGCCTGAACAGCCCGCGTGCCGGGCGGCGTCCCCGTCGCCCGTGGCGTCGACGAATACTTTCGCTGCCGCTGCGCGCCTGCCGTCCTTGTTTTCGCTGACGGCGCAGCGGATGCGCCCGTCCTCGCAGATGAGCCCGGCCAGCTGGGTCTGGAGCAGCACGTCCACGCCAGAGGCGAGCAGCATCTCGCTTATGACACCCTTGTACACCTCGTGGTCAGCGACGAAACGGCAGGGTATGCGGTGCTTGTCGCCGGGCGTGGGCAAAAAGCCCATGGCCCCGCCCTCGGCCTCTAGCCGTTCGGCAAGCTCGAAGGGCAGACCGCCGACTATGCGCCGCGGCGCCTCGCCGGAACCGCAGGAGGCAAAATAGCTGTAGGTGCCTATGCCGCCGTTGGTGTATGTGCCGCCCGGCACGGGCAGCTTTTCGACGAGCAGCACCCGGGCCACTGCCCTCGCTGCGGCGATGGCGGCGATGCAGCCGGCTGTGCCGGCCCCGGCCACGAACACGTCGTATTCCAGCACGGGCAGCGTGCGTGCGGCTTCGGTGATGGTACGCATGGGAAAACTCCTTTCAGGTTTTGGCTCCATTATAGCCGCAGGCGGCGGAGTGGCCCAGCCGCGCATTGGTCTCCAGGTGCGGCGCTTAGCTAAAATGCAAAACAAAGCTAGACTGCGAGCATAAAAACCAATCAGCGGCTATTGAAAGCCCCGGGCCGGTGATAGAATCAGGGTGCTGAGATCTGCTCAAAAACAAGGAGGTAGTAAACATGAAAGTTGGATTCATAGGGCTCGGCATCATGGGCAAACCGATGGCAAAGAACTTGCTCAAGGCGGGTTACGACCTGACCGTCAGCAGCGCCAACAGGGCCTGCGCGGAGCTCGTGGCCGCGGGCGCGTCCTCGGCGGGCAACGCGCAGATAGGCGAGACCTGCGACGTGGTGCTCACGATGCTGCCCAACAGCCCGCAGGTCAAAGAGGTCGTGCTGGGCGAGGACGGCGTGGGCGCGCACATGAGGCCGGGCTCCGTGTTCATAGACATGAGCTCCATAAACCCCGTGGCCTCGAAGGAGATGGCCGCGGAGCTGGCCCGCAGGGGCGTCGAGATGCTGGACGCGCCCGTCTCCGGCGGCGAGCCGAAGGCTGTTGACGGCACGCTGTCCTTCATGGTCGGCGGCAGGCAGGAGGTCTTCGACAGGTTCAGGGACTTGCTGCTGGCGATGGGTTCCAGCGCCGTGCTCTGCGGCGGGGTCGGCGCGGGGAACACGACGAAGTTGGCGAACCAGATAATCGTCGCCTGCAACATCCAGGGCCTCGCCGAGGCGCTGACGCTGGCCAAGAAGGCCGGGGTGGATCCGAACCTGGTCTATCAGGCGATAAGGGGCGGACTCGCCGGCTCGACGGTCATGGACGCCAAGGCCCCGATGATGCTCTCAGGCAACGACAAGCCCGGCTTCAAGATCGACCTGCACATAAAGGATCTGAACAACGCCCTCGAGTGCGCCCACACGGTAGGCGCCCCGGTGCCCATGACAGCGGCGGCGCAGGAAGACCACAGCTCGATGATCCGCTACTACAGCCACTTGACCGGCTCCGAGCTGAGCGAGTAAGAGGCGGCACAGGACACGGCCCGCTCCGGTGAGCATCCGGAGCGGGCCGCTTTGCATATACGGAGGGAGAGATCAGAATCGGGTGTCCATGAGGCCGCAGAAGGCGTCCACGGTGCTGACGCCGGTGAACTCGCTCTCGCCCTCGAGCTTGCGGACGAAGGCCCTGACGGAGGAGGGCTGGGAGTCGTAGCAGTTCACGAAATTCTTGACCTGCGGCACGTCGGCGAGGTGGAAAGGGCAGTTGAAGGAGACAAAAATGGTGGGTATCTCGTTCACATACCAGGGGTTGTCCCAGCCGCCCTTGCTTATGGCCCACTCGAGCCGCTGGGTGGTGCGCATGGTGGCGGAGACGTTGGCGACGCAGATGACGAGGTCGTAGTTGTCGGTCAGGGAGGCGATGGAGGTCTTCATGCCGTATGCGCCCTTTTTCTTGAGCTTTTCAAAGCCGCCGTTCTCCCTCTCCTCGGGGCTGAGCTTGGCGAGCTCCGCGACTATCTTCTCAACGGGATCAACGTATATCTCAACGCTGTGCCCGTAGGCCTCGAGCTCTGTCTTGAGGTTGTTTATGAGCGCACTGCCATCGGCACCCATGCCGGCGACGACGAGTATGGGGCTCGGCTTCGGCCCGACTGGCACCAGCAGCACGCGCTTTTTGTCCGTGATGGGGAAGATGTTCTCGCCCACTTGCTTTACCAGCGTCACGCTCTTTTCGGAGACCTCGTCGGAGACCTGCCTGTGCTCCGCGCAGCCCACGATGTCGAGCTCGCGGCAGATGGTCGCGGGCAGATAGCCGTCCTCGCTCAGTCCGGGGTCGAAGCGCTTCTGATAGGCGGGCATCATGATGTGTCCGGGCATGACGGACTGGATGCCGTCCTCGATGAGCCCGGCGTAGACCTTGCCGTAAGT
Source organism: uncultured Eubacteriales bacterium (assembly GCA_902496595.1). GTDB lineage: Bacteria > Bacillota > Clostridia > Oscillospirales > Oscillospiraceae > Scatomorpha. The sequence continues at coordinate 1,808 of CABVBV010000128.1, read as the reverse complement.
GGCGTCCCACTCATCGCAGCTCATGGTGTTGACGCTGGTGGCGACGTGCTGGTCGCGCTCGTCCTGGCCGTCGCCGGGGAAGTGCTTCATGGCGCAGAGGATGCCGCACTCGGAGATGCCGCGGAAATACTCGCGGGAGAACTCCAGCACCATGTCGGCGTCCTTACCGAAAGCGCGTGTGGAGATCACCGGGTTGTGCCAGTTATAGGTGAGGTCGACAATGGGGGCAAAGGCCCAGTTCGAGCCGACAGCGCGGGTCTCGCGTCCGCAGATCCGGCCCATCTTATAGGCGTAGCTTTTGTCGCCTGTGGCGGCTACCTTTATCTCCTGCCCGACGTTCGTGCCGTCGCTGGTGGCGCCGTTGCCGCCCGCCTCGACGTTGGCGGCGGAGAGGACGGGTATCTTGCTGTATTTCTGGAAGAGGCGGTTCATCTCCCACATCTCTTCCTTTTTCCTGGGGTTGAAGCGGATGGCGCCCATCTGCATGGTCTCGCACTCATGCTTGACCATTTCTTCGTTGCTTCCAGCCCCGGTCAGGTTTACAAAGAGCTGCTTTATCTTCTCATCATCGGACATGGAGGCGAGCGTGTCCTCGACCCAGCGCAGCTGGTTTTCATTGAGATCGTACGGTTTTATAGTCAGGTCTACCATAGAACTATTCTCCCTGTTTAGAAAAGTTGTGTTCAAATCTGCTCATGAGCTCTGCCTGATGCTCCGCGTATCTGCCTGCAAGGAACTCGTCCAGGTAGCGGTCTTTCAGCTCTGCCCAGCTCTCCGCCTCTCGGCGGGTGAGGATGGGGTAGTACCACACCCCGGCTTCGCGGCTGGCGTCCACGTCGGGCCATGCGTCCCCGACCATTAGCACGTCCTCCGGCGCGTAGCCCTTTTCGAGCATACGGATGAGGCATTCGCCCTTGGTGCCCACCTCCTGGCTGGTGATGACGCTGACAAATTCGGTGAGGCCGTAAGCCGCCCACTCCTCGAGGATGGCGGACATATTGGAGCTGCTGACAACGGCGATGTCCAGCTTGCCCAGGGCATAGCCCAGGGCCTCCTTCGCACCGGGAAAGGGCGGCTTCTCGGCGGGCGTGAGTATGGCTATGCGCTCGTTGACCTGCAGCGACCAGCGGAGCGCTTTTTGCAGCAGCTTGGAGGGATTGTCCTGTATCTCGGCCCGGAGCGCCGCGTTGGAGAGCTTGCCCCTGGCCAGGAAGGATTCCAGGCTGAGCATCTCATCGACAGGCGTGTAGACCAGCTCGCCCTGGAGCCTGCGCAGTATCTCGGCAAGGGCGATGAAGCGATTCACGCCACGGGAAGGCTCATAGAGGTTGATGCTGTTCCATAGCTGTTGCACGCGCTCCTTGTGCGCCTCAAGGCCCCACTCCAGGATGAAGCTGGTTCCGTGGCATAAGCGGTGTTTGACGTTCATGGCGTCTATGACGGTGCCGTCGGAGTCAAAGCAAATGAGCTTTTTGTGCTTCGGCTCGAAGCTGTCGATCTCAAAGGCCAAGGCGGATACCTCCTGAAAAGCGAATTTGCCGTTTTGCAGTTTAAGTATAGCGTCAGAGCTGACAGAAGGATATGTGCCGATTTGTCTTGGTGTCTGTGGGTTTGTGTGCTTTGAGATAAAAGCGAGCCGCCCCGGGAACAGGGCGGCTCGCCATATTTATTTGCCTGCGGCTTTGAGCGTTCGCAGTATATTTCTAAAGGTGAAAACGAGGTTTTCCTCGCTGTGCGGCCTGAGCAGGGCGAAGTCCTGCGGCAGGCGGTTGGTGGTGAAGACCGCCGTGACGCCCTCGGCCCAGGCG
>CABVBV010000127.1 GCA_902496595.1 uncultured Eubacteriales bacterium | reverse complement strand
CCAACGGCATCATGGAGGGCGTCGAGGCGGACAAGTTCGCGCCGAACAGCCCGCTTACCCGCGCCATGGTCTGGGCCATCCTCGCAAGGCTGGATGGCGTAGAAGTGAGCGGCGATGACTGGATGACCACTGCGCAGGCGTGGGCTATCAGCAGCGGCGTCTCGGACGGCGAGAACGCGACGGGTTATATAACCCGCGAACAGCTCGTGACGATGCTCTGGCGCTACGCGGGTTCTCCGGTGGTAAATTACGCGCTCACGGCTCCGGACGCGGCTGAGATAAGCGACTGGGCCATAGAGGCGATGCGCTGGGCGGCGAGCGTCGGCCTCATCGAGGGCGACGAAAACGGCAACCTGAACCCGACGGCGAACTCCACCCGCGCCCACGCGGCGGCGTTTATGCAGCGATTCTGCAAGTAAATTTGAAAGACCGGCAAAAGAAAACAGGCCGCGCATAAAATGCGCGGCCTGTTGGCGCGGAAGGAGGGATTTGAACCCTCGCTCGGCTCATCACCGACTACTCCCTTAGCAGGGGAGCCCCTTCGGCCTCTTGGGTACTTCCGCAGGTCAAAGCTCACATATATTATCACAGTATTCGGCGCTTGTCAAGGTTGACATATATGCCAAAATGGACTATTATTTTTCTGTTATGAAATACGATACTGTTATTTTTGATCTCGACGGTACATTGCTCGACACCCTTGACGACCTGACCGACGGCGTGAACCACGCTCTGGTGGAATTTGGCTTCCCTGCGGCGACCAGGGAACAGATCAGATCCAGGCTCGGCTATGGCTCGGGCTACCTCATTGCGAGCAGCGTTCCCGGGGGCAGGGACTGCCCGGTATATCAGCAGGTCTTCGACTGCTATTTTGCATACTACCGGGCTCACAGTGCCGACAAGACGCGGCCGTATCCGGGCATCTTGGAACTGCTGGCGGAACTGAAGCGGCGCGGTGTTCGCTGCGCGATCGTGTCGAACAAGCCTCATCTTGCGACGCTTGATCTGGCAAAGGAGTATTTTGGCGGCCTCATTGACAGCGCAGTAGGCGATCAGCCCGGTGTGGTGGAGCGCAAACCCGCTCCGGACACGGTCTGGGCCGCGATGCGGGAGCTCGGCGGCTCCAAGGAACGGAGCGTTTACGTCGGAGACTCCGAGGTCGACATCGAGACGGCGAAAAACGCGGGCATAGACTGCGTCTCGGTCGACTGGGGCTTCAGGACGCGGGAGCAGCTTGCCGTGAGCGGCGCCGTGCGCATAGTTTCAAACGCAGGGGAGCTTCTCGCTGCGCTCAGTTGAATTTTTAAATTGGGGGATATTTGTCCATGTCCGATATCGGCTGGATAATAGTCATAACGGCGATCGCGGGCGTCGGAGGCACCGGCCTCGGCGGCATCGTCGGCGCGTTGCTCAAGAGGGATTCGAGCAGGATAGTCAGCCTGCTGCTGGCCTTTGCGGGCGGCATCATGACCGGAGTCGTATGTTTCGACATGATCTCCGGAGCTCTGCAGCCGGATGGTGCGACGGAGAGTGTGAACGTCTTTTTCGTGGTCTGCGGCGTCATGCTGGGCTATGTGGTCATCTGGCTGCTGAACGTCTGGATAGACAAAAAGACCAACCACGAGCTCGAGCACATCGACGAGGATCATCCCAAAACCGCCGACGATCTGGACGAACTCATCCACAGCGACCACTATGTCAGGCACGAGACCTGCTCCGAAGACGGTGGCCCGGCCTCGAGGTATCAGCTGTTCATTGCCGGAGTGGTCATGGCCTGCGCCATTGCGCTTCACAATATGCCCGAGGGCATGGTCATAGGCGCGTCCTACGCCGGAAATCAGGAGGCCGGGCCTCTCGGCGGCGCGGGCATGATAATGGCGGTCATCATCGGTCTGCATAACATACCGGAGGGCATGGCGGTGTCCGTGCCGCTCATAACGGGCGGCTCTAATCGTCTGAGAGCTGTCATCATAACCGCTCTGTCCGGCGCTCCCACGATAATCGGCGCGGTGCTGGGTTTCTGTCTCGGCACTCTTTCGCCGATGTGGCTGTCTCTGTCCCTCAGTTTTGCCGCTGGCGCGATGTTCTACGTTGTTTTCGGCGAGCTGCTGCCTGAGGCTATACTCATGTGGCGCTCCAAGCTCCCGGCATTCTCCACGGTGTTCGGCATACTCGTGGGTCTTGTGCTGATATATATCTAAATTATGCTTGACAAAGCGGGAAAATCGGATATAATAGCTTTTGCGCATAGCGGGATTGTGTAAAGGTAGCACAGCGGACTCTGACTCCGTATGTGAGGGTTCGAATCCTTCTCCCGCTGCCAGCGGGCGTCCCGAGAGGGACGCCCGCCTTTTTTCGCTCAGGATATGGAGGAATTATGAAGAAGATCCTGTCAATTGTAATACTATCTGCAATGCTCTGTTCACTTCTGGCGGGCTGCGGAGCGGAGGCCGAACCGGAAACCGACGGTATTTCCGTTGTGGCTACGGTATTTGCGCCATACGACTTCGCGAAGCAGCTCATAGGAGAGCGCGGAGAGGTGACGCTGCTGCTGCCGCCGGGCTCCGAGTCGCACTCCTACGAGCCCTCGCCCAAGGATCTCATCGAGATCCAAAACTGCGACCTCTTCATCTATGTCGGCGGCATATCGGATGCCTGGGTCGCCGACGTGCTGGAGTCCGTTGGAGATGGCGTGCGCACCGTGACGCTCATGGACTGCGTCGAGCTGCTCGAGGAGGAGCACGTCGAGGGCATGGAGGTCGAAGACGACGAGCATGGCGACGGCGATGTGGAGTACGACGAGCACGTCTGGACGAGCCCGAGAAACGCAAAGCTCATCTGCGAAAAGATCGCCGCGGCGCTCTGCGAGGCCGACCCCGAGGGCGAGGCGGAGTACATGGCCGCGCTGGAGGGCTATTCGCAGGAGCTCGACGAGCTTGACGCGGCTTTCAAAGATGTGGTGGCAAACGGAGTCCGGAACACGGTTGTCTTCGCCGACAGGTTCCCGCTCCTGTATTTTGCCAAGGCCTACGGCCTCGAGTATTACGCCGCCTGGCCGGGCTGTGCGGACGAGGCTGAGCCCTCGGCGGCTACCGTGACCTTCCTGATCGACAAGGTGAAGGAGGAGAAAATCCCGGTCGTCTTCCACATTGAACTTTCAAACGAGGATATGGCCGATACGGTCTGCTCGGAGACGGGAGCGAAGAAAATGCTGTTCTCTGCCTGCCACAACGTCACCAAGGAGCAGTTCGAAGCGGGAGTGACCTATATGGAACTGATGTGGGCGAACGTGGACGCGCTGAGGGAGGCGCTCGGCTGATGGCGCTCATATGCTGCAAAGACCTCTCCTTCGCCTACGGAGGGGACACGGTGCTCCGGGGCGTGAGCTTCGAGGTGAAGGCGGGGGACTATCTCTGCGTCGTGGGAGAGAACGGCTCTGGAAAATCTACGCTAATGAAGGGCCTTCTGGGCCTCAAAGAGCCGGAGACGGGCTCTGTCGTATACGGCGACGGCCTCAAAAAGAGCGAGATCGGCTACCTTCCGCAGCAGACCGCCTTGCAGAAGGACTTCCCTGCTTCGGTTTTTGAAGTCGTGCTCTCAGGCAGGCTCAACAGCCTTGGGAAGCGGTTCTTCTATTCAAAGGAGGACAAGAGCGAGGCGGAACGGAATCTGGAGCGAATGGGTATGCTCGAGTACAAAAAGCGCTGCTATCAGGAGCTCTCAGGCGGCCAGCAGCAGAGGGTGCTTCTGGCGAGGGCGCTCTGCGCGACGACGAAGCTGCTTTTGCTCGACGAACCGGTCGCCGGCCTCGACCCCGTGGCGACGGGAGAGATGTATAACCTCCTGAAGCTCATAAACCTCTGCGACGGAGTGACGGTCATCATGGTCTCGCACGACGTGGCGGCTGCGGAGCGCTACGCCACGCACATCCTGCAGCTGGGGCACTCGCAGCTCTACTTCGGCACGGTCGCGGGTTACAGGGGCAGCGAGGCGGAGCGCAGGCTGAGAGGGGGCGGCTGCAAATGATGCTTTTTGAAATGCTGTCCTATCCCTTCCTGGTGCGGGCCTTTGTAGTGGGCGTATTGGTGTCGCTGTGCGCGGCGCTTCTGGGCGCGTCGCTGGTGTTAAAGAGGTTCTCGATGATAGGCGACGGGCTCTCGCACGTGGGCTTCGGTGCTCTGGCGATCGCCTCGGCGCTCGGTGTGGCGCCGCTGGCAGTGGCAGTGCCCGTGGTCGTCGCGGCGGCGGTGCTGCTCCTGAGGATATCGCAGTCGGGCAAGGTGCGCGGCGACGCCGCCGTGGCGCTCATCTCCAGCGGCGCCCTCGCCATCGGCGTTCTGATAATCTCGCTCACTGACGGTTCCAACACCAATATCTCAAACTATATGTTCGGCAGCATCCTGACAATATCGTCGTCCGACGCCGTGCTCAGCGTCATACTCTGCGCTGCGGTGCTCGTGGTGTTTACGCTCTTCTACCCGAGGATCTTCGCAGTCACCTTTGACGAGACCTTTGCAAGAGCTACCGGGACGAAGGCCGAGGGCTATAATATGCTTCTCGCCATACTCACGGCCGTGACGGTCGTGCTCGGAATGAGGATGATGGGCGCGCTGCTCATCTCGAGCCTCATAATCTTCCCAGCGCTCTCGTCAATGCGGGTGTTCAGGAGTTTCAGGTCGGTGACGGTCTGCTCAGCCGTGCTCGCGGTCTGCTGCTTCGTCGCCGGTATGACGGCCTCTTACGCGCTGGAAACCCCATCCGGAGCCAGCGTCGTTGCCGTCAACATCCTCGCCTACTGCGGCTTTGCCCTCGCCGGAAAGCTGCTCGGAAAATAGGCTTTTATCAATTTTGCACAACTCAACCGACCCATGCGCCCGAAAATATCCAGTTTCGGGCGCATTATTCATTCGTATTTGAATATTTTTGGACACTAAAGGGGCAAGAATCGGTTTTTTCGCATAAAATCTCAATTATTCGTTGACAAAGGCCCGGGACTGGTGTATGATTGTCGACGTATCAAACCGGCGGAAAGCCGGATATGGAAAGAGGATATTGAAAGATGAAAAAGATACTTGCGCTTATGCTTGCGCTCTGCATGGTCTTTGCGCTGGCCGCCTGCGGCACCACCGCGAGCGACCCGACCGACGCTCCGGCGACGGACGCCGCCGACACCGAGGCCCCTGAGGTCACTGAGGCTCCCGAGGAGACCCCGGCTGCCGAGGGCGGGCTCACCATCGTGGAAGGCAAGCTCACCATGAGCACCAACGCCCAGTTCCCTCCCTATGAGATGACCACCGACGACGGCGGCTTCGAGGGCATCGACGTTGAGATCGCCACCGCCATCGCCGAGAAGCTGGGCCTCGAGCTCGACATCCTCGACATGGACTTTGACAGTGCGCTGCTGGCCGTCCAGCAGGGCAAGAGCGACATCGTCATGGCCGGCGTCACCGTCAATGAGGACAGGCTCCTGGTCATGGACTTCAGCACCAGCTATGCCAACGGCGTCCAGGTCGTCATCGTCAAGGAAGGCAGCGGCATCACCATTGACAACATGGGCGAGGGCCTCATCGGCACCCAGCGCGGCACCACCGGCAACATCTACTGCACCGACGACTACGGCGAGGATCATGTCATGGCTTACGACGACGGCTTCACCGCCGTCCAGGCCCTGATGAACGGCCAGGTCGACTGCGTCGTCATCGACAACGCCCCGGCGCAGGAGTTCGTCAAGAACAACGCCGGCCTTGAGATACTCGACACCGAGTACGCCAACGAGGACTACGCCATCGGCGTGAACAAGGGCAACACCGAGCTGCTCGACGCCATCAACGGCGCCCTGGAAGAGCTCATTGCCGACGGTACCGTCCAGAGCATCGTGGACAAGTACATCCCGGCCGCCGAGTAATTTCCTGCGCGGGATACATAAGAGAAGCTCCAAAAGGGCGGCACACAGCCGCCCTTTTGTCGGCGAAATGAGAAAAACTGAGGAAAGAGAGAGGTGGACGCCGTGAGCATGGCTGAGGCCTATGCGCTGTGGAAAGCCATGGCCGCTGCCGGAGAGGAGATCACCGTCTGGCAGAGCATCTTTGTAAAATTCTATCAGGCC
>CABVBV010000126.1 GCA_902496595.1 uncultured Eubacteriales bacterium | reverse complement strand
AGATGAACTTGCGCAGCGGCATATAGCCCTCGGTGTTGCTGTACTGCAGGGCGCGAACGCCGTCCCGCTCGAGAACCTTCGTGACCGCAGCCTCCATCTCCTTTACAGGAAAGGAGTCGGGGTTCGGAAGCCCGCCGGCAAAGGATATCACGTCCGGAGACGCAGCGGCCTTGAGTATGGCCGAGGTAAAATCGCCCTGAAAATCGGGCTTGGACATACGGTCTGAGATCCTGAGCTTCATTTCTTGTTCCTCCTCTTAGCTTCTTTACATCTCGCGCATGGTATTATCCGCGATTATAAAAAGGATGATAACACCGCGCTCCACAAATTACAAGGTTTTTTTCGCTACTGTGCTGAATTTTCAGACGAATAGATGAAATGTTGATTTCCGGAACTTATGTTTATTGCCGGAGATGAACAAAATTGATCATGTGCCGTCCAAACACCGAACCCTTCGTCAAGGAGCGGAATATGACTTCTGGGGAAAGACCGGAGCTCTCCGAAAGAGCAAAAAAGACAATAGCCGCGGCTGGTATCGCCGTATTTGTATTGCTGACGCTGGCGATAGCCTGGTTTGTCGGCCGGCCGATGCTGCGCTTCGTCTCCGAGCCGGAGCGATTCAGGGCCTGGGTGGATTCCGGCGGGCTCATGAGCCGCGTATATTTTCTCGGTATGCAGCTGCTCCAGGTGTTCGTTGCCATAATACCCGGCGAGCCGATGGAGCTTGGAGCCGGATATGCCTTCGGAGCGGTTGAGGGCACGCTTCTCTGCCTTGCCGGGACGATAATAGGCAGCATGGCCGTCTACTTTTTCGTCCGGCGCTTCGGGATACGGGCGGTCGAGATCTTTTTCCCGGTGGAAAAGATCGAGTCGCTGCGCTTTCTTCGGAACACGAGGCGCAGGAATACTCTCATGTTCCTGCTCATCCTCATTCCCGGTACGCCGAAGGATCTTCTGGGCTACTTCGCCCCGCTCACCGGTATGGGCCCGCTCACCTGGCTTTTCATCACCTCCGTAGCCAGGATACCCTCCATCGTCACCTCGACCATAGGCGGCAGCGCCCTGGGTATGCAGAACTATGCCTTCGCCGCAGTCGCCCTGGGCGCCACTCTGGCCATAAGCGGAGCCGGGCTGCTCGTCTACCGTCACATCTGTAAAGTTCACGGCGAACACCGCAGGGAGGGGGACGATCCCGATGCCGGATAAGCTGCTCATAGCAGACGACGAACCCGATATCGTCGAAACGCTTGCCCGCTGCTTCGCTTCCCGTGGCTACGAGATAATCAGGGCCTTCAGCGGAGAGGAGGCCGTGCGACAGGCGGGCAGGGGGCCGGATCTTATACTCCTGGACGTGAATATGCCGGATCTGGACGGACTGGAGGTCTGCCGCCGGATACGCAGGCACGTCTCCTGCCCCATCATCTTCCTGACCGCCAAGGTCGAGGAGTCTGACAAGATAAGGGGCTTCGCCGCGGGCGGGGACGACTACGTCGTCAAGCCCTTCTCCTTAGAAGAGCTCTCAGCGAGGGTGGACGCCCACCTCCGCAGGGAGAGACGGCATGGAGCCGCTGCAGAGCTGCACTTTGAGGGAGAATTGGTCATCAATTACTCAGATAGAAAGATCTCCTGGGCAGGACATGAGCTGGGCCTCGTCCGCAGGGAGTTCGATATCGTCGAGTTCCTGTCCCAGAATCCCGGCATGGTCTTTGACCGCGAGCGCATCTACGAGTGCGTCTGGGGCCTGGACGGGGACGGCGACTCCGCCGTCATCTCCGAACACGTGCGCCGTATCCGCGCCAAATTCGCCGCCGCGGGCTGCACGCGGCAGTACATCGAGACCGTGTGGGGGGTGGGCTACCGTTGGGCAAGGTGAGAGCCGGGGCGGAGCGCAGGCGCCGGCTCCGCGACGCACCGCTGCGAGTCTCCTTCGTCCTCTACATGGTCGTCACCGCCGTCGCCGCCACCATTGCCTGCGCCGTCGCCATAAACTGGATGGACGAGCCGCGCATACACCTCTACAACAAATACCGCGCCTTGGCCGAGGAGATCCCCGTCGCCGAGGACGGGTATGTGGAGTACTTCTACACCGACGACGCCGAGGTCTATGTCATCTACGACGCCCGGGGCGAGGAGATCGGGCGCGGCAGCGTGCCCTACGGCGAGGGCAGGCTTGTGAGCGACACGGGCGGCCTGCTCATAATGCCGGGGTACAGCCCGGAGGACGAGGCTCTGGAATACGCCATGCGCGTGCTCCAGGCCCTGGCAATACCCGTGTCCTACCTCGGCGCCATCATCCTTTGTGCCGTCGTCTTCTACCGCAGAAAGCTCAAACGCCCCATCGAGCTGCTGAACGCCGCGTCGGAAAAGATAGCGGAAAACGATCTGGACTTCAAGGTTGAGCCGCCCTGCGGCAACGAATTGGGCAGGCTCTGCGGCTCCTTTGAGAAAATGCGTGCCTCTCTGCTCGAGCTGAACCGAGACCATTGGGCACAGATGGAGGAACGGCGCAGGCTCAACGCCGCCTTCGCGCATGACCTAAGAACTCCGCTGACCGTGCTCAAAGGCCGTGCTGCGCTGCTGGAGGCAGAGCTGCCCGAGGGCAGTGAATCTGCGGCGGACGTGAAGGTCATGCAGACGCATATCGAACGCCTTGTCCGCTACGTGGACGCCATGTCCAAACTTCAACGTATGGAGGACGTGGAGATCCGCAGGGAAAAAGCTCGGCTTTCGAACGTTGCCGAGAGCTTGAGAGATACAGCCGAGATCCTGCTCACCGGCCGCAAAGTGAGCGTCGCCTGCACCGGAGACGAGGCGTATGTGGACGCTGAGGTGGTCATGCAGGTCTGCGGCAACATTCTATCAAACAGTGCAAGGTACGCGAGGACACAGGTGGACATCGTGCTTACGGCGATAGATGGTGCGCTCCGCGTGAGCATCACCGATGACGGAGGAGGCTTCACGAAGGAGGGGCTGGAGAGGGCTTCCCGCCCCTTCTACAAGGGTGAGGGCAGCGGCTCCGAGCACCTGGGCCTCGGTCTTAATATCTGCGATATCCTTTGCCGCAGGCACAACGGCAGGTTGGTGCTCGAAAACGCAGGCGGTGGGGCTCGTGTCACCGCAGTCTTCGGCTGAAGTCCGAAAAGGCAAAACCGCCCCGGATGCACAGCATCCGGGGCGTTGCGATGTCTGGTTGAGTGCTCAGCCTGTTGTCAGGCGGCGTCTGCTATGCGAACCATGACGGTCGCGCCCATGGCGCGGGTGGCGCTGCCGGCGGGATTGAAGGTGGTGTCGGTGACACCGGTCATCAGTCCGCTGTCGGTGCAGTAGGCCACGGCGTCCTTAGCCCAGGAGGCGACCGCATCGGCGTCGGCATAGGCCAGCTCGGCCTCTTCTACCTTCTCCGCACCCTTGAACACGGAGTAGTTGTACAGGATGACCGCCATCTCCTGCCTCGTCAGAGTGGCAAGAGGAGCGTAGGTGCTCTCTCCGCGGCCGGAAACTATGCCGTTCTCATAGGCCCAGAGCACGGCGTTCGCGTAGTAAGCGTCGTCCTTGCAGTCCGTAAAGACCTCGGACACCTTGCCCTCGACAGCGGGCTCGCCCTCGAGACGGTACAGCATGGTCACGAGCATCGCCCTGTTGACCTCGGTCATCGGGGAGAACACGCCCTCCGCAGTGCCGTTCATGATGCCCTTCTCATACGCGGCCATGACAGCCTCGTAATACCAGGCGCTCTCGGCAACGTCGGTGAACACGGGAGCTTCCTCAACTATCGTGATGCGGCCCTGGGGCTCGCCGTACTGCTCGGCGGTGATGACGCCCTTGAGGTTCTCAGTGATGTACTTGAGGAGCATCTCGTTGTCGACGTAGATCTCGTGCTTCTCGCTGACTATCTCGGCGCCCTTGAACATGGTCATGCCGTCGCCGTAGGCGGTCAGCCAGTAGCTGTGGCAGGCCACGGTGTAGACTTTGTCGAGGTCGAGGGCTTCGCCGCCGACCTTGACGTCCTTCACGCGGTACTCGCCGTCGACCGAGGCGAAGTTGCCCTGGGCGTCCTTCACAACAGAGCTCTCAACAGAGGGGTCGATGGTGTAGGTCAGGCCGGAGACGTGGGTGAAGCCGCCGGAGAGTCCGGGATAGGCGGAAGCGCCCATCTCGAGGCAGTCCAGGATCTGCTGGCCGGTGGCCTTGACGACCGTGGCCATGTTGCCGAAGGTCATGACGTTCAGGATATCCTCGATGGTCACGTCGCCGGCTTCAATGTCGGCGCGGATGCCGCCGCCGTTCATGAGGCCGATGTCGGCGCCCATTACCACGCGGTAGGCGTCGGCGACCAGGTCGCCGAGGTTGGTCTCTCCGCTGCGGACGGCCCAGCTGCCGTCCTCGTTGGTGGCAACGAGCTTGACATCGCTCTTAGCAACGACCTCGCTCGTGACTTCCTTGTAGCTGGCCTCTATCGTGGCGACGAGGTCGGCGACGGTCTGGTTAACACCGTCATACTCGCTGACGAGGCTGGCAGTCACGGTGTCGGCCTTCGGGTCGATAACCACCTGGCCGACGTTGGCGAGCTTGGTGCCGGTCTGGTTCAGAACGACATCCTCACCGGCCTTGTTCTTGACGGTCTCTCCGGCGATGGTGCTGTGGCTGTGGCCGTCGATGAAGGCGTCGATGCCGGTGGTGTTGGCTATGACCTCACGGCTCGTCCAGGGCTGGCTGGACTCGTCGACGCCCATGTGACCGATGGCAACGACATAGTTCGCGCCCTCGGCGATGGCGGCGTCAACGGAGGCCTGGACGGTGGCGTAGAGCTCGTCCTCACAGAAGCTGTAGATGTAGTTGCCGTTTGCATCCTGGAAATAGGTCGGGGTGGACTTGGTGTAGGTCTCGGGAGTGCTGATGCCCACGAAAGCCACCTTGGTGTCGCCGTAGCTGACGATCTTGTAGGCGTCGAAGACCGGCTTGTCGGTCTTGAGGTCTACAAAGTTGCAGGCCAGCACGGTGGCGTCGAGCGCGTTCAGGTTCTCGAGGGCCTTGGCCATACCGTAGTCGAACTCATGGTTGCCGGGAACGACAAAGTCGTAGCCTACGGCGTTCATGAGCTGGACGAGGTACTCGCCGCTGGACATGGTGGCCATGGTGGAACCCTGGGAGAAGTCGCCCGCATCAACGAGCGTGACGTACTCGGTGCTCTTCAGCAGCTCGTCCTTATATGCTGCGAGGCCAGCATAGGTGATGCCCTGGTCGTAGCCACCGTGCACGTCGTTGGTGTGCAGGATGACGATCTTGCCTGCAAGCTCGTTCTCTGCCGCAGGCTCGTCGGCCAGGACGCCCACGCAGAGCGAGAACGCCAGAGCGAGAACCAGGAACAGCGATAGCAATTTTTTCATGTCTACTCTCCTTTTTAACAGTTTTGTATTTGCGCCCTTCAAAGGCTACACCATTATACACCGACTGTATTAAATTGAAAATACACTTACTGCATTTTTATTGTTAAATCCCCATAAAAAAGGGAGCCGCAGGGCTCCCTTTTACAAAAGTCCGAACAGGCGCTATTTCAGCACAGGCTGGAGCTGCCGTCCATCGAGGGCGGCGAGCGCCGTCTCGTGGATTCTCTTGAAATCGGCCTGCAGCGAGTTCGGCTTCCCCTCCGGGTCGTCCTGACCGAAGGGCACGAAGTAGTAGTTCTTGCGGTTGAGCAGCGCGGCGATGCTCTCGGCCGAACCCGAGAGCGCATCGTTGGTCGAAAGCGCCACGACCACCGGCCTGCCGTTCCTCAGGTGGCTCTTTGCAGCCATGGTGACTGAGGTATCAGTCAAGCCCACGGCGAGCCTGGCCAGCGTGGCCCCGGTGCAGGGAGCTATGACCAGGACGTCGAAGAGTTTCTCCGGGCCTACGCGCTCCGCCTGGGTGATCGTCGTCATGACGGGCCTGCCTGTGAGCCGCTCCAGCCTGCCGATGAAATCCGCCGCATCTCCGAAGCGGCTGTCGGTGCAGGCTGCGGTCTCGCTCATGATAGCGGTGAGTTCCCAGTCCTCTGCGAGCTGCTCGGCCTCTTTGAGCACCTTTTCGTATGTGCAGTAGGAGCCGCAGAGCGCGAGCCCCATTCTTCTGCCTT
>CABVBV010000125.1 GCA_902496595.1 uncultured Eubacteriales bacterium | reverse complement strand
CAGTAAGGAGGTGAGGGCGTGAGCGGCGAGGCGGGAACAGAAATCCTGAAAGTCGCTGCAGCAGCCTTCTTTATGGGAGCTTCCTTATGCGGCATGCTTATAGGCCTGGAACGGCTTGAAGGATGGGCGGCGAGGCTTACCGTAATACCCGCCCTCATATATATCTCCTTATATGCCTGGCTAATCAGCACTATCGCACAGATGGGCGGCATTAAAATCATCGCGGCCACGGCATTCGCTGGGATGTCGTTATGCAGCAGCAGAACAAGCCTCGACTGGTTTGATGGATGGCGCGCAAAACTCCCCGTAATAACCGCAGGTATAGTCGCCCTGTTATATGCCCGGCTGCTTGCGTCTGTTTTCTTTTCCTGACAAATCGCCCTGCATGGATTTAAGCAAAGTTTCCCGGAGCTCATTTGTCTTGAGTGCATGAGCGGTTTCATCTGCTTCGAGCGATTCGGGCGAGCGTATGACCGCGAGGAAGTGCCTTTCGAGAACGGGCCGCGTCCGTTCAGAGGCATAGAGGCTGGCACGTTCAAAGCTGCCGGTTAACTTAGCGAGATACTCCGGGGTGACAGGCATCGGCACTACGCCGCTTTTGCAGAGATACTCACTGAACGCTTCGGCTGCGTCGTGATAGTTCAGCTCGATGAGCTTGATTTTCCTGCTTTCCCTGCTGGAAAAGAACACATTCAGAAACGCAAAAAGTCCGGTCAGCAGGGCACTTGCAACAGCAGCTATTGCAGCAACTTCAAATTCTGACATTTTATCACCTCCCTTCCGGATGATTTTACCACCGGGCACGGAGGCGGACAAGAGGGGAGGTGAGGGCGTGAGCGGCGGCAATAAAAAGCCCGCGCTGGATGAGCGCGGGCGGGATGGAACAAATTTAAGCAAGGCTTGCCCAGTTTGTCGATAAGAGCACCCAGATTTTCGCCGAATTTACGGAGTGCATACCGCCCGTCGCCGGGCGGCAGGGCGATGTGACCACCTCGCTCGCTAATGTTACACCAGTAATATCTATGGGGTTGATAATGATGGCTGTAAGTGTGTTGACAGTGCTAATACCAGAAAGCATGCCGGAAATGTAACCAATGTCATCGTTCATACTTACGCTAGACATCCATATTGTTACTTCGCCTGACGGCGCGGGCAAGTCATTTCTGCCTGCCTCTCACGGTCGCCCGTGAGTTCAGACTGTGCCTTCATCCACGCGGGATGCCCCGTGTCCAGTCGTTACACCTTCCCCTTTTTTTGCGGGGCTTGGCTCGGCGTTGCCTGGGTGCTTTTATCAACAAATAATAATACCATTCATGGGACAAGTTGGCAAATGTTTTAATATGCGGCTCTCCGCGCTGTAAAAGCTTAGCGCAGTAAAAAAGACGAGAGAGCAAGAGGAGGTTCACAAGCCCATGCCAAAGACATTTGGAGAACGAATGAAGGAGCGGCGCAAAAGCTTAAAGATATCCGTCGATGAGGTTGCCAAGGTGCTAGGAGTGTCGCGCGCAACTGTGTACCGATATGAAAACGGCGACATTGAGAAAATCCCTTCCAAGTATCTGGAACCGATTGCACACGCCTTGGAAACAAACGCGGCTCATCTGATGGGCTGGGACGAGGAGACTGAAAAAGAGGAGACAAAGAGAACGGGCGATACTTATTCACCAAACGTAAGAGCACTGGTAGTAATAGCGCGGTTCATTGTTCTCGGAGCGGCAGAAAAGGCCCTGGAAGAGGCCCGAGAATGCTTCAAAATTTCCAACAACGATAAAGTGTGCGCAAACTGTCGTAATTTCCACCAACACTACGTTATTACGGCTTCAGGCGCGTTCAGCCCCATTAGTCGCGGACATTGCTGCCCAAGAGGCAGAGGATTCAAGCACCCAAATTGGAAGGACAGCTGCGACCTGTTCGAGGCTATGAACGGGAGCGCCTGAACGGCAAGGCATAGGGCAACTGCGGGCACACATAGGCTTGAAGGTGGAGGTGAGGGCTGTGGCGGAGCCTGTATATCCGATAATCACGAAAGAGGACACCGAGGACGGGTACATATTGCGGTACGACTATGGCCCAAAGCAGGGTGTCACGACCTGCATCGTACACCGGCGGCCGACGACCGAGGAGGAACGCTCGCGCATGCGCAGCGGCATCAACAGGATAATACGCCCGTACGGCTACGTGCTGGCGGACTGAGAGGGGCATAGGCATGAATACATATGACGAAAACGAGATGCAGACTTACCTGGCTGAGCAGGTATGCGAGATGCTGGACGAA
Organism: uncultured Eubacteriales bacterium; assembly: GCA_902496595.1. Taxonomy (GTDB): domain Bacteria; phylum Bacillota; class Clostridia; order Oscillospirales; family Oscillospiraceae; genus Scatomorpha. Next base: position 4,008 of record CABVBV010000125.1, on the reverse strand, counting down.
CCGCAGCGCCGTCCATGCCGACGTGGGAACGGGGTGGCACGAGCACTGCTGTTGGCAGCACTGCTCGTGGTATTGATGACACTGGTTTTTGTGCGCACATTTGCTAATTATGCTGAGCCGGAATTGAAGCTGCCTGCGCCTGTGTACAGCACCAAAGAACTCCTTGCTCGCATGGCAGTGGCACCGGCTGTGGCGGCTCACGAGCCTCAGACTCCAGAGCCGCCGCCGGTGACAGAACCTGAGCCGCGGTATGAGGAAATCACAGCGGAGGAGCGGGAACTTCTCGCCCGCGTGGTCTACGCCGAGGCGAACACGGAGACGCTTGAGGGGCAGATCGCGGTGGCCCAGGTGGTGCTCAACCGCGTGCGCTCCGCGAGCTTCCCGGACACGGTGAGCGAGGTCATATACCAGGAGCGGCAGTTTTCAACTGCGCCCTTCCTTGGGAGCGTGGTGCCGACTGAGACCAACTATGAGGCCGTGGACGCGGCGTTTGAGACTGAGGTCGTGCCGTATGAGGTGCTGTACTTCTCCCGAGGTGCCGAGAATGACAGGGTATGGGGTCAAATCGGGGCGCATGTGTTCTGCTATGGATATGTGTGGACGGCATGACCAGCACCCCACACATAGTGTGGTGAGCGGCTGAGCCGCTTGCAAATATGATGACGGAGGAATGGACATGTACATTGTTACTATCAGAGAAAAGGGCAAGGACAAGCCGCTGCTTGAGCGGGAGTGCGACTGCGTGATCGGGGCGTTTGGCAGTGCGGAAGAAGCGCACTGCTTGACCGGCATACATGGCAGGCGTCAAACGCTGATAAGCACATATGCCAGCGTCCTAAGGGGGCTCAAAGCGCTGGAAACAGAATTCCCCGGCCTTGTTGACGAGGCCGCCGAAACGGCAAAAAACGCGGACTTTTCGGAAATAGAAACCGAAAAACCGCGCTCTTCGCTGCTCTCGCGGCTCTTTGGCAGGTGATCGGCGTGGACAGATGGGAGGTGCGGCATGACCTCTATGAGGACGTGGAGGTCGAGGCGGAGGACAGGCTGCGCGCCATCATCGCGGCGGCGAAGGTTTGGGGCGTGCGCTGGCTGCCAATTGCCCATGAGTGCCGAACAAAGAGAGTGAAAGGAGCGGCCAACTGTGGCGAGGCTTGAACAGTTTGAGGTCCCGTGCCGCGAGTGCGGCAAGCCCCTCGTATTCATCCGCACGAAATCAGGGAAAAATATGCCCTGCGAAGCGGAGCCAATTTTCTACTGGCCGGACGATAATGGGCCGCTTATGTTCTACCAGCGCAACGGCACATATGAGCGAGGGACTCTGGAGGGACATCCTGCAGTGCCGCAAGGCAGCGGTTATGTGCCGCACTGGGGACGATGCCGAAGTAAGCAGGTTAAGCCTCCAAGCGGAGAGCGGAAACGCAGTCCGCTTGAGCAGCTTATTCACGAGCGGGTATTGCGTGATCGCGCTGTGGCGGAAGAACGGCGGCTCCGAGCAGAGGCGCGGGCCGCTGAGCAGGCGGCGCTGCGCGAAGCCGAAGAACGCCAGACAAGACTGTTTTGAGGTGAGAGCATGACTGCGATACAGACCGCGGCGGTGGCGCCGCTGAAGGTATACATAGCGGGAAAAATCACGGGAGACCCAGAGTATAAACGCAAGTTTCTTTCCGCGCACATGGAGCAGAAGAACGAGGGACACATAGTACTGAATCCGGCGCACCTGCCCGAGGGCATGAAGAGCGCGGACTATATGCGCATATGCCTCGCAATGATAGACAGTGCAGATCTGATTATCTTCCTGCCGGACTGGGAGACCTCCGCCGGGGCGAGGATCGAGCATGAATACTGCCGCTACACAGGCAAGCGGATAAAGCTGCTCGGGGATGATACGGACGATGATAACTGAGTACTGCATCGGGTGCATACATCTTGATGAGGATCTCATCGCCTGCCTGTACTGCCTGAACCGGCGAGTGAGCAGGGCGTATACAATGGGCGAGCCCAGCGGGGACGGCTGCCGATGCCGGGAGCTGGGGCCTCGTGGAAATAAGATGCGCAAGCAGATAGCCGATGAGGTCCGCGGCCGGTTGAGATTTGCTGAAACTATGGAAAAGCGGGCCAAGCTGAACGCGCGCCGCCTGGAACTCTATAAGGCCGGCTGTACCGATGCAGAGATCGCTCAGGGCTGCGGCACGGGAGTGAGCTCGGTACAGCATTGGCGCAGGGTAAATGAGCTGCCCATAAACAGCGCACGGACCCCGGAATATGACCTGCGCAGGGAACTGTACAAGCAGGGGCTCACGGACAGGCAGATAGCGGACAGGCTTGGCGTGCCGCCTATCAAGATAGCCAACTGGCGCAATTACAACGGATGGCCGCCAAACAAGGCGGCGAATGAGGGCGGAAATGATAATAAATGAGAAGCGGCTTGCACGGGCGCTCAAGAGCGCCGGCGCCGTAGGCTTCCGGCTGCGGGTAATTGGCGGGCGCATGGAGCTCATCGGGGCCGACTGGGCCGCGTACCTGCAATTTGACGTGATGAAGGAGCCGCCAAAGCTCGTGCTTGCGGCTCTCGTGGAAGTCCTGGGATATCTGCCCGGGAGCGGCGACTGCATAAGCGTCTTAAAAGGGGAAAACGGCTGGACTGCCCAAGGAATGCAGGACGCGGTTTTCGGCGAGGAATTCAGCGGCTACATGAACGACAACTTCGCGCCGCAGGCCTGCGCTGTGCTCCCGCTTAGGCTGGGCGCACAGCAGCTTATCCAAACGCTTGACCGGCGCGTTTTTGGGGTCGGGACCGGCTGGGGGCTGCGGGACTGCAACTGCGCGGCGTATCTGGAGACGGGCTGCGCGATACTTCGCGACCGGGAATCGGGCCTCGCCGTCCGCCTTGGCCGGGCGGACGAGCCTGGGCCAGTATGGGCCTGGCTTGAGAGCCGTGACTGGTTTGGCGACACGGGTACGGGTGACGAGCATGGATGCGGCGGGGCGGAGGCTTAATATTACTCCGGCGAGGATGCTGCGCCTTGCTGAGAATTACGGCATTAAAACAGGGCAGAGAGGCGGGCAGCGCTTTGCGCGATACCCGAGCGGGGCGTGCCTGCTCCAGTTCTCGCTGGAGGGCGAGCGGCATTATCTGCACCTCGGCACAGCCGGAGAACGAGTGCTGCTCAGCCACGAGTGGGCGGAACGCGACGAGACACGGCGGATCAAGTCACGTTATGAAGTGATCCCTGTCCCGCACGAGCTGCTGCTGGAGCTGGGATTTGTTGAAGGAGGAGCGGCTGATGGTACGTAAATACAAAGGGTCGCGCGAGGAGTACGAGCAGAAACTGGGGCGCGTTATGGGAAGGCTCGGGGTGCAGGCGTACGACTACGACTGGAGCCGCCGCGGCTGCTGGGTGCAGATGGTATATGCGGGGCGGGCGTATCGCTTTGAGAATTCCATTGACAAGAGCGCAGAAAGCAGCGGACTGAGCAACGTGACGGACCTGTTTGCACAGATAGTGCTCGCACTGGAGGGACTTGCACGGGCCATCGAGAACGGCATATTCACGCTGGATATGCTCATGGCCGGCGTGCCCGCGCTCTCCGCGGCGGCGGATATTCCCGAGTGCTTCCGAGCTCTTGGCTTTGAGCGGCTGCCGGAGGACACTGGCGCCGTCAAGGCGCGGTACAGGGAACTCGCCAAATCCGCCCACCCGGACGCAGGAGGAAACGAGGCGGCCTTCCTTTTGCTGCGGGCCAACCTGAACAAGTGCTTGACCTGGCTTGCGGAAAATGGGAGGGCGGGGTGATGCCGGAACTCATAGTAGACAGCTTCGCCGGAGGCGGCGGAGCTTCTACGGGCATTGAGCTCGCGACCGGGCGGCCGGTCGATATCGCTATCAACCATGACCCGGACGCGATACTCATGCACAAGACGAACCACCCGCGCACTGAGCACATTCAGGCCAGCGTGTGGGACGTTGACCCCGTGGAGGTCTGCGCCGGCAGGCCGGTGGGCCTGCT
>CABVBV010000124.1 GCA_902496595.1 uncultured Eubacteriales bacterium | reverse complement strand
GGTCGAGCTGGTCTATGCCGATAACCAGTCCAGCAACGACAAGGCCGTCTCCGCGGCCCAGACCCTCATCGCCGAGGGCTGCAGCGTCGTGCTCGGCTCCTACGGCTCCGGCGTGTCGATAGCGGCCGCCACCACCTTCTCCGACGCGGGCGTGCCCGCCATCGGCGTCACCTGCACCAACCCGCAGGTCACTCAGGTCAGCGATACATATTACCGCATCTGCTTCATCGACCCCTTCCAGGGCACCGTCCTGGCGAACTACGCCAAGGAGCTGGGCGCGACCAAGGCCTACTGCCTCGCCAAGCAGGGCGACGACTACTCCGTCGGCCTGGTGAACTACTTCGTCGAGGCCTTCGGCGCTGAGAACTGCGTGCAGGAGGTCTTCCAGGAGGGCACCTCCGATTACAGCAGCTACGTCACGAACGCCAAGTCCAACGGCTGCGACATCTTCGTGGCCCCCGTCTCCACTGAGGCTGCTGCCCTCATCATCGACCAGGCGGCGACTCAGGATCTGGGTATGCCCATCCTCGCCGGCGACACCTGGGACTCCAACGTCATCGTGAAAGCCGCCCAGGGCAAGGACAACGTCAAGATCTATGTCACCACCTTCTATCAGGAGGGCGGCAACGCCGAGTTCGACGCCGCGTTCAAGGAGTGGATAAACTCCGACAGCGTGAACCTTGAGAACAACGGCGGCAACGACATGGTCGCGGCTGTGTCCGTCATGGGCTATGACGCCTACTACGTGGCGCTCGAGGCCATCAAGGCCGCAGGCAGCACCGACCCCGCGGCTGTCCTTGAGGCTCTGCCGAGCGTGAATTACGACGGCATTACCGGCAACATCGCCTTCGCCGACGGCGCGAAGGATGCCACCCGCAATGTGGCCTACATCAAGTACTGCAACACCGAGACGGCTGTTTGGGACCTCATCGGCGAGCAGGGCATCGAGTAATTTTAAACGATAAGCGAAGACTTTTAAGGGCAAGGGCGGGGGCGTGAGCCTCCGCCTTAGCCCCGATATATTGCCTGCGCTGCGTCGAAAACGCGGCAAACGCGGCGACCGCGCTTTCGAGGCGGCGCGAGCATTGGGGAGGACGCTCAATGGACTTTTTTGATAAACTGTTGCCGTACCTGCTCTCCGGCATCTCCGTCGGCGGGCAGTACGCGCTCATAGCCGTCGGCTACACGATGGTCTACGGCATATTGAGACTCATAAACTTCGCCCACGGCGACGTGTTCATGGTCGCGGGCCTCATGATGGTATATGCGGTGACCTGGATGCCGCTGTGGCTGGCGATACCATTTGTAATAGTATTCACGGTGCTGCTGGGCTTCATCATAGAGCGCGTGGCCTACAAGCCCCTGCGCTCCGCGCCGAGGATGTCCGTCATGATAAGCGCCATAGGCGTGAGCTACCTGCTGCAGAACCTCGCGCTCTACATCACCGGCGGCCTGAACAAGAACTACCCGACCATGCCCTGGGTCTCCGACACTGTGAGCATCTTCGGCGCGACGACAAAGATGGTAACGCTGGTGACGCCGGTGCTGACGCTCATACTCGTCGTGCTGCTGGTGCTGCTCATAAACCACACGAAGATAGGCATGGCCATGCGCGCCGTGGCAAAGGACTTCGAGACGAGCACGCTCATGGGCATCAAGATAAACAACGTCATCTCGATGACCTTCATCATCGGCTCCTTCCTCGCGGCCATCGGCTCCATGCTGTTTTTCACGAACTACCCCGGCGTCACGCCGACTGTGGGCGCGATGCCCGGCCTGAAGGCCTTTGTCGCGGCGGTGTTCGGCGGCATAGGCTCCATACCCGGCGCTGTCATAGGCGCGTTCATCATCGGCATCTGCGAGAATATTATAAAGGGCCTCGACACCCTGCTCGTGGCCTACGGCGTAATCCCGACGGGCATCGGGCTCTCGACCTTCGCGGACGCCTTCACTTTCGTCCTGCTCATCATAATTCTCGTCTTCAAGCCCACCGGCCTCTTCGGCGAGAAGGCTACGGACAAGGTCTGAGGAGGGCGGAAGCATGGATACGAAGAAAAAGAAACTCACAAAGCTGCTCATAACGGCGGCCTGCCTCATAATACTCTACGCGCTGTGCATCTGGATGGATCAGGCCATCACGGCCACATCGAAGTTTTATATGCTCATAACCGTCGTGCGCAAGAGCGCGGTCTACGCGCTGGTCGCGGTGTCGATGAACCTGCTCAACGGCTTCACGGGCCTCTTCTCGCTCGGCCAGGCTGGCTTCATGCTCATAGGCGCGTACACTTACGCCATCTTCTCCATCCCGTCGGAGAGCATCGCTGGCGTGTACCAGTACTATGACGCTGCAATCAACTTCTCCTTCCAGGAGGCGATAAACGGCATCTTCGGGCTGGAGGCCATGGCCGCGCCGGGCATGATAATCGGTGCGCTGCTGGCGATGCTGCTCGCCGGCGTCGTGGCGGCGTTTTTCGCCTGGCTCATCGGCCTTCCGGTGCTCAGGCTCAAGAGCGACTATCTTGCGATAGCCACGCTGGGCTTTGCCGAGATAATCAAGGCCATCTTCCAGTGGCAGAAGTTCGGCCCTATCACGAACGGCTCGAACGTGCTGCGCGGCTACACCAGGCTCTCGGACTTCACCTTCAACATCGGCGGCACGCAGGTGTCCTTCGCGACCTTCGTGCCTGTGTTCGTGGCGTCCATCTGCATACTCATAATCGTGCTGCTCATAAACTCGTCCTACGGCCGCGCCTTCAAGGCCATACGTGAGGACGAGATCGCCGCCGAGGCCATGGGCATCAGGCTTTTCAGGCACAAACAGATGGCCTTCAGCATCTCCTGCTTCTTCGCAGGCGTGGGCGGCGCGCTGCTGGCGATGTTCATGAACACCATACAGGCGACACAGTTCAAGTCTTCGATGACCTACGAGATACTGCTCATCGTCGTGCTCGGCGGACTTGGCTCCGTGACGGGCAGCTGCATCGCGAGCTTCCTCTTCATAGCCTGCTCCGAGTGGTGGCTGCGCGGCCTCGACAGCGGCAAATTCCTCGGCATCCAGTCGAGCCTGTTCAGGAGCGGCTTCAGGCTGGTCGTGTTCTCGGTCATCATCATGGTCGTCGTGCTCTTCTTCCGCAAGGGCCTCATGGGCCAGAAGGAGCTCTCCGACCTCTTCAAAAAGCGAAAAAAAGCGCCCACAGCGGCACAGGCTGAGGGAGGTGCCGCGAAATGAGCGAAAAGCTTGAAAATGTGCTGAGCCTGCAGAACATAACCATGCAGTTCGGCGGCGTCGTGGCCGTGAACGACCTCTCTCTCGAGGTCAACAGGGGAGAGATAGTGGCCCTCATAGGCCCCAACGGCGCGGGCAAGACCACGGCTTTCAACTGCGTCACGGGCGTGTACCAGCCCACGAACGGCAAGGTCAGCTTTGAGGGAAAGGACATAGTCAGAAACCACCCGCAGGGCAAAATGAGGAAGGCGTACCTGGGCGAAGACGCCAATAAATTCACAGGACTGGTCATCGCGCCCACCCCTGACAGGATAACCGAGCTGGGCATAGCCAGGACATTCCAGAATATCAGGCTGTTTTCCTCGTTGACGGTGCTTGAGAATGTGCTCATCGCAAAGCATATGAGGGCGAAGCAGAACGTGTTCTCCGCCACATTCAGGATAAACCGGACTGAGGAAAAGAGAATGCAGGAGGAGGCCATGGCCCTGCTCGAGGAGCAGAACCTGGGCCACCTGAAGGACGAGGTCGCGGGCAGCCTGCCCTACGGCATACAGAGAAGGCTTGAGATCGCCAGGGCCCTGGCAACCGAGCCGAAGCTGTTGCTGCTGGACGAGCCCGCCGCTGGCATGAACCCGCAGGAGACAAAGGAACTCGGTGAGTTCATCGTGCAGATAAAGGAGACGCACAATCTGACCGTGTTCATGATAGAGCACCATATGGATCTCGTCATGCAGTTTTCGGACAGGATCTATGTCCTGGACTTCGGCAAGCTCATCGCGCAGGGCACGCCCGCGCAGGTGCAGAACGACCCGAAGGTCATAGAGGCTTACTTGGGGGTGTCGGACGATGCTTAAAATCGACGGGCTGAAAGTCAGCTACGGCGGCATAGAGGCCGTCAAGGGCATCAGTTTCGAGGTGCCGGAGCGCAAGATAGTCACCCTCATCGGCGCGAACGGCGCAGGCAAGAGCACGACGCTGCGCACGATAGCGGGCTTGGTGAAGCCAGCCAAGGGCAGGATACACCTGCAGGGAGAGGATATAACGGGCCTGTCGCCGGACAAGATAGTGGCGAAGGGCGTGACGCTCGTGCCGGAGGGCAGGAGGGTGTTTCCCGATCTCACCGTGCTGGAGAATCTGAGGATAGGCGCATACCTGAGGAAAGACGATCTCACGCAAGATCTGAATTGGGTCTACGAGCTTTTCCCGAGGCTGAAGGAGCGCTCCTGGCAGGCGGCAGGCACGCTCTCGGGAGGCGAACAGCAGATGCTGGCAGTCGGCAGGGCGCTCATGAGCCGGCCGAAGATCATCATGATGGACGAACCCTCGCTGGGCCTCGCGCCCATCGTCGTGAAGGGCATCTTCGACATCATCAAGGAGATAAACCGCATGGGTGTCACCGTACTGCTGATAGAGCAGAATGCAAATATGGCACTGCGAATTGCCGACATAGGGTACGTGCTCGAGACCGGCAACATAACCATGACCGGCCAGGGCAAACAGCTCCTGAACGACCCAGCAATAAAGGCCGCGTACCTGGGCACATAAAGTGTTTTTACAGAAGACCCCCTGAGCAGGATAATAACTGCATCAGGGGGCCTCGCTTTCTTTGACAGACAAAACCGGCCCGGAGCAAGGCGCTCCGGGCCGGTTTTGTTTTGTTTTATAGAGCGTTTGAGCGGTTCACGAGCACGGAGAGGTCTACGTACTCTTCGGGCTCGGACTCAATCTCTTCGTCAGTCTCGGACTCGAAGTTCCGATAGGTGGCGAGGCCGGAGCCGGCGGGGATGAGCTTGCCGATAATTACGTTTTCCTTGAGGCCGACAAGATGGTCTACCTTGCCCTTTATCGCTGCCTCGGTCAGCACCTTTGTCGTCTCCTGGAAGGAGGCGGCGGACAGGAAGCTCTCCGTTGCGAGAGAGGCCTTCGTGATGCCCATAAGCAGTTGGGTGTAGGTGGCCTCGCGCAGCGGCTCGCCGTTCTCACCGGTCTCACCCGCAGCCATACGGTTCCTGACTTCCTCGTTAGCGGTCTTGAGCTCGGATACGTCCACGGTCGCTCCGGAGAGCAGCTTCGTGTCGCCCGCGTCCTCGACACGTACCTTGCGCATCATCTGGCGGACAATGACCTCGATGTGCTTGTCGTTGATATCGACGCCCTGCTGGCGGTACACCTTCTGTACCTCCTGCACCAGATAGTTCCGCACGCCCTGACGTCCGAACTCGTCGTCGTCGATGCCGCGGATACTCAGTACGTCGTGCGGGTTGAGCGCACCTGCGGTCAGCTCCTGGCCCTTGTCAACATGGTCTCCGTTCGAGACAAGAATACCGGCGGAGTAGGGTACAGTGTAGACCCTCGTGTCCCCATCGGCCTCGTTCGTGACCGAAATGGCAAACACCGCGTTCTTCCTCGTCTCCGAGATTGAGACGGTGCCGCTGATCTCGCTGAGGACTGCCATCTTCTTCGGCTTTCTGGCCTCGAAGAGCTCCTCGACCCTGGGAAGACCCTGGGTGATATCGTCGCCGGCGACGCCGCCGGTGTGGAAGGTTCGCATCGTGAGCTGGGTGCCGGGCTCGCCTATGGACTGCGCCGCAATGACGCCGACAGCCTCGCCCGGGTTCACCGGCTGGCCGACGGCCAGGTTTATGCCGTAGCACTTCGCACACACGCCGCTCTTGGCCTCGCAGGCCAGTACGCTGCGGATGAGGACTTTTTCAATTCCGTGCGCCTTGAGGATCGCCGCATCTTCGGGCATGAGCATATGGTCGGTGCCGAATATGACCTCTCCGGTCAGCGGATCGACCACCGGCACAGCCGGATATCTGCCGTGGATGCTGACCGCCAGCGACTGGACTTCCTGCCCCTTCTCATACACTGCCGAGGCCCAGACGCCCTCGTGCGTGCCGCAGTCGTCCTCGCGGATGATGACGTCCTGCGAGACGTCGACCAGACGACGGGTCAGGTAGCCGGAGTCCGCAGTACGCAGGGCGGTATCGGCCAGGCCCTTGCGGGCGCCTCGGCTGGAGACGAAGTACTCCAGGACGGACAGGCCTTCGCGGAAGTTCGACTTGATGGGGATCTCGATGGTCTTGCCTGCGGTGTTAGCCATAAGGCCGCGCATACCGGCCAGCTGACGGATCTGGTTCAT
>CABVBV010000123.1 GCA_902496595.1 uncultured Eubacteriales bacterium | reverse complement strand
CATCAGATAATACCTCCCATCAGGCGCAGGCGGCGATTATGACCTCGGCCGCCTTTTTCACCAGCTCCATCGGTATGTTCAGCGCGGGCAGGAGCCTGACCCTGCCGTGGGCCGTGAGCACGAGGACGCCGTTTTTCATGCACTCGGCGACGACCTCGCCCGCGGGCTTTTCGGTCTCGAGCCCTATCATGAGGCCCATGCCGGACACCGCCTTGATGCCGGGCTTATCCTTGAAGCTCTCGAACAGGTATGCGCTCTTTGCCTTCACGTCCTCGAGCAGCGCGTCGTCTATCCTCTCGAGCACCGTCAGCGCGCCGGAGCAGACGGCGGGGCTGCCGCCGAAGGTCGAGCCGTGGTCGCCCGCCGAAAGCGTGTGCTCCGTCTTCTCCCCGAACAGGCAGGCGCCTATGGGCAGGCCGCCGCCCAGGCCCTTGGCCGTGCTCATTATATCCGGCTTGAAGCCGTACTGCATCCAGGCGTAGAGGCTGCCCGTCCTGCCGTTGCCGGTCTGCACCTCGTCGCAGACGAGCAGGATGTCGCGCTCCTTCGCTATTTCGACCATGCAGTCCACGAACTCATGCTCCAGCGGCATGACGCCGCCCTCGCCCTGCACCAGCTCGAACATGAAGGCCGCGATGTCGTCATGCTCGTTGACGAGCGCTTTGAGCGCCGCGCAATCGTTCGCGGGAGTGTAGAGGAAGCCGGGCAGGAGGGGATTGAAGTCCTTGTGCATGGCGTCCTGGCCCGTGGCGGTGAGGGTGGCGATGGTGCGCCCGTGGAAGCTGTTTATGAGCGTGACGATCTTGTGCCGCTCCGGGCCGTATTTGTCCGCCGCGTATTTCCTCGCGGCCTTTATGGCGCACTCGTTGGCCTCCGCGCCGGAGTTGCCGAAGAAGACCTTTTTCATGCCCGTGCGCTCACAGAGTTCCGCGGCGAGCTTCGCGCAGGGCTCGGAGAAGTAGAGGTTCGAGCAGTGCTGCAATTTCCCGAGCTGCGCCGAGACGGCGGCGGCCCAGGTCGCGTCCGCCACGCCGAAGGCGTTCACGGCGATGCCGCTGCCCATGTCGATGTATTCTTTCCCGTCCTCGTCCCAAATGAGGGAGCCTTTGCCCTCCTTGAGCACGACGGGGAAGCGGGCATAGGTGCCCGCGACGTATTTGGCGTCAAGTTCCTTTGTATTCATTTCTTCTCCCCCACCATCATGGTGCCGCTGCCTTCGTCCGTGAGCATCTCGAGCAGGATGGAGTGCGGGATGCGCCCGTCGAGGATGAAGACCTTCTTCACGCCGCAGAGCAGCGCCTCGATGCAGCTCTCGACCTTGGGTATCATGCCGCCCTTGATGACGCCGCGCCGGAAAAGCTCCACCGCGTCGTTTATATCCGCCACCGGAACGAGGCTCTCCGGCTCGTTCGGGTCTTCCATGATGCCCGGCACGTCGGTCATGGAGATGAGGCACTCCGCGCCCATGGCCCCGGAGATGTGCGCCGCCATGGTGTCGGCGTTGATATTGTACACATTGCCCTCCGAGTCGCAGCCGAGGCTCGACACGACGGGGATATAGCCCTTCTCCAGCAGATCCTTGATGGGCTCGACGTTCACGTGTACGATGTCGCCCACGTAGCCGAGCGCGGCGCTCTTGGGCTTGGCCTCGACCATCCTGCCGTCTATGCCGCAGATGCCCATGGCCTTTCCTCCCGTGGTCTCGATGAGGTTCACGAGGCTCTTGCCTACCTTGCCGGCCAGCACCATCTGGACGACCTGGGCGGTCTCGGCGTCCGTCACGCGCAGGCCGTTCACGAACTCGGTCTTCACGTTCATGGCGCTGAGCGTCTCGTTTATCTCCGGCCCGCCGCCGTGTACGAGCACGACCTTCACGCCCACGAGCTGCAGGAGCACGATGTCCTCCATGACCTGGGCCTTGAGCTCCTCGCTCTCCATGGCGTGGCCGCCGTATTTGATGACGACGACGCGGTTCCAGTAGCGCTGGATATAGGGCAGGGCCTGCACCAGCACCTGCGCCCTTTTGCTCTTAATTATCTCTCCGTCCATAGCTTTTCCTCTCTCCTCAAGTCCTGTAGTCTCCGTTGATTTTGACGTAATCGTAGGTGAGGTCGCAGCCCCAGGCCGTGGCCGAGGCGCAGCCGTCGCCGAGCGCTACGAGTATGTCAATTTCGCTCTCCGAGAGCACCTTTTTGGCCTCGTCCTCGGAGAAGTCGATGCCCGCGCCGTCCTTGCAGACCGCGACCGTTCCGGCCTTCGACCTGAACGCCACGTCCACCTTGTGTATGTCGACCTCCGCGCCGGAGTAGCCCACCGCGCAGAGCACCCTGCCCCAGTTCGCGTCCGCGCCGAACATCGCGGCCTTGAGGAGCGAGGAGCAGATGACGGCCCTCGCCACGGTCTTCGCCGCCTGCTTATCCTTCGCGCCGGTCACGGAGCACTCGAGCAGCTTGGTCGCCCCCTCGCCGTCGCCGGCTATGCAGCGGCAGAGATACACCGTCACGGTGTTGAGGGCTTTCATGAAGCTCTCGAAGTCCTCGCCCTCGGACACGATCTCCGCGTTCCCAGCGAGGCCGTTTGCCATGACGGAGACCATGTCGTTCGTCGAGGTGTCCCCGTCCACGCTTATCATGTTGAAGGTCTCCTGCACGTCGGCGGAGAGGGCCTTTTTGAGCATCTCGGGAGAGATGGCGCAGTCCGTGGTGATGAAGACCAGCATCGTCGCCATGTTCGGGTGTATCATGCCGCTGCCCTTGGCTATGCCGCCGAGCTTGCAGGTCTTGCCGCCGACGGTGAACTCCACCGCGGCCTCCTTGAGCTTCGTGTCGGTGGTCATTATGGCCTCGCCGACGTCATGGCTGTTCTTTCCGAGCGCCCTGCACAGCTCCGGTATGCCGGACTTGAAGGGCTCTATGCTCATCCTCTGGCCGATGACGCCGGTGGAGGCGACGATGACGTCCTCGGGCGCGATGTCCAGCTCCGAGGCGAGCAGAGCGCAGGTGGTCTCGGCTATCTCGATGCCGTCGGCGTTGCAGGTGTTGGCGTTGCCGCTGTTGCAGATGACTGCCCTCGCGGTGCCGTTCTCCAGGTGCTTTTTCGTCACCTCGAGCGGCGCGCCCTTCACGAGATTCGTCGTGTACACCGCCGCAGCCGAGGCCGGCACGCTGCTGAGTATGAGCGCGAGGTCGCGCTTCGAGCGGTTCTTCCTGATGCCGCAGTGTATTCCGGCTCCGGTGAAGCCCTGCGCGGCGCACACGCCGCCTTCTATGAGCTTTATGTCAGTCATTTTCAAGTTCCTCCCCTTCTCAGAGCACGAGGCCCGCGGTCTCGTCCATGCCGAGCATCAGGTTTATGCACTGCACGGCCGCGCCCGAGGCGCCCTTGCCGAGATTGTCGAAGCGCGAGACCAGCAGCATCCGCTCCTCATTGCCGAAGACCGCGACCTCCATCGTGTCCCTGCCCGCGAGCGTGTTCGAGTCGATGAACCCGCCCTCGTCCATGGCCTCGGTATATTTGACGATCGGCCCCCGGAACTTCGCCGCGTAGCAGGCCTTCACGTCCTCGATGCCGTAACCGGCATTCAGCTGCTCTTTGAATATCGGAACCGTCACGACCATGCCGCAGTAGAAGTCCGCCACGATGGGGCAGAAGACGGGCGCGGCCTCGAGACCCGTGATGCCGGTCATCTCCGGCAGGTGCTTGTGGGTCTGAGAGAGGCCGTAGGGCCTCGCTGAGTCGAACTTCACGTCCCTGCCCGGGGCCTCGTAGTCGGCTATCATGCCCTTGCCGCCGCCGGAGTAGCCGGTGAGCGAGTGGCAGCAGAGCTTCGCCGAGGCCGGGAGCAGCCCGGCCTCTATGAGCGGCTGCACCAGCACGATGAAGCCGCCCGCGTGGCAGCCGGGGGAGGCCACGCGCCTGCCGTTTCTTATCGCCTCGCGCCTGGCTTCGGAGAGCTCCGGGAAGCCGTAGGCCCAGCCGGGCGCGACCCTGTGCGCCGTCGAAGTGTCCACCACGCGCACCGCCGGGTTTTCTATCATCGCCACGGCCTCGCGGCTCGCGGCGTCGGGAAGGCAGAGCACCGCCAGCTCGCAGGAGTTGAGCGCCTCGCGCCGAGCCTTCGGGTCTTTCCTCGCCTCTCCTGAGAGGGTGATGATGTCCAGCTCGGGCCGTCCCTCGAGCCGTTCCCTTATGCGCAGCCCGGCCGTGCCCGCGCTGCCGTCTATGAATACCTTCGTCATTCCGTCACCCTCTTCAAAAATTCCAGCTGAGCCGTCAGATTGACCGGAGAGGCGCCTCCGGGCGAGGTGCGCTTGGCCACACAGGCCGCGACCGAGATGTCGCCGTAGAGGCTCTCATCAAAGACTTCGGAGAAACTCTTGTATTCCTCAAGGCTCATGTCCTCCAGACTTTTGCCGTTGTCAACGCACCAGGCCACGATCTCGCCCGTGAGCTTGTAGGCAGTTCTGAAGGGCACGCCTCGCTTTGCCAGCCAGTCCGCCAGGTCGGTGGCGTTTATGAAGCCGCCCTTCGCAGCGGCGAGCATATTCTCTTTCCTGACCGTCATCGTCTCTATCATCGGGGCGAAGACCCCCAGGCAGGCCTTGACCGTGTCGAAGGCGTCGAACACGGCCTCCTTGTCCTCCTGCATATCCTTGTTGTACGCCAGGGGCAGGCCCTTGAGCATGGTCAGCAGCGTCATGAGGTCGCCGTAGACCCGGCCCGTCTTGCCGCGCACCAGCTCCGCCATGTCCGAGTTCTTCTTCTGAGGCATGATGGACGAGCCCGTCGTGTAGGCGTCCGAGAGCTCCACGAAGCGGAACTCCCAGCTAGTCCAGAGTATCAGTTCCTCCGAAAGCCGCGATAGGTGCGTCATCGTGAGCGCCAACGCCGAGCAGAGCTCCACACAGAAGTCCCTGTCCGACACGGCGTCGAGACTGTTCAGGAAAGGCCCGTCAAAGCCTAGCGCCGCCGCCGTCATGGCGCAGTCGATGCCGTGGGTAGTCCCGGCCAAGGCGCAGGCGCCGAGAGGGGAGACGTTCATCCGCTTCGCCGCGTCCTCTATCCTGCCTATATCCCTCGAGAGCATCATGCCGTAAGCCAGCAGCTGATGCGCAAAAGTCACAGGCTGCGCCCTCTGAAGATGGGTGTAGCCCGGCATCACCGCGTCCGCGTTCTTCTCCGCCTGGGCGCAGATGGCTTTGATGAGCTGCTTTATAAGCCCAATCGTCTCCTTCGCCTCGGCCCTAAGATACAGCCTCGTGTCCACCGCCACCTGATCGTTCCGGCTCCTGGCCGTGTGCAGTTTCCGGCCCGTGTCGCCGAGCCTCTCGGTGAGCACTCCCTCGACGAAACTGTGTATGTCCTCTGCGCCGGGGTCTATCGCCAGCTTCCCCTCGTCTATGTCTGCAAGGATGCCGCCCAGGCCGCCTATGAGCCGCTGCCCCTCATCGGTGGAGATGATGCCGGCCTTGGCCAGCATGGCGGCGTGAGCCATACTGCCTTCTATGTCCTGGCGGTACATCCTCTGATCCGTCGATATCGACGAGTTGAAATCGTCCGCCGCCTTGTCGAGCGAGCCGTGCGCACGCCCTGCCCAGAGCTTTTCCATGTCACTTCCCCCATATTCCGAGAAGGGCGGAGTATGACCCCGCCCTTCAGTGTAAGCCAAACTATACTATTTTACTTCTTTGCGTTCTTCGCGTCAACCTGCGCCTGCACCTTTATCGGCAGCCCGAACAGATTTATGAAGCCCTTGGAGTCCGCCTGGTCGTAGACGTGATCCTCGCCGAAGGTCGCGATCTCCTCGGAGTACAGGCTCCAGTCGCTCCACGCGCCGGCCTTTATCACGTTGCCCTTGTAGAGCCCCAGCTTGACCTTGCCGGTCACGTGCTCCTGCGTCTTGTCCACGAAGGCCGAGAGCGCCTCCCTGAGCGGCGTGTACCACTGGCCGTCGTACACCAGCTCGCCGAAGGTGATGGCCAGCTCCTGCTTCTTGTGCATCGTCATCTTGTCGAGGCAGAGCGTCTCGAGATAGCTGTGCGCCGCATAGAGTATCGTGCCGCCCGGCGTCTCGTACACACCCCTGCACTTCATGCCGACGAGCCTGTTCTCCACGATGTCCAGAAGCCCGATGCCGTTCGCACCGCCCAGCTCGTTGAGCTTCAGGATGATGTCCTTCGCGCTCATCTTCACGCCGTCGAGCGCCACGGGCACGCCCGCCTCGAAGTCCAGCGTTATATAGGTCGGCACGTCCGGAGCGTCGATGGGCGAGACGCCCATCTCGAGGAAGCCCTTCTTCTCATACTGCGGCTCGTTGCCCGCGTCCTCGAGGTCGAGACCCTCGTGCGAGAGGTGCCAGAGGTTCTTGTCCTTGGAGTAGTTCGTCTCCCTGT
>CABVBV010000122.1 GCA_902496595.1 uncultured Eubacteriales bacterium | reverse complement strand
AGGAGGGCCAGCTCATAACGAGGAAGTTTTTCCTCGGCTCCTGCACCTTCTGCAACACCTGCGCCGACTTCTGCGTGAAACACGCCATCGAGCTGACACAGGACTACCACATGGTAGCGAGGTGTGAGGACGACCTGGTCGTCACCGGCACTTACCTCAAGAAGAAGCCGGTCAAGAAGGCCCCGCCCGCAGCCTGCGGCGAGGCGGCGGAGCCGGCGGCCGAAGGCCCGAAACCCAGGGACGACGGCCTGCCCGTCAACGACCCGGCGAAATGCGTCTACTGCACCCTCTGCGCCAAAAAATGCCCCGCCGGTGCGATAACCGTCGACAGGGCGAACAAGACCTGGACGCTCGACGAGGACAAGTGCGTCGCCTGCGGCACCTGCCACGACGTCTGCCCGAAGAAGTGCATAATTATGTAAACCTAAATCCCATAATCGAGAGCCGCGGCCTTCTTATGAGGCCGCGGCTTTTTCATAAGGTCTTGTTAATAAGGTCTTGACATTGTGGGCGCAATGTTTTAGTCTATATAAATGTAAATCCGTGCTTACTGCACTTATGATTGGAGTATTATTATGAAGAGGATCAAGACCCTTGAGACCCGTGATCTCTGCGCCAGCGTGAAGAACGGCGGCTGCGGCGAGTGCCAGACCTCCTGCCAGTCGGCCTGCAAGACCAGCTGCGGCGTCGCCAACCAGCCCTGCGAGAAGAAATAAGCGCACGGTGTATCCGGCGCCGTCTCACTCAGAGGCGGCGCTTTTTTATGCTGTTTGAAGGGGGTTTTTCCTTTGGTACATCAATACAAGCTGAACGGCTGCGATATTGTCCTGGACACCTGCTCAGGCTCAGTACATATAGTTGACGACATTGCATACGACATTATCGGTATGTACAAGTCCCGCGGCGTGGAAGAGATCTGCTCCGAGATAACGGGGCGTTACACGGATATCTCGCGTGAGGACGTGCTGGAGTGCCTCTCCGATATTGCCGCACTCGAGGGCGAGCACAAGCTCTTTACCCCCGACGACTACGAGCAGCTTGCCGGAGAGTACAAGGAGAACTCGAAGGTCATAAAGGCCCTCTGTCTTCATGTCGCTCACAGCTGCAACCTGAACTGCGCCTACTGCTTCGCCAGCCAGGGCAAGTATCACGGGGAGAGGGCGCTCATGAGCTTCGAGGTCGGAAAGCGGGCTCTCGATTTCCTGGTTGAGAACTCGGGTTCGAGGCGGAACCTCGAGGTGGACTTCTTCGGAGGCGAGCCGCTCATGAATTGGCAAGTCGTCAAAGACCTCGTGGCTTACGCCCGCTCCATCGAGAAGGACGCAGGCAAGAACTTCCGCTTCACTCTAACAACAAACGGTGTCCTGCTCGATGACGAAGTGACGGAGTTCTGCAATCGAGAGATGCACAACGTAGTCCTCTCCCTCGACGGCCGCAAGGAGGTCAACGACCGTTTCAGGGTAGATGCCGCCGGCAACGGCAGTTACGACAGGATAGTCCCGAATTTCCAGAGATTTGTGGCCGCCAGAGGCGACAAGAGCTATTATATGCGCGGCACCTATACGCATTACAATCCGGACTTCACAAATGACCTTTTCCATATGGCAGACCTGGGCTTCACGGAGCTGAGCATGGAGCCCGTCGTCTGTGCTCCGGGCGACCCCTGTGCGCTCACCGAGGAGGACTTCCCTATTCTCTGCGAGCAGTACGAAATACTCGCAAAGGATATGCTGAAGCGGTGGAAAGAGGGCAAACCCATCACCTTCTATCACTTCATGATAGACCTCAAGCACGGGCCCTGCGTCTACAAGCGCATCTCCGGCTGCGGCAGCGGTACGGAGTACATGGCCGTCACTCCCTGGGGCGAGCTCTTCCCCTGCCACCAGTTTGTCGGCGACCCGAAATACAGCCTTGGCAATATCTGGGACGGTGTCACGAATACCGCCGCGCAGGACGAGTTCAGGCGCTGCAACGCCTATTCCCGCCCGGACTGTAAGGACTGCTGGGCCAGGCTCTACTGCTCAGGAGGCTGCGCCGCCAACAGCTACCACGCCACGGGCAGCATCGGAGGAGTCTACGAGTACGGCTGCCGCCTATTCAAAAAGCGCATCGAGTGCGCCATCATGCTCCAGGCTATGATTGAAATGGGTGGCGAACAATGCTGACGCCTATTTGCGACTTCGTGGAGATGTACGCAAAAAGCTGCGGGTTCCGCTTCCATATGCCCGGACATAAGGGAACGGGCCCGCTCGGCTGCGAGGCGCTCGACATCACCGAGGTCTACGGCGCGGACGATCTCTCCTGCCCTGAGGGCGTTATCCTCGAAAGCGAGAATAATGCCAAAGAGCTCTTCGGCTCCAGGCACACTTTCTATTCGACCGGGGGCAGCTCCCAGTGTGTCAAGGCCATGCTGCACCTAGCGTACACCTTCAGGCCGCAGGGGGCCTCGGAGCGCATCATCTCCGCCAGAAACGCCCACAAGAGCTTTCTCCACGGCTGCGCCCTGCTTGGGCTGGAACCTGTCTGGCTCTTTCCGGACGACCCCTCCCCTATCTGCTCCTGCCCCATCTCCCCCGAGTCGCTCAGGCGCGAACTGGAGCGCGTGGATAGGCCGTTTGCGGTTTACATAACATCTCCAGATTATCTCGGCGGCGTACAGGACATTGAGGCGCTGGCGGAGCTGTGTCACAGCTTTGGTGTGCCGCTTCTGGTGGACAACGCCCATGGGGCTTATCTGAAATTTTTATCGCCATCAAAGCATCCACTGGATCTGGGAGCGGATATGTGCTGCGACTCGGCCCACAAGACGCTGCCAGTGCTCACCGGTGGAGCATATCTGCACGTCTCGCGGAGCGCGCCGGCCGGGTATGAGGAGGAGGCGCGGCGCTCCCTTTCAGTATTCGGCTCTTCTAGCCCTTCGTATCTAATACTGCAGTCTCTGGATCTCCTCAATTTGCGCATTGCCGAGGGCTATTATGAACGGATACGCGAAACGGCGGCGAAAGTTATGGAGCTGTCCGGTGAGCTCGGGCTCTCCCCTTCCGTCGGAGATCCGCTGAAACTCGCCATCCCTGCGCACGAGTTTGGAAGTTCCGGCTTCGAGCTGGCCTCGCTGCTCCGGGAATACAGGGCCGAGCCGGAGTATGCGGATGAAGACTGGCTGGTGCTCATGTTCACACCGGAGCTCAACGACGGAGCCTATTCCTTAATAAAAAAAGCCCTGGGCCGCCGAGTTCCCGGGCTTCAGCAGCCATCAATCCTGCCTGGGCCCGGGGAGCGGCTGCTTTCTCCCAGGGAGGCGCTGCTCTCGAAAAAGGAGCTCGTACCCGTCGGCTCCTGCGCAGGCAGGGTGTGCGCGGACGTTGCGGTGAGCTGCCCTCCGGCCATTCCCATAGCCATCTGTGGGGAGAGGATCAGCCCGGAAGCTGCAAAACTCATGGAGAAACTCGGCATCAAGTATGTCAGCGTTGTGGAAGGGCTTGCATAACAGCTGATTATGTGATATTATGTCAACGCAATTTGAGTTTGGAGGTTCGCCGTGGAAAAGGCAACTGACATCGTGCTTGTGATATGCGGGACGCTGTTGTGCGTAGGCGGGATGTTCTCTGTCGGAAACACATTCAGGTCTGTCCTGGGCATATGCCTGGGTCTGGCGCTTGTGGTCATCGGGCTAGTGGACAAGAACAGGGTCTGGCCCTTCGGCGCCAAGAAAAATGGTCGCGGCACGGATGGGGAGGATTAGTTTGGAACAGCTTGTATTCAGGCGGGACGCCCTCGGCTTCCCGATCAATGTCGCGCTCTCCGGCTGCGGCAACGACACGTTGGTCAAAATAACCGGAGGCTGCGCCCCGCACATCGGCAGCGTCAGCGTGGCCTATACGGACAGCGGAGAGCCGGTGCTGAGGACTCTGCTTTTGCCCGGGCACAGGGACGATGTGGTCAGCGATATGTTCGCAGAGGCCCTCTCAAAAAAGCTCGGTGCTACCGTCACCGTCGTCTGCGGCATCCACTACGAGGAACCCGGGAAGGACGGGCTGGAGCTCATCCTTGCCAGGGCCAGAGAACTGCTTGACGAAGTCTTGAACAGCATCTGAGCTTACATAGCGTTCCACCGGCCGCCGCCGGTCTGCTGGGTTCCCCCGGCAGACCGGCGGCGGCTTATTTTATTACTGGTTTACATAATTATGTTACTTATTTTCTATTGCAAGTCGCATCGAATATCTTTTAAATGCGAGTTGTTTTTTGTTGCAATTTGGTTGAAGGCGTGTTATATTCGTAGTGAAGTTGTGGAAGATCGGAGGTTTTCGGCTTGAAGCTCATACCAGTGCAGGAGGCTGTCGGGCACGTATTATGTCACGACATGACGCAGATAATCGTCGGGGTGACGAAGGATGCAAGGTTCAGAAAGGGCCACGTCGTCACGGAGGAGGACGTGCCGGTTCTGCTCTCGATGGGCAAGGAGCACATCTACGTCTGGGAGAAGGACGAGGGCATGGTGCACGAGGACGACGCCGCGGAGCGCCTGCGTGTCATATGCCAGAGCGAAAATATGCACCCCACGCCTGTCAAAGAGGGCAAGATTGAGCTCATAGCCGACTGCGACGGGCTGTTTCAGGTTGACATAACAAAACTAAACGCCCTCAACGAGCAGGACGAGCTGATGATAGCTACGCGGCACTCGAACACGGGCGTTAAAAAGGGCGCGAAGCTCGCGGGCATGAGGATAATCCCGCTGGTCATAGAGGAGGAGAAGCTCCGCGAGGCGGAGAAGCTCGCCGGGCCGGAGCCGATATTGAAGCTGAGGCCCTATGTGCTGAAGACCTGCGGCCTCGTCACCACAGGCAGCGAGGTGGCGAAGGGGCTCATCAAAGACACCTTCACGCCGGTCATAATCGACAAGCTCCGCGCCTACGGCATCGAGGTCACGGAGCACGCCCTGCCTGGAGACGACCGGGAAGCGATAACGAAGGCGGTGCTGGACTTCAAGGCGAAGGGCGTGGACATGGTGCTCTGCACGGGCGGCATGAGCGTCGACCCGGACGACAGGACGCCGGGCGCCATAAAGGACACCGGGGCTGAGATAGTCTGCTACGGTGCGCCGGTGCTGCCGGGAGCGATGTTCCTGCTGGGCTATTTTGAGGACGGCAGGCCGGTGATGGGCCTGCCCGGCTGCGTCATGTACGCGAAGGCCACGGTGTTCGACCTCATGCTGCCGCGCATAGCCGCGGGAGTGCGGGTCACGAGAAGCGAGATAAAGGCCCTCGGCAACGGCGGCCTCTGCCTCGGCTGCGGCGACTGCCGCTACCCCATCTGTCCCTTCGGCAAGGGCAACTGAGCGTTCCGCTCACAGGAAAGGAGGGAAAATCATGCGTCTGAGCGCAAGGAACCAGCTTCGCGGCACCGTCGTCGGCATAGACGAGGGCGCTGTGAACGGCATAGTCAAAATAGACATAGGCGGCGGCAACGTCGTCACGGCCACCATCTCCATGGCCTCCATCAAGGAGCTGGGCCTGGAGGTCGGCAAGCCGGCCATAGCAGTCATCAAGGCCACCTCCGTCATGGTCGCGGTGGACTAAAGTCTGAGAAGGAGCATCATGAAATGAAAAAGCTACTTGCACTGCTGCTGGCGCTCTGCATGGTCTTCGCCCTTGCGGCCTGCGGCCAGGAGAGCGGGAAAACCGACGATTCAGAGCCGGTTGAGGTCGTGGTCTTTGCCGCCGCCTCTATGGAAGCCACGCTGACCGAGATCGCCGAGCTTTACAAAGAAGTCGCGCCGAACGTGACCCTGACCTTCACCTTCGACTCCTCGGGCACGCTCAAGACCCAGATAGAGGAGGGCGCGGTCTGCGACCTGTTCATCTCCGCCGCGCAGAAGCAGATGAACCAGCTCGACGCCGCCGACACCACCGGCACCAACACCGACGGCCTCGACTACGTCGTGTCCGAGAGCCGCATAGACCTCGTGGAGAACAAGGTCGTCCTCGCCGTGCCTGACGACAACCCGGCGGGCATCGAGAGCTTTTCCGACCTCGCCACAGACAAGCTGAGCCTCTTGTGCCTCGGCAACGACGACGTGCCCGTCGGCGCGTACTCGCTGCAGATACTCGAGTACCTGGGCATCGACATCGCGGGCCTCGAGTCCGCGGGCAAGGTCACTTACGCCTCGAACGTCTCCGAAGTCGCAAACCAGGTCAAGGAGGCCGCGGTCGACTGCGGCATCATCTACGCCACCGACGCCTTCACCTATGAGCTGAACGTCGTGGATCAGGCCGCGCCGGAGATGTGCGACCAGGTCATCTACCCCGCCGCCGTGATGAAGAGCGGCACGGAAGGCGCGGCCGAGGCGGCCCAGGCCTTCCTCGACTACATCCACACGGACGCCGACGCCGTAGC